>CAYVVQ010000011.1:4527-46377 GCA_964454455.1 uncultured Desulfobacterales bacterium | reverse complement strand
CCATAACCTATTGATATTTCTAGGGCAGATCTCAAGGTTCAGGGCTTTTTGCGACGCCATCAGGCATTCGCAAAAGGCGCTTCGGCGGGCTCGTGGCGGGTGACCTTGATCTTGTAGATCTTCCGTTCGTCGGCGGAACGGATCGTCATTTCCAGGTTCCCGAAGGTGATCTGCTCCCCCTTTTCCGGGATCTTGCCCAGCAGGTGGATGATGAATCCGCCCACGGACTCGAAGTCGCCCTCGGGGAGTTCGATAGCGAAATGCTTCTCCAGTTTCTCGATCTCCAGGCGAGCGTCCACCACGGCCGTGTCCTCGTCGATGACGCTGATCAGGGACTCCTCGTTGTCGTGCTCGTCCATGATCTCGCCGACGATCTCCTCGAGGATGTCCTCGATGGTGATGATCCCGGCGGTTCCTCCGTACTCGTCGGCCACGATGGCCAGATGGGTTTGCTTCTCCTGGAGGTTCCGGAGCAGGTTCATGACCGGTGTGGTCCCGGGGACGAAGAAGGGGGGACGAAGGATATCCGGCGGGATCCGGGTGTCCGGGGGGCGCCCCCAGAGCCGGAGCAGGTCCTTGGCATGGAGGATCCCCACGATCCGGTCGACGGTCCCGTCGCAGAAGGGAATGCGGGTGTGACCGCAGTCGTTGACCAGCCGGATCACCTCCTCGAGGGTGGCGTCCCTCGGCACGGCGGAGATCTCGGTACGCGGGACCATGATGGAGTGGGCCGTGGTCTCCTTCAGGTCGAGCACGCCGTAGACCATGTCCGACTCTTCGCCGGTGATGAAACCCCTGGCTCGGCCTTCGTCCATGAGGTCATGGATCTCTTCGGTGAGGTCCGAGCCCTTGCTGAGAGAGGGCTTTTTGCGAAGAAAGGATTTGATGAGGCCCATCAAACCGGGGCCGGAGGCGTCTTCCAAGGATGCGTCCTTCTCCTTCGTTCCGGCGAGCCTTTCCCGGGGCTGCCGGGGAAGGCGCACTGTTTCGAGCATCGGCGGTTCTCCGCTCACGAAATCCGGTTTCTTCGGCAGGATCGGCAATCGCCCGATTCATTTCGAAATAGTGATGACGTCGCAAAAAGCCCGAAGCCTCGAGATCTGCCCTTGGGATTTCAATAGGTTAAAGCGCGCCCAGCGGCGGGTGAGCGGGTTTTTGCGAACCCGTTAAAGAGTAATATTCTCAAGGGGATCTGTCAAGGCCTTCCGGCCGCCTCCATCCGAACGGCCCGGGGGGTGCGCGGGACGTCCCGGGCTCGAAGTAGAGGCTCGATAAACTGCTTGACTTCGCTGTTTTCGACCTTATAATGAAGCCTTTGTGAATCAGAGTGGTTGCATTGAACGCTCCCGCAGGGGAGCGCGGGATGCGAAGGCGGGCATAGCTCAGCTGGCAGAGCACAAGCTTCCCAAGCTTGGGGTCGCGGGTTCGATCCCCGTTGCCCGCTCCATCTCCCGATGAAAGACCTGATTCCCTTTTTGAGGTTTCCGGTCGGCCCGAGAGGCTGAACCTTACTTCAAATTGCGGACTGGTGTTGTGATTGCCCATCTCCGTATGGATCTGGCGCAATTGGCCAGTGACCCACGCGTCTGCAATGAGGAAGCGGGTTCTTTCGCCCGCTTTTTCTGTTGTGGGCGAACCTCGATCCGGCAACCGATCCGCAGCGCCTCCGAACCTCACTGTGCCGGCCCGCGGTGGGCGGGTGGAATCAGGCTCGATCCCGTGTGCGAGATGCACCGGGACGATGTCCGGGTATGGTTATGGACGCCCGCACCGTCACACAGGAAGTGACCGACCTCGTCGCGCCGATCCTCGAGGAGATGGGCTACGAGCTCGTGGATGTGGCCTGGGTGATGAAGAGCGGCCGGTGGGTGCTCCAGCTCTTCATCGACAAGGAGGGCGGGGTGACCATCGATGACTGCGCCGCCGTGAGTGGGGAGATCGGGGACCTGATCGACGTCCGCGACATAATTCCTCACGGGTACGTGCTGGAGGTCTCGTCGCCCGGACTCGACCGGCCCTTGAAGAAGCTGAAGGATTTTCGCGGGGCGATCGGTCGGAAGGTGAAGATCCGAACGGCCCGGCCGAAGGAGGGCCGCCGAAACTTCACCGGACGGCTGGAGCGGGTGGAGGAAGACGTGATTACCCTCCTCGTGGACGGGACGGAGCAGTCCTTCGTCCTCGAGGAGCTGGAGAAGGCCAACCTGGTGTACGAGTTCTGATCCGTCCCTCGAAGAGGGCCGTCGAGCCGTTGCGGGTACGCCGTTTCCGAGCGAGCCGAGCATCAAAAACCCCACGTCTGGAGAGAAGGTAACATGATTTCGGAACTGCTAAGAGTCGTCGACCAGGTGAGCCGGGAGAAAGGCCTGGACCGGGAGGTCCTGATCCAGACCCTCGAGGAGGCCGTCAAGGCCGCGGCCCGCAAGAAAATGGGGCAGAACTACGACCTCGAAGTCAACTTCAACGAGGAGCTCGGCGAGATCGAGGTGTTCGAGTTCAAGGAGGTCGTTGAAGAGGTCGAGGACGAGGATCTCCAGATTTCCATGGAGGAGGCCCGCAAGCTCGACCCGGAGTTCGAGCTGGGGGACGCCGTCGGCATCAAGATGGACACGGACCGCTTCGGCCGCATCGCCGCCCAGTCCGCCAAGCAGGTGATCATGCAGCGGCTCAGGGAAGCGGAGCGAAACATCGTCTACGATGACTTCAAGGACCGCAAGGGTGAAATCATACACGGCATCGTGCAGCGCTTCGACAAGGGGGCCATCATCGCCAACCTCGGGCGGGCCGAGGCCGAGCTGCCGCCCAAGGAGCAGATTCCCCGCGAGACCTATCGGCAGGGCGACCGGATCCGGGCCTACATCCTCGATGTGAAGCAGTACAGCCGGGGGCCCCAGATCATCCTCTCTCGGACCCACCCCAATTTCCTGTCCGCACTGTTCGAGAACGAGGTTCCGGAGATCGCGGAGGGCATCGTGACCATCGTGCAGGTGGCGCGCGAGCCCGGCAGCCGCTCCAAGATCGCCGTGGCCTCCAGGGACTCGGACATCGATCCGGTGGGCGCCTGCGTGGGCATGAAGGGATCCCGGGTGCAGGCGGTGGTCCAGGAGCTGCGGGGAGAAAAGATCGACATCGTGACGTGGGACCCGGATCCGGCGAAGTTCATCGTCAACGCCCTCGCCCCGGCGGAGATCGTCCGGGTGGTCGTGGACGAGGCGAACCGGTCCATGGAGGTGGTGGTTCCCGACGATCAGCTGTCTCTCGCCATCGGCCGGCGCGGTCAGAACGTTCGCCTTGCGTCCAAGATTTCCGGATGGCACCTGGACGTCGCGAGCGAAACGGCTTACAGCCAGAACCTGCGCGATGCGTATGCGTCCCTGCTGGAGCTCGAGGAGGTGGGAGAGGCGACGGCGACCAACCTTTACCAGGCCGGCTTCCGTTCGGCGGAGGAGGTCGCGGGCTCGTCCGAGGAGGAGCTCATGACCGTGCGGGGCATCGGCGAGGAAAAGGCGTCCAAGCTGCTCCATAGCGCCGCCGGCTACGTGCAGAGAAGAGAGGATGAGGCCGCCGCCCGGCTCGAAGGTGAGGAGGGCGAGGTTGCGGGCCCTGAGACCGAGGCCGAAGGAGAGAGGGCCGAGGCCGGGGAACCTTCCGAAGGTGAAGACGAACAGGCCGAGGCCGGGACCGACGACGGTGGGCGCCCCTCCGAGGGGGAGAACGTGTCCGCGGACGCCGGAGGCGATTCCGCCGGGGAAGAGACGGACACCGGCCGGGAAGGCGTTCGAGCCGAGAGCGCTGTCGAGACGGAAGGCCCGGAAAGCGACGAGAATGACGAAAACTGAAGGACACGTACCGTTCAGAACCTGCATCTCCTGCGGGGCGAAACGCCCCAAGCACCAATTGACCAGGCTGGTTCTGGGCGACGACGGTGAGATTCGAGAGGCATCCGGAAGGAAGATGTCAGGGCGGGGGGCTTACGTCTGCGGCCGGCCCGATTGCCGCGACAAGCTGAAATCACACCGAAGGCTGAATCGGGTGTTCAGGACAGAGGCGCCGTTGCGGCTGGCCCGCGAGCTCCAGGATGGGACCTGAGACAGGCCCCGGTGTTTCGGTGCCGCGAGAGGGATCGGCGGCGGAGCGCGGGTGAACGAATCGAACCAATGAAAACCGGAACCGACGCGTTGGGAGGATACATGGCGAAAGTCAGGGTATACGAGTTGGCCAGGGAGCTGAATATGGAGAGCAAGGTGCTCGTCGAGAAGCTCATTGCCGGCGGAGTGCAGATCAAGAACTACATGAGCACCCTGGATGAGTCGGAGGTCGCGAAAGCCCGGGACATCGCCACCGGTAAGGTGTCCGAGGTCGTTGAGGAGAAGCGGGTCAAGCCCACTGTCATCCGCCGGCGCAAGAAGACCGTCCGCGTCCAGCCCGGGGAGGAGGTCTCCGCCGAGGCCGCCGCGGAAGAGGCCGCGCCCGTCGAGGCGCCCGCGGAAGCCCCGGAGCCCGAAGCGAAGGCCACCGCGGAGCAGGCGCCCGAGGAACCGGTCGAGGTCGAGCGGCCGGAGGAAGCGGTGGAGGCTGCAGCTCCCGAGGTTGCCGAGGAGCCCGAGCCCGTCGAGGAGGAGAGGGCGGAAGAGGAGCGGCCGGCGCCCGAGGCGAAGGAAAAGGCCAAGGGGAAGAAGGGAAAGAAGAAGGGCGGCGGAGAGCCGGCCAAGATCATCAAGCGGGCCGAGGAAGGACCTCTGAAAGAGGTGGTGAAAAGGGCCGAGGCGGAGGCGGTCCCCGCCGGGCGAAAGCCCGCACCATCCGCGCCGCCCGTTGCTCCGGAGGCCGTCCCGCCGCCGCCCCCCCTCGACGAGGACGGAAAACCCGTCCGGAAGAAGAAAGAAAAGAAGGTCGCCAAGAAGGAGCAGGGCAAAAAGGGGGCCGTCAAGGGTCGCAAGCTGGAGGTGTTCGAGCGGGACACCCTGTACGAGGGCCGGGGCCGGTTCCCCGGCCGCAAGGGCAAGAAAGGCGCCAAGAGGGGCCGGGAGACCGGGAAACAGTTCAAGCGTACCGAGATCACCACACCCAAGGCGATCAAGCGAAGGATCAAGGTGCCCGAGCAGGTCACCGTGGGCGACCTGGCCAAGGCCATGGGCGTGAAGGCGTCGGAGGTGATCCGGGGCATTATGGCCCAGGGAGGCATGGCGACCATCAACCAGTCCATCGACTTCGACACCGCGTCCCTGGTGGCCGACGACTTCGGTTACGAACTCGAGCTGGACGTGATGGAGATGAAGGATCTCCTCGGAGAGGTGGAAGACAGGCCCGAGGACCTGAAGCCGAGACCCCCCGTGGTCACCATCATGGGCCACGTGGATCACGGGAAAACGTCTCTCCTCGACTACATCCGGAATTCCAACATCATCGAGGGGGAATCGGGCGGGATCACCCAGCACATCGGCGCCTACTACGTCTCCACGGGCAGCGGCGACGTGGTTTTCCTCGACACCCCGGGCCACGAGGCGTTCACGGCCATGCGGGCGCGGGGGGCCAAGGTGACGGACATCATCGTGCTCGTGGTGGCGGCGGACGACGGGGTCATGCCCCAGACCAAGGAGGCTGTGAATCACGCCCGGGCGGCGGGGATCCCCATCATCGTGGCCGTCAACAAGATGGACAAGACGGGAGCCGATCCGGATCGCGTCAAACGGGAGCTGGCCGAGCTCGATCTCGCACCCGAGGAGTGGGGCGGCGAGACGCTCTACTCCCAGCTGTCCGCCAAGACCGGCGAAGGGGTGGACGATCTCATGGAGCTTCTCTCCCTTCAGTCGGAGATCCTGGAGCTCAAGGCCAATCCGGACCGCCCGGCCCAGGGGAGCATCGTCGAGGCCCGGCTGGACAAGAGCCGGGGGTCCGTGGCCACGGTCCTGATCAAAGCCGGCACGCTCAAGCAGGGGGATTTCTTCATCTGTGGAGAAAACCACGGCAGGGTTCGGGCCATGGTCAACAACCGGGGCCAGAGAATGGACCAGGCGGGACCCTCGGTTCCCGTGGAGATCTATGGAATCAGCGGCGTCCCCAAGGCCGGGGACGACTTCGTGGTCCTGCAGGACGAGAAGACCGCCAGGCAGGTGGCCGAGCATCGGCAGGGCCTCACCCGGGGCGAAGGCGTCGACAGGCGGGGCATCGTGAGCCTCGACGACCTGTTCGAACGGATCAAGGAGGGCGAGGTCAAGGAGCTGAACATCGTTCTCAAGGCGGACGTGCAGGGATCGATCGAGGCGATCTCGGACTCCCTGCTCAAGCTGTCCACCGAGGAAGTCAAGCTGAAGATCATTCACTCCTCCACGGGGGCGCTCACGGAAACGGACATTATGCTCGCTTCGGCGTCGGGCGCCATCGTGATCGGCTTCAACGTCCGGGCCAACCCGCGGGTGCGCGAGGTGGCCGAACGCGAGAACGTCGACATCCGTTACTACGACATCATCTACAACCTGATCAAGGACATCCGGGACGCCATGGCCGGCATGCTCGAGCCGGAGTACCGCGAGAACGTGATCGGCCGTGTCAACGTGAAGGAGACCTTTCACGTCCCCAAGGCCGGGACCATTGCGGGCTGCCAGGTGGCGGACGGCCACGTGCTTCGCAACTCCAACGTCCGCCTGCTGCGGGACGACGTGGTGGTGTTCGATGGGAAGATCAGCTCGCTGAAGCGCTTCAAGGAGGATGTCAGGGAGGTGCAGAGGGGGTACGAGTGCGGCATCGGGTTGGAGAACTACCAGGACATCAAGCCGGGAGACGTGCTCGAGGTGTACGAGCTCGAAGCTTTTCAGCCGGAGCTGTAGCCGATGGTGGTCGGCACGTTGAAAATCACGCTCCTGGTTCACGACAACCGTTCCTTGAAGGGCAAGCGGAAGATCGTGAAGAGCATCGTGGACCGGATCAAGCACCGGTTCAACGTGGGTGTGGCCGAGGTGGGGTCCAACGACCTGTGGCAGCGGATCGAGCTGGGCGTGTGCACCGTGGGAAACGATCGGAGGCACGTGGATACCTCGCTCACGAAGGTGCTGTCGTTTACGGAATCCCTCCACCTCGCGGAGCTAGTCGATTCCGACATGGAGATCTTGAATGTGTAGCCGAGACCTCTCGTACGGCCGTTTCACGGCCCGCGAGGGAGGAAGGCTGATGGGAGTGAGTTTTGCCGGCAGGAAAGCGATCCGCAAGGGTCGGAGAGCAGTTGCGGAGAGAGATCGCGGAGCTGATCGAGCACAGGGTGAAGGACCCTCGCGTTCGGGGCGTGACCCTGACCGGGGTGAGCATGGCCGGCGACCTCAAGAGTGCCAGGGTCTTCTTCAGCGCGCTCGGGGAGGGCGTGGATCTCGATGAGGTCCGGGCGGGGCTCCAGAGCGCCAAGGGGTTCATCAAGCGGGAGATCGGGAGACTGCTGGAGCTCCGCTACGTGCCCGATCTCGAGTTCCGGCACGATCCTTCCCTCGTGCGGGGCGTGGAGATGGAAAAACTGCTGGAGAGCCTGGAGCCGGATGAGCCCGGGGAGGGAGAGGCCTAGGATCGTGCCGGCTCTGGAACGCGGGACAGCCTCTCCGCAAGAGGGGCGGGACGGCATTCTCCTGGTGGACAAGGCGTCGGGAGAGTCCTCCTATGACGTGGTCCGCAAGACGAAGCGGATCGCCGGCCTGAAAAAGGTGGGGCACGCCGGGACCCTGGACCCGTTTTCCACAGGGCTCCTGATCCTCATGCTGGGGCGGGGAACCAAGCTCATGCCGTTCCTGATGGAGGGCGGCAAGCGGTACCGGGCCGTGATCCACCTCGGTGTCGAGACGGACACCTACGATCCCGAAGGCCGGGTGGTGGAGGAGAAGCCGGTTCCGGAGCTGCCCCGGGAGCTCATCAGGGATACTCTGGAGGGTTTCGTCGGGGAGATCGAGCAGACACCGCCGGCCTTCTCGGCGGTGCACGTGGGCGGGACGCGGGCCTACAAGCTGGCCCGGAGGGGGCAGGAGGTCCGGCTGGACAAGCGAAGGGTGATCATACACGGCATCGAGCTTCTCCGGGAGGATCCGCCGCGGCTGAGCGTGGAGGTGCACTGCTCCGGCGGGACCTACATCCGGAGCCTGGCTCATGACCTGGGAAAGGCGTTGAACACGGGCGCTCACCTGGTCGGCCTTCGAAGGGTCGCCAGCGGATCGTTCCGGGTGGAGGACGCCCTGGAGTCCGGTCTCCTCCATGGGGAGGGCGGCCGGGACAAGCTGAAGGAACACCTGATCCCACTGGCCGGGTCACTGCCCGACATGCAGGCGATCCACGTCGGGCGGGCCTTGGCCGCGAGGATCAGAAACGGATATCAACCCGCCCGGGCGGAGGTCCTGCCAGGGCGCCAGGATACAGACGCCACCGGAAGGCACGTACAGCTCCTTTGCGACGGGGAGTTGGTCGCAGTCATCAAAACGACCCCGAAAGCGTCCGGTGGGGAGGCGAAAACAAAACTCATCAGGGTGTTTCAATGAGCTCGAGGGCTCATCATCCAATCCAAGGAGGTATGAAAGTGGTCTTTACGCCAGAAGCCAAAAAGGAAATCATTGATCGGTTCAAACTCCATGACAAAGACACGGGGTCGCCCGAGGTTCAGATCGCCCTTTTGACGAACCGAATCACGTCGCTGAACGATCACTTCAAGACGCACAAAAAGGACCATCATTCCAGGCGCGGGCTGCTCAAGCTGGTGGGACAGCGCCGCAGGCTTCTCAACTACCTCAAGAAAATCGACGTACTGCGATACCGGAACCTCATCAAAGAGCTCGGAATCCGTAAGTAGAACCGCATGATTCCGGAAAGGAAATGATTTTATGATTAAGAGCGCATCGATTCAAATCAACGGCCAGACGCTGAACGTGGAGACCGGACGTGTTGCCAGGCAGGCAGGCGGCTCCGTGGTCGTCACCCTCGGCGACACGGCCGTCCTCGTGACCGTGGTCGGGACGGACGACGTCCGGGAAGGGATCGACTTCCTTCCCCTCACCGTCGAGTACAAGGAGATGTCCTACGCCGGGGGAAAGTTCCCCGGGAACTTCTTCCGCAGGGACATGGGAAGGCCCGGCGAGGGCGAGACCCTGGTGGCCCGGCTGATCGACAGGCCCCTTCGTCCCCTCTTTCCCGACAACTACCATTTCGAAACCCAGATCATGGCGAGCGTGCTCTCCACGGACAAGGAGAACGACGCCGACGTCCTGGCCATCCTGGGGGCTTCGGCCGCCCTGGAGGTGTCGGACATCCCGTTTCAGGGGCCCATCGCCGCAGTGCGCGTAGGCCGGGTCAACGGATCTTTCGTGGCCAACCCCACAATGACCCAGAGGGACGAGAGCGACATCGACCTGATCGTCGCGGGAAACCGGTCCGCCGTCGTCATGGTGGAGGGCGGCTCGGAGTTCGTGTCCGAGGAGGATATGACCGAGGCGATCCTGTTCGGCCAGGAGTCGCTGCAGCCCATGCTGAAGCTCCAGGACGAGCTGCGGGAGGCCGTGGGAAAACCCAAGCGGGAGCTCCCCCCGGTCACCGTGGACGAGGAGCTCCTCGCACGCGTGAAGGAGCAGGCCGAGGGCCGTATCCGGGAGGTGATCACCACGGCGGACAAGAATCTCCGCCAGCAGAAGGAGCGAGAGGCTTCCAGGGCCGTGGTGGAGGCGCTGGCCGAGACCTACCCGGACCGGTCCAGGGAGATCAAGAACATGGTCCATGATCTGGAAAAGGAGATGATCCGACGCATGGTGCTCGAGGAGGAGCGGCGCATCGACGGACGCCCCTTCGACCGGGTCCGGGACATCGAATGCATGGTGGGCGTGCTCCCGCGCGTGCACGGCTCGGCCCTGTTCACCCGCGGAGAGACCCAGGCCCTGGTCCTCACCACCCTGGGCACCGAGATGGACTCCCAGAAGATCGAAACGATCCTGGGAGACTCGTTCCGCCGCTTTCTGTTTCACTACAACTTTCCTCCCTACTCCGTCGGTGAAGCCAAGCGGCCCGCCGGCCCCGGGCGGCGGGAGATCGGCCACGGCGCCCTCGCGCGCCGCGGGTTACTTCCCGTGGTCCCGGACGTGGAGCAGTTCCAGTACACGCTCCGGGTGGTCTCGGAGATCCTGGAGTCCAACGGCTCCTCCTCCATGGCCAGCGTCTGCGGAGGCTCCCTTTCCATGATGGACGCCGGGGTCCCCTTGAAGGACGCCGTGGCCGGCGTGGCCATGGGCCTCATGGCCGAGGGGGACAAGGTGGCCGTGCTCACCGACATCATCGGTGACGAGGACCATTTCGGCGACATGGATTTCAAGGTGACCGGGACCAGGGACGGCATCACCGCGCTACAGATGGACATCAAGATCGACGGCATCAACCGCGAGATCTTCCAGCGCGCACTGGCCCAGGCCAGGGAAGCGAGGCTGTTCATTCTCGACAAGATGAACCAGACCATCGGCCGGTCCAGAGAGAAGATCTCCCCCTACGCGCCGAGCATCACCACGATCCAGATCCACCCGGAGAAGATCCGAACGGTGATCGGCCCGGGCGGGAAGACCATCCGCGAGATCACGGCCATGTCCGAGTGCAAGGTCGACGTGGACGATTCCGGCAAGGTGGTCATCGCGGCCGCCGACGCCGAGAGCGCCGAGGTGGCCATCGAGATGATCAAGAAGCTCATCCAGGAGGCCGAGGTCGGCAACCTCTACCGGGGCAAGGTCCGCAAGATCATGGACTTCGGAGCCTTCGTGGAGATCCTTCCGGGAACGGACGGCCTCGTTCACATCTCGCAGCTCGACAAGGAGCGGGTCAACAAGGTGACCGACATCCTCCAGGAGGGGGACGAAGTGCTGGTCAAGGTGATCGACATCGACAAGAACGGCCGGATCGCCCTGTCCAGGAAGGCCGCCCTGGGAGAGAAGCCGGAAGATGCATCATAAGACGGTCCTGGACAACGGGGTCAAGGTGCTCTCGGAGCGCCTGCCCCACGTCCGTTCCGTTTCGCTGGGAATCTGGATCGGCGTGGGGTCCCGCGACGAGCGGCCCGATGAGAGCGGAATCTCCCACTTCATCGAGCACATGATCTTCAAGGGCACCCGGCGCCGGTCGAGCCTGGACATCGCCCGGGAGCTGGACGCCGTGGGAGGCCTCTCCAACGCCTTCACGGGCAAGGAGAACACCTGCATTCACGGGCGCGTCCTGGACCGGCACTTCCCCCAGCTCGTGGACATCCTCTCGGACATTTTCCTCCAGTCGGTGTTCGACCGGGAGGAGATGGACCGCGAGAAACAGGTGGTCCTCCAGGAGATCAGTATGGTGGAGGACACACCCGAGGAGCACGTCCACCTTCTCCACGGCCGCCACTGCTGGCCGGACCACCCCATCGGGATGAGCGTCCTCGGGAGCGGGGCCTCCGTGGCCTCGTTCGACCAGGACCTGCTGCTCGATTTCCACCAACGGTACTACACCCCGGAGCGGATCATCATCGCGGCGGCCGGAAACATCCGTCACGAAGAACTCTTGGACGCGTTCCGCCCCCTCTTCGAGCGTTTGGCGTCCGGCACAGGGGCCGGCGGCGAGCCGTCGCCCACCCTCCACCCGGGAAGATTCTGCTATTCCAAGGAGCTCGAGCAGGTGCACGTTTGCCTTGGCGGAAGAGCACCGGAGCTCACCAGCGAGGACCGTCTCGCCGGGGCAATCCTCAACACCCTGCTCGGCGGAAACATGAGCTCCCGCCTGTTCCAGGAGATCCGGGAGTGCCGCGGCCTCGCCTACGCCGTCTACTCCTTTCTGTCCGCCTACCTGGACACAGGTCTTCTGGGCGTCTACCTGGGAACGGACCCCCGCTGGGTCAACGAGGCCCTCGAGGTCGTGCAGCGGGAGACCGTACGGGTCCTCGAGGGGGACCTCAGCGAGCCCGAGATGGAGATGATGCGGGAGCATTTGATCGGCGGGATCCTGCTGGGGGCGGAGAGCACGGACAACCGCATGATGCGCCTGGCGAAGAACGAGTACGTGTACAACCGGTACGTGAGCTACGACGAGCTGATCGAAAACCTGGGCAGGGTCCGCATCGAGGATGTGATCCGGGTGGCCCGGGACTGCTTCCGGAGCGGGACCGTCTCGCTGGTCACCCTGGGCCCCCTCGAGGAACGGGACCTGGATCCGGCGGTGCTCCGCTTTTCCTGAACCCTTGCGGGACGTCCGGCCCCGGTGGAGAGCCGTCGTTGTCCCTCGAGATGCCGACCCGGCGCCGCGCGCGGCGAGTCGTTCGGATCCATGATGAACCGAGAAGCCAACGAAATTATTCGCATCGGGGTCAAGAGACTGTCCGGCTCGGAGGATCTGCCGCTTCCGACCTACGAGACCCCGGGCTCCGCGGGGATGGACCTCCGGGCGGCCCTCTCGGAGGACCTCACCCTCGGCGCCGGCGAGATCCGGCTGGTCCCCACCGGCATCGCCGTCGCCATCCCTCCGGGGTACGAAGGCCAAATCCGCCCCAGGAGCGGTCTCGCCCTCAAGCACGGGATCGGTATGGTCAACGCCCCGGGCACCATCGACTCCGATTACCGGGGAGAGATCGGCCTGGTGCTCATCAACTGGGGCCTCGCACCCTTCACCATCCACCGGGGGGATCGGATCGGCCAGATGGTGATCGGGCGGGTCTTCCAGGCCGAGATCGAGCCGGTCCGGGTCCTGGACCGGACGGGCCGCGACGAGGGCGGTTTCGGCCACAGCGGGATCGACTGATCGGGATCCGTCGGGTTTCGGGTGGTGCCCGACCGACAAAGGACGTCTGATGCGGTTCTCCGTACTGGCTTCGGGCAGCGGCGGCAACGCCTGCTACGTGGAAACGAACGGCGCAAGGATCCTGATCGACGCGGGTCTGAGCGGTCGGAGGATCCTGGAGCGGCTGAAACGCATCGGGGTGGACCCCGCGGATCTCGACGCCCTCGTCGTCACCCACGAGCACATCGACCACATTCGAGGCGCCGGGCCCCTTGCTCGCCGCCTCGGCCTGCCCGTCTACCTGAACCGGCCCACCCAAGAGGGCGGCCTTCGCGTCCTTGGAAAGCTGCCGGACCCGATCACGGTCGAGACCGGCCGGAGCCTGTCCATCGGAGATCTCCGGGTGGAGACCTTCACCAAGTGTCACGACGCCGGCGATCCCATGGGGCTGGTGGTGTCGTGCGACGGCCTTCGGCTCGGCCTGGTCACCGACCTGGGCCGCAGCACCCGGCTGGTCGAGGACCGCCTGAAGGGCTGTGGGGCACTGATCGTGGAGTTCAACCACGACGAGGAGCTTCTGGACCGCGGCCCTTACCCCCTCTTCCTGAAACGGCGCATCCTGGGGCCCGACGGACACCTTTCCAACCGCCAGGCCCGGGAGCTCCTGCGCCTCCTGGCGCACGAAGGCCTGGGCGTGGTGGTGCCGGCGCATCTCAGCCCGGAGAACAACCTGCCCGAGATCGCCCTCCGCGAGGCGGCCGCGGTCCTCGCGGCCTGCGGTCTGGGCGGGACCCGCGTGGAGATGAGCTCGCAGGACGAGCCCACGCCCCTGGTGGAGCTGCGGAAGCCGTGATGCTCGAGCCGGGCGGGTGAGGGCGGGCGGCAGGGTGAGGGTATGGGGAGACCGGACGACAAGGCGACCGCGACGAGGAGGAGGAAGCGGCTGGCCGGAAGGCGAGACTACCTGTGCACGGTGTGCGGAAAGGCGCAGCCGTTCTGCTGGACGTGCCCCTGCGGGTTCCAGATCTGCAACGCCTGCATGGAGGAGAACCTCTGGGGAATGACCTGCAGCGGCGTCAGCTGGCAGTGCCCCGACTGCGGCGTGCTCAGGCCTTACTGACCCCCCCGGTGCACGCCCCCTGTCACGAAGCTTGCCTGTCCCGCGAGGAGCGGGGTCTTACGCCCATTTCCCTCGCAGGGCGGATTTTTGCACCCTTTCCCCCCGTAGGGCCAGGTTTTACACCCCGCTTTCCCCTCGCAGGGCGGGGTTTTACACCCCGACGGAATGCGGATGCCGCTCCGGGGATGTGCCGCATCGGACCCATCGGGACGACCCATGGACACCACCCCCCATCGCACCCTCGAGAACCCGACGCTCCACGTCGTGCTGCTCCAGCCGGAGATTCCGGCCAACACCGGGAACATCGCGCGCCTCTGCGGCGCCGCCGAGATCACCCTGCACCTGATCCACCCGCTGGGCTTTCGCGTGGACGACCGGCACCTCAAACGGGCCGGCCTGGACTACTGGCCGGAGATCGATGTTCGCCACCACGACGACTTTTCCGCCTACCTGGCGTCCGGTCGGGGCGATGAACGGATTGTCGCTTTCAGCCGGCACGCCGAGAGGCTCTACACCCAAGCGGCGCCGGCGCTCGGCGATCACCTCCTGTTCGGTCCGGAGACCCGGGGGCTCCCCCCGCAGATCACCGGCGTCTACCCCTGCTGCCGCATCCCCATCTGGGGACGGGTCCGAAGCCTCAACCTCTCCACCAGCGTGGGGATCGCGGTCTATCACTGGCTCCACGCCGTGGGGCGGTTCTGATCCCGCAGCCCCAGCCGGTCCATCTTTCCCCGCAGTGTGTTCCGGTGGATCCCCAGCCGGGCGGCCGCCTCCCGGCGGGAGCCCTGCACCTGCTCCAGAACCTCTCCGATGAGCTTTCGCTCGAAGCCCTGGACGGCCTCCTTCAGGGTCGGCGAGCCGCCTTCGCTTGGCAGGGCCAGATCGTCCGGGAGGTGGCGGGTGTGGATCTTGCGCCGGCGAGTGACCGTGGAGATCCGCAGGACCAGGTTCTCGAGCTCACGGATGTTGCCCGGCCAGTCGTACTGCATCAGCGTCTCCAGGGCCTTTCTCGAAAAGGTCACCGGACGCCCGTTCCCGTTTCTGCGCTGGCTGTTGAGGAAGTGGTTCAGGAGGAGGGGGATGTCCTCTCTCCGTTCGCGCAGGGGAGGGAGCGTGATGGGAAAGACGTTGAGCCTGAAGAAGAGGTCCTCCCGGAACCGTCCTTCCCGGATGAGCTCCTGGAGATCCTTGTTGCAGGCAGCGACGAAGCGGATGTCCACCCGGATCAACCGGTTTCCTCCGAGCCGCTCGAACTCCTTGTGCTGGATGGCCCGAAGCAGCTTTGCCTGCATGCTCGTGTCCATGGTGTCGATGTCGTCCAGAAAGACGGTGCCGCCCTGGGCCAGCTCCAGCTTTCCGGGGAGCGAGCTGGTGGCGTTGGTGAAGGCGCCCCGGTTGTGCCCGAAGAGCTCCCGCTCCATGAGCGACGGGGGCACGGCCCCGCAGTTGATCACCACAAAGGGCTCGTTCCGTCTCATGCTTCGGTTGTGAACGGCCCGTGCCACCAGTTCCTTGCCCGTGCCGGTCTCCCCCTGGACCAGGACCGCGCCGTCGCTGCAGGCCACCGCGGCGATCAAGCGAAAGATCTCCAGCATCTTGGGGGTCCGGCTCAGCATGCTCTCGAAGGACCGGCACCCCTTCGTCTCCTGGTGAAGGCAGGCCACCTCGCGGGAAAGGGCATGTTTTTCCAGGGCGCGGTGGATCACGCCTCGAACCTCGTCGACCACGAACGGCTTGAGCAGGTAGTCGTACGCCCCGGACTTGATGGCGCGAACGGTGGTCTGGACGTCCTTCACCGCCGTGACCATGATGACCAGCAGGGTCGGGTCGATCCCCTTGAGCTCCTGGAGAAGGGAGACGCCGTCCCCGTCGGGGAGGAGGATGTCCATGAGCACGACACTCACGCCGCCTTGTCGGACGGTGTCGAGGGCGCTCTTTGCGGTTCGGGCGGTGAAGACCCTGCAGTCGTCCACCAGCGCCATGGACAGCACACGGCGAACGTTCCGGTCGTCGTCCACGATCAGAATTCCGGGGTGGTTGTCTGAATCAACCATATATCTCCTCGACGGATGGTCTGCCTTTCGAGATGGAAGAGGTTGGAGGTGGCTTCAAGGTGGATTTCGGTGAAGAAACGGACTGAAAGAAGCGCTTTGGAAGCGGAACGCATTGGATCACAAAACGAAAGCCTCGTCAAGATGTCTCGATCATTTTTTGATTTGCGTGTAAAGTATAAATATACTGGCTACATCGATCACGATCAAGTTCAATCGGGACATGACCGGAGAGCGTCCTGCATAGGCATCCACCCCAAAGCCCGGGCTGGAGACCGTTGCGCATGTCGACCGTAAGGAGGCGCGACAGCCGGCTGCGGAGGCGCAGGGAGGAATCCGACGTGAAACGGCAGGGCTCCGTGAGGACGCCGCCGGGAAGGGGAGTAAGGAATGAGAGGTCCGCTAGTCGCTGCTTGCGGGGAGCTCCCGGGGCTGGTGGTTCTCGGGGAGCGGCTCTCCGTGGACGTCGCGAATCACCGGCCGGGGGTGGGCGTTCTCGTGGGCCTCGAGGGCTTTTTCCCAGCGCTCCTTGACCTCGGGATCCAGGGAGGCCCAGCCCAGGCGGCCGCGGCACTTGGGAAACTTGGAGCAGCTCAGCCAGGGGCCTCGGGCGCCCCGCCTCAGGTTCAGGGGCGCGGAGCAGTTGGGGCACTCCAGATCGGTGAGGAGAGGCGGAACCTTCGGGGGCTCCACCGCCCCCTTTTTGTCCAGGTTCAGGATGCCGTCGCACTCCGGGTAGCCGGTGCAGCTCAGAAAGGGACCGAAACGTCCCTTGCGGAGCTGCATGGGCCGCGCGCACCTGGGACAGGCCACGTCGGTCTGCGTCGGCTCCACCGGGTTCCCTTCCCGGTCGATGGGCGCGGCGAAGGTGCACTTGGGATAGCGCGCGCAGCTCAGGAAGCGCCCGTTTTTGCCGAAGCGGTAGACGGTTCCGCCGCCGCACTCCGGGCAGGTGTGCGGTGCGGGCTCGGTCTCGGCCTTGGCGTGCTCCATACCCTCGTAGGCCGCGTTCAAGTCCCGCTGAAAGGGGCCGTAAAAGGCCTTGAGCATCTGGATCCAGTCCGCGTCCTTCTCCTCGATGTCGTCGAGCTTCTGCTCCATCTCCCGCGTGTATCCCACCTGGAGAATCTCGGGAAAGGCCTCCATGAGCTTGTCCGTCACCACCTCCCCCAGGTCCGTGGCGTAAAACCTGCCCTGGATCTTCTCCACGTACTTCCGGTCCTGGATCACCTGGATGATGGCCGCGTAGGTGCTGGGCCGGCCGATCCCCTCGGTTTCCAGCTTCTTCACCAGGCTGGCCTCGGTGTACCGGGGAGGGGGCTGGGTAAAGTGCTGCGCGGGCTGCATGGAAAAGGCGTTCACGCCCTTTCCCTCGGAAAGAGACGGCAGCACGGCCTCCTCCGACTGGTTGGGCACGCCGCTCACCCGGTAGTGGCCGTCGAAGACGAGGGTTCGTCCGGTGGCTCGAAAGACCGCCGATCCTTCCCGTTCGTCGTCCAGCGGACCCTCCACCAGCACGGTGGATGTGTCCCACTGGGCGTTGGTCATCTGGCAGGCCACGAACCGCTCCCAGATCAGCTTGTAGAGCTTGAACTGGCGGTCGTCCAGGGATCCGCGCACCGCGTCCGGGGTGAGGCTGACGTCCGTGGGGCGGATCGCCTCGTGGGCCTCCTGGGCCGACTTGTTGGATGAGGTGAACACGTTCGCTTTCCCGGGCAGGTAGGGCTTTCCGAACCTGGAGGCGATGTAGTCCCTGGCCATGCCCACGGCCTCCCCCGAGAGATGGGTGGAGTCCGTGCGCATGTAGGTGATCAGGCCCACGGAGCCCTGTCCCTTGATGGTCATCCCCTCGTAGAGGTTCTGGGCGATACGCATGGTGGTCTGGGCGGGCATTCCCAGCTGGTTGGCGGCGGTCTGCTGGAGCGTGCTCGTGATGAACGGAGGGGAAGGGCGGCTCTGGGTCCGTTTGGTCTGGATGGAGCGGACCCGCCAGAGCGATGGATCGGCGAGACGCCCTGAGAGGCGCACCTGGTGTCTGGCCGGTCCCTTCGCGCCCGGATCCTCCGTTTCGTCGCGCCCGGTGACCCGAAAGCCGATTCCCTCGAGAACCGAGACGGCGGTCTCCGCGTCCCTGGCCTCGAACTTCTTTCCGCCGATCTCCACCAGCTCCGCCATGAAGGCGTCGTGCTCGGCCAGCCAGCCGTTCTTTTCGCGGACAGTTCGGCCGTTGGCTTTTCTCCCGTTCCTCGTTGCAGGCGCCTCGGCGAGCCAGGTCTCCCAGGCCGACCTCAAACGGGAGGCCTCCTCCGGGCGCGCCGCAAAGCAGGCCGTGACCCGCCAGTACTCCTCCGGCACGAACACCGAGATCTCCCTCTCCCGCTCCACCACGAGACGCACGGCCACGGACTGGACCCGTCCGGCGCTCAGGCCGCCCGCCACCTTCTTCCAGAGGAGCGGGGAGACCTGGTAGCCGACGATCCGGTCCAGGATGCGTCTCGCCTGCTGAGCGTTGACCTTGTGGACGTCGATCTTTCGGGGGTGCTCGAACGCCTTTCGGATCTCCCCCTGGGTGATGGCGTTGAACATCACCCGGTTGGCCTCCTCGAGCGGAACGCCGAGCGCCTCGGTGAGATGCCAGGCGATGGCCTCGCCCTCCCGGTCGAGGTCCGTGGCGAGCCAGAGACCGCCGGCGTTCCGAGCGGCCTTTCGCAACTCGTCCACGGTCTTCTTCTTGCCCCGGATGGTGGTGTAGGTGGGCGAGAAGTCGTTGTCCAGGTCCACGCCGGGAACCGGGTTCTTGACGCCCTTGGGGTTCTTGCTGGGCAGGTCGCGGACGTGGCCCACCGACGCCATGACCACGTACTCCGGGCCCAGGTAGCGATTGATGGTGCGGGCCTTGGCCGGCGACTCGACGATCACCAGCTGCTTCCCCTCGGCGTCCTTGGGCGACGCGCCCTTTCTCCCTTTGGTCTTCGCTTTTTTCTCTGCCATATCCTGTCTCGAGGCCGGTCTGGCCGGCCGTTCATGGTCATTCAGGTTCGAACGAACATCTTGCCGGGGAGCTGCTCGATCAGCCCGGTCAGCTCCATCCGGGTCAGCAGTCCCAGGACGTGTTGCACCGCCATTCCGGTGGCGGCGATGAGCTCGTCGACGTGCACCGGATCGTCGCCCAGCATGTCGTAGACCCGTCTCTCGCTCGGGTCCAGGGTTGCGCCCTTGTCCGAGGGCTCCGGGTGCCGGTTTCGAGGGCCGGGCGCACGATCCAGGCCCAGCACATCCAGGATGTCGTCGGCGGACTCCACGAGCGCCGCCCCCTGCTTCAAGAGGAAGTGGCACCCTGCGCTCCGCTGGGAGCGGATGCTTCCGGGTACGGCCATCACCTCCCGCCCCTGGTCCAGGGCCAGGGACGCCGTGATGAGGGAGCCGCTCCTGTGGGCCGCCTCCACCACGACGACGCCGCGGCCCAGGCCGCTGACAATGCGATTCCGCATCGGGAAGTTCCGCCCCTCCGGAGGCGTGCCGAGGGGGAACTCGCTCAGCACGGTGCCCCGCTCCAGGATGTGCGAGAACAGCTCCCGGTTGACCCGGGGGTAGACTCGGTCCACGCCGGTTCCCAGCACGGCCACGGTGTGTCCTCCGGACCCCAGGGCGCCCCGGTGGGCGGCCGCGTCGATGCCCCGGGCCATGCCGCTCACCACGCCGATCCCCCGCTCGGCCAGCCCGGAGGCCAGGGCTTCGGCGATCTTCACCCCGTAAGGGGTCGGTGTCCGGGACCCGACCAGGGTGACCATCTCCTGTGATGCGGGGAGGTCGCTGCCCCGGAGGTAGAGCACCATGGGCGGCCCCGGGATCGGTCTGAGCGCCCTGGGATAGTCGGGATCCCGGAAGGTCAGCACCCGTCCTCCCAGCCGCTCGACCCGCTCCAGCTCGAGACGGGGATCGTTCGAGAACACCCTCCGGCCAATCCTGCCGGCCACGTCCTCGGTCAGCCCCGCCGCGGCCTGGAGCTCTTTCAGGCCGGCCCGGAACACGCGTCCCGGGTCTCCGAACCGGTCGATGAGCTTCTGAATGGAGCGGCTGCCCAGGCCGGGCACCAGGTGGAGGGCCATCCATGCGGACCTGTGGTCGAACGGTGCGTTCTCTGGCATGGCGCGTCCCGAAGGGCCGGGTTTCGGGTTCCGGGCGGGAGTATCGTCCTTCCGGTTCGGGGAAGAACAGGCGCGAGTATAAAACAGACGAAATCGCGCCCGTCAAGCCCTTTTTTGGAAGCCCCTACGTCTCTTCGGGAATCAGGCGGGAAACCGGGATGCCGCACAGGAACCGAAACGGCTCGCTGCCGGTGTTCTCGAAGTTGTGGTCCGCGCCGGCCGGCACGAGCATGACGCTCCCCGGCCCGACCTCGTGCCATGTCTCCCCGATGCGAAGCCGGCCGCTCCCCGCGATCACGTAGTTCTCGTGCTCGAAGGGATGGGCGTGGAACGGCGTGTGCCCGCCCGGCGCCACCTCGATGAGCCGGAGGGCGTAGTGCGGCGCGTTGTCGTTCTCCTCGTCAATGAGCCAGCGGATGGTGACCCCGGGGGCCTCGTCCCCGAAGACCATGGCGGGTACCTCGGAGTAGTGGCAGACCTTGGGCTTGCATTCCATGAAGACCTCCTGCGGGACGGCATGCCCCGATTCCTCGGGGCGCCGGTCGTCTATCTGCCCGGGTCCGTCTCGAACGCCGACGGCCCGGCCACGAGGTGGATCCCGTTCTCCAGCCGAATGAGATAGAACTCGAACGGGGAGTCGGGCCGATCCATGATGATCCCCCGAACGCCCCGGTACCCCTTGGTCATGAGCACGCTCGTGCCTGTCTCGTACATGGGTTCTGCCTCCTGCCTTCTCTCGCCTGCAGTTTCGAACGAACAACATAACACCCGCCGGAACGCCTTTCAAGGTCCCCTTCGCATTTGCTTTTCGGGCCGGTCGTGCCGGCGGGATCACCGGAGCCGGGCCTCTCGGGTGCCGGAGGCCCGCTCCGGTAGAGGAAGATCGGGTCTCCGTGGTCGAAGGAGTCCGGGTGGAGCTCGGCGGAGGGACGCCATCCCGGGAGGGGGAAGTTGCAGGAGACGACGCGGGTCCCCGGGGCGAGCTCCTCTTCGAGCTTCCGGGCCATGCGGTCCATGACGTCGGGGAAGAGGTAGCAGAACACCACATCCGCGCCGCCCGTGTGGTGCTCCCAGAAATCCGACCGCTGAATCCAAACCCTTCGGTCGCCGAGGTTTCGGAGCCTCGCCGCGAGGCAGGCGAGGGGGTTGACGTCGATACCCCTGGCTCCGACCCCGTACCGTTTCCGGACGGCCCGGAGCACGCGGCCGTCCCCGCAGCCGAGATCCAGGAACAGGTCGCCGGGCTGCATGGGCACGGCGTCCAGGACGGCGTCGATCCGGATGCGGTGGGTCGGGACGAAAAGGGCCCCCCGGGTGACGGGCATGGACCAACCGGTGCAGACCACGTAGATCAGCTTGGCTGCGAACAGCATGGAAAAGAAGAGCAGGATCGCCCAGATCCACGCGGGCATGAGCATCTCCCAGGGGGGCCTTCGAAAAAGCTCCCCGCGCACGGTTTGACCCGAAACGGGCCGACCGAGTATACTGGAGTCGTCAAGCGTTCGGCAAGGGTCGGGGTTGCCCGGTCCCCCGCGCCGAACAGAGAAACCTGATTGCGTGCAGGAGGCCCGCTTGCCGGGCCCGGGGCCTTCCCGGCGCCTGATCCGCCGGGCGCTCTGAGATTCTGCGGCAGGGAGGCAGACATGAAACGTTGGATACGATTCTCCGCGATGGCCGCGGTTCTGCTTTTGGCGGCGTCGTGCGCCACCCGCTACAAGGCCAAACCCATGCCCTTTCGGAGCCCCGAGTCCTACGGGAACGCCGTGCGGGTGGCGGAAGTCGTGGTCGCGGGCAGGGCGTTCTCGGAGAAGGAGGACGCGGCCGAGGCGTTCGGCTTCGACATTCGCGGCGCAGGCATGCTGCCCGTTCAGGTCGTGTTCGACAACCCGGGCGTCAGGGATCTGGAGATCCATCCCGGCCAGACCTTCCTGGAGGACCGCACCGGAAACCTCTGGCCGATCATGGCCCGCGACCTGGCCTATGAGCGGGCCACGCGTTACGCGGAGACCCACGAGATGTTCAAGGAGGGGGCCTACCACGGCTTCCTGGGGGCCGCGGCCGGGGCTGTGATCGGGGCGGCCGTCGGGGTTGTCGGAGGAAGCAGCGTGGGGTCGGCGGCCGGCAAGGGGGCGGCGGTGGGGGCTGCGGCCGGTGCGACCATCGGAGGGGCCAAGGGGTACGCATCGGACGACGCGCGCCGGGCGGTGGTCGACGATCTCCGGTCCAAGTCCCTCCAGAACCGGTCCATCGAGCCCGGCGGGCTGACCTACGGCTTCATCTTCTTCCCGGGGGAGGCGGGGTCCGCCGCCCGTTTGCGCATGCAGCTCCGGGAGACCGACACGGGAAAGGTCCACGTAGTGAACCTGGATCTGTAGGGGTGAGAGCGCGTGCCGGGCACCGACGGGCCCCGGGGGCGGATCGTGGGAGGTCGAGCTCTTCGCAGCTCGGTCAAGTCTCCGAGGACTTATCGAGATCGATGATGCGCAGTCCCTGGACGTAGTCCCGGGTCTCGTATTTGGCGATGTGCATCAGCTGCCGGGTGATGCCGCCCATGCGCACGGTGAGATCCCTGATCCGCTGGACCTGGGCGAGGTTCGGATCCTCCGGTTCGAGGTGCATGAGCAGGGTTTCCGAGAGGCTGGAGATGCCCTGGATGGGCTGGTTCATCTCGTGACAGACGGCTCCCGCGGTTTCCAGAACCGCCTGGAGCTTCTCGCGTTCGACCTGCTCGGCCTCGGCCTGGGTCCGCCATGAGATGTCGTTGATGGCGAACACGGCCCGCTTGGACGGATCGCCCGGATCCGGGCAGATCATCTTGAAGTGGCCGATGAAGGTGGAGCCGTCCTTTCTGAGGTAGGCGGCATCCACCTCGGGCGGTTCGCCCCGTCGGGACCGCGACCGGATCTCGTTGAAGACCCGCCGGTATTCCTCCTCGTCCGGGTAAACGATACGGATGCTTCTGCCCACGTAGTCGTCCCGCTTTTCGAAGCCGAACATTCGGACCATCTCGCCGTTCGCCCATTGAATCTCCCCCCTGTCCACGAGACCGATGCCCACGGGGGAGGCCGCCAGAATGTTGTTGAGAATCTCGTTGGTCCTCTTCAGGGCCGTCTCGGCCTTCTTACGTTCGCTGATGTCGTAGATGATCCCGTCCATCCAGAGAAGGTTGCCGTCGTCGTCGTACTTGATCGAGGCGGTGCAGGAGGCCCAGAAGGGCGTCCCGTCGCTTCTCTTGAGATGGAGCTCGCGCTCCTTGACGAAGCCCTTCTCCTTGACCTCGTCGACGAAGCGCTTTCGGTCGGCCGGGTCCACGTAGAGATCGGAGACCGCAACCTCCATAAAGGCCTCGACCGAATCGTAGCCGAACATTTCCGCGATGGCGGGGTTGGCCTTGATGAACCCCCCGCGCGAGCCGCCGGTGTTGCGATAGACGCCGACGCTCAGGTTTTCCACGAGCATGCGGTACTCGTCCTGCCCCCTTCGAAGCCGGTCCTCGGTCTCCCTTGCCTCGAGACCTTCTCTTTCCAGCTCCATCACCCGCTTCTCCAGCTCCTCGTAGGTCGGCTTTTCAGGCTTCTGTCCCATAAAGAACGTTCCGATCGCGTCGTCCTGCGACGCCCTGCGAAGGGTCGCTGGAGGCGGCTCTTGGGGATGTGAAAGCAGATCGGTTTTCGAGGGGGGATTCGTACGATACGGGACTATAATAGCGGATCGGGTGTTGCGGTGTCAATCGCGCACGACAACATGTGCACGACAAGAAACACGAACCTCCCGCCCCGGTCTCCCGGCTTCCGCCGGCTGGGTAAAGATTTCATGGAGAATACGGGTTCCACTGCATTGCGCGGCCGGTTCCCAAGGTGTAAGTAGGGGTAGAGACAGAGAGGCATGTACTCCCCGTTTCCCGTGAAAACAGCGCCCGAGGGAGCGGGCGGAGCGCGGCACTTTACCGTGAAACGCCCCTCGGTGGGCCGGGCGCGGGGCGGCATGTTACATGCCGCCGCATGGGTTCGACAAGCACGGTGGGGGGAGACCCGTCCTGCGAAAAGCTGACCTTTTCATCGGAGTACAAAATGTTTCGTGTCTTTGGGAAGATTCGATCCATGCACTGGTGGCGGAAGGCTGCGCTGGCGGTCGTCCTCGTGGCGGTCCTGTACACGTGCGTCGGCTTTCTTCTCGTTCCCGTAATCCTGAAAGGCCGGCTGGAGCAGGACCTCGGAGCGGCCCTGGATCGCCGCGTCACCGTCGAGGACGTGGATGTCAATCCTCTTCTCCTCTCCCTCCGGGTGGAGGGGATGAGGATCACGGAGCCGGACGGATCGGCCGTGTTCGCCTCCCTGGCCGAAGGCTCCCTCGACCTCGACTTCGCCACCCTGTACCGGTGGTATCCGATCGTGGAGGCCCTCTCACTGAAGGAACCCTATGTTCGCCTCGTCCGGAACGAGGACGGCGCGTTCAATCTCCCGGTCCCGGATGCAGACCCGGACCGGGAACAGGACCCCGGCGAGCCCCTCCGGTTCGCGGTTCACAACATCGAGATCGACCGTGGAGAGGTTCGCTTTCTGGACCGGCCCTCCGACCGGGAGCACGTCCTGGAAGAGATTCGATTGGCCGTCCCCTTTGTCTCCAACGCAGGGGAGCACGTGGAGACCTGGGTGGAGCCTTCCTTCTCCGCCGTCTTGAACGAGAGCGGCGTCTCCATTGCGGGTCAGTCCAAGCCCTTCGTCCAAAGCCGGACGACCCAGGTCCGGCTTTCGCTGGAAGGCGTCGGGCTGCCGGATTACATGGTCTACGTCCCCGAGGGGGCGGGTTTGGAAATCACCTCGGGCCGCCTCGACTTGGATGCGTCGATCTCCTTTCTGCGCCCCGAGGACGCGGTCGCCGACGTGGAGATCTCAGCCGACCTCCATCTGGCCTCCCTGAGCGTCGAGCAGCCCGGGAAGCCGAACGGGCTTCACCTCCCTTCCGTGAGGGCGAGGATCGAGAGCCTGAAGCCCTTCCACCGCACCCTCACCATCGGGTCGGTGGCCCTGGAGGAGCCGGAGCTGAGGCTGCACCGGAACGAGGCGGGTGCATGGACCGTGTGGCCCGGGTCCGGGACCACGACCCCCCAAGCCGACCGCGGCGAGGAGGGATGGGCCGTTCAGCTCGAGCGGGCCTCTGTGGAGGACGGCGCCTTCTTCTTCACCGACGCGTCCGTGGACGAAGGTTTCTCCTTCACCCTGGATCCCTTCCACCTGGACGTCCGCAACCTGGCCAACCGGAAAGGCGCGACGGCATCGTACGCGTTCTCAGGGGCCGGCGAGGACGGACTGACGTGCGAGGTGGAAGGGGAGGTCACCCCGGTGCCCTTTTCCTCCGAGGGAAAGGCGGCGGTCTCCGGCCTTACCCTCCCCCGCTACCGGCCCTACTATGAAAGCGCCCTCGGCCTCGAGATCCAGGCGGGGCGCCTGGACGTCGATGGGCGGTACCGCGTGTCCGTGGACGACCTCGGGCCGGCCCTCGAGCTCTCCGAGGTGGGATGCCGCCTCGACGACCTCAGGGCTGCAAACGGAGGAGACGAAGAAATCCTCCGCATTCCCCGGCTTCGGGTGGATGGCGGCCGCCTGTCCCTGCGGGATCGGAAGGTCCGGATCGGCTCCGCCGCGGCGAAGGACGGGTTCGTGTCCGTCACCCGGCGGAAGGACGGCTCCCTGAACGTGGAGGAGTTCGTCCGAACGCCCGAAAAGAGGGTCGAGGAAGACGAGACGGCATCCCCGTGGTCCTTCGTCCTCCGGAAGGGGACCGTCGAGAACCAGGAGATCCTGTTCGAGGACCGGCAACCCGAGCAGCCCGTGCAGCTCCGGGTGTCCTCCATCCGGACCGAGGTGGAAGGCCTCACCAACGAGGAGGAAGGGGAGGCCTCGGTCGAGCTTCGCTGCCGCCTGGATCCGGGAGGCTCGCTCAAGGTCTCGGGCACCCTCGACCTGGTTCCCCTGGGGGCGGAGCTGGCGGTGAAAGCAAACGACGTCGGCCTTCCGATCCTCCAGCCGTACTTCGACCATCCCAATCTCCGGCTCGCCTCGGCCGACCTCTCCGCCGCAGGGGACCTGGCCTGGTCCATGGAGCAGAGCAGGCCGGTGGTTTCCTACACGGGCCGCTCCGCGGTCTCGGGGTTCTCCCTGGTGGAAAAGGAGAACGGGCGGGAGCTCATCTCCTGCAGCAGCACGGAGCTCTCGGGCATCGACCTGGGCAACAGGCCGGCCCGGTTTCACCTGGGCAACCTGAAGATCCTGGGGCTGAGAACGTCCGTCATCATCTCGGAGAAGGGGCGGATCAACCTGGTCCAGGCCTTTTCCCGAAAGCAGCCGGGCCGGGAAAAGACGGAAAAGCCGCTCGAGGAACCATCGGCGAAGAAGGGACGAGAGACGTCCGCCGAAACCGTCCGCATCGAAACCGTTCAGCTCGAGGACGGGCACATCTCCTTCCGGGACGATCACATCGAGCCCGGCGTCGAAGCGGAGCTCGGGAACATCCGGGGGACGGTCACCGGTCTCTCCTCGGAGAAGGGCCGCCGGGCCGAGGTGAACCTCCAGGGAAACGTGACCGGGGACGCCCCGCTGGTGATCTCGGGAGAGGTGGGGGCACTGTTCGAGGGCCTCTACGTGGACGTGGCGCTCAGCCTCAAAGACGCCGGCATGGCTCACATGAACCCGTATGCAAAGCAGTACGTGGGCTACGTCATCGAGAAGGGCAACCTGTCCCTCGACCTCGACTACCTGATCGACCGGGATCGTCTGGACAGCCGCAACCGGGTCCTCCTGGATCAGCTGACCCTGGGCGAGAAGGTGGAGAGCGCCGCGGCCGTCGATCTGCCCGTGAAGTTCGCCGTGGCCCTGCTCAAGGACCGCGATGGACGAATCAACCTCTCCATCCCGGTCAAGGGCGACCTGAGCGATCCCGAGACGGACCTTGGTGGGGTTATCCGGAAGGCCGTGCTGGGCTTCATCGGGAAGGTGATCTCCGCGCCGTTCTCGTTTCTCGGTACGCTCTTCGGCGGTGGAGAGGAGCTTCGGTACGTCGCGTTTCCCTATGGGAGCAGCACCCTGACCGCGGAGGCCGAGCGGAAGCTTCGGTCTCTCGCGCAGGCCCTCACGGAGCGCCCCCAGCTCGGGGTGGCGATCGAGGGACACGTGGACCCCGAAGAAGACGGTCGCGTCCTCGCCCGGGAAAAGCTCCTCGATGAGCTGGCCCGGGAAGGCGAGACCGCAGGGGACATGGGCGCCGCCCGGGTGATTCAGGCCTTCAGAAAGCGGTTTTGTAAGGAGGAGGAACGATCCGAACAGACGGATCAACCGACGCCCGAAGAGATCCGGGATCTGCTTGCCGCCCGGGATGAAAAGCAGGATGACGGCGACAACGGGCAAGGCCCTTGGCGGGAGCGGCTGCAGGGCCTCGTGCGGGAAGGCATGGACGAAACGACCGCGCTCGAGACGCTCTTCCGGCGTGTCTTTTGCGTCACCCCCGGCGAAGCGGGGGCGGATCTCCCCGTCGAGGCCTTAAAAGAGCTGTTGGCCTCCCGCATCCCCGTCGACGAGCAGGATCTCCGGCGCCTCGCGAGGGATCGCGCTCGCCGGGTGCAGCGGTTTCTGGTCGAGGAAGCGCGGATCGGATCGGAGCGCCTGTACCTCCAGGAGACCTCGGAGCTCTCACCGGACGACACGATCGATGCAAGGAAGAGCCGCGTCAGCCTGGGTCTGGACGTCCGATGAGCGGCCATGGAAGCGGGCAAGGCGTTCCCCCCCAACCTCTTTTGCGTGGTTCAGCGCAGACCGGGGAGTACCAGGGCGATCTCGGGAAAGAGGACCAAGAAGATGACGCAGACCACCATGGTGATGAAAAAGGGCAGGATGCCCTTGAACACCGTCTCGAGATCCACCTCCGGAGCCACGCCCTTGATGACGTAGACGTTGATCCCCACGGGCGGGGTGATCGAGCCCATCTCCAGCAGGACCACGATGATCACGCCGAACCAGACCGGGTCGTAGCCCAGCTCCTGGATCATGGGAAAGAAGACGGAGATGGTGACGAGCAGGAACGAGAGGGCGTCCATGATGCACCCGCCCAGGACGTAGATGGAGAGCACGAGGCTCAAGATCACCACGCGGGGGACGGGCAGGGCCACCACCCACTCGGCCAGCTCGGTGGGAATACGGCTCACGGCGAGGAACCGGCCGAAGACCATGGCCCCGGCCAGGATCAGGAAGAGCATGGAAACGATGCGGGCCGTCTGAAGGGCGGCCTGGGAGAACGCCCTCCAGGAGATCTGCCTTCTCACGAAGCCCAGCACGAGAACACCCAAGGCGCCCACGCCCCCTGCCTCGGTGGGGGTGAACCAGCCGTCCACCAGTCCCCACATCACCAGCGCGAAGAGGATGATCGCCTCGACGGTCCCCGAGAGGGATGCCATTTTGCGGCGCAGCGTGGACCGCTCCCCCTTGGGACCCAGAGCCGGGTTCCGGTGGGTGAGGATCAGGATGGTGAGGATGAAGAGGAGCGTCAGCAGCATCCCCGGCAGGATCCCCGCCACGAAAAGGTCCCCGATGGACTGCTCGGTCTGAATGCCGTAGATGATGAGCACCACGCTGGGGGGGATGAGGATGCCCAGCGTCCCGCCCGCGGCGATGGTGCCGGTGGCGAGGGACAGGTCGTAGTCGTACTTGCGCATCTCCGGCAGGGCCACGGTGCCCATGGTGGCGGCCGTGGCCGAGCTGGACCCGGAGATGGCCGAGAACCCGGCGCAGCCTCCGATCGTGGCCATGGCCAGGCCGCCGGGCAGGTGCCCGAGCCAGGTATAGGCCGTGGAGAAGAGCCTTCGGCTGAGCCCGATTTGAAAGGCGATCTGACCCATGAGGAAGAAGAGCGGAAGCACGGCAAAGGAGTAGGAGCTGAGGGTCAGGTAGGTGTCCTTGGCCAGGAGGCTCAGGGCGGCCGTGGTGGATGTGAGGGTGGCGAATCCCGTGAACCCCACGAGCATGAGGGCGAAGCCGATGGGGGTCCCCAGCAGAATGAGCCCGAGGAGGGCGAAGATGCCGATCAAGCCGATGAGGGTGGGCGTCATGAATCCCCCCTTTCCACGCCGAGGATCCGGTTCAGAAGGTCCACCGCCAGCACGAAGGCCGAGATGCCGAAGGCGAGGGAGATGCCCCAAAGGACCGGATAGAGAGGCATCTTGAGGGTCGCGGAAACCTGTCCGCTCTCCCAGATTCGAAGGCCGTACCGGGCGGTCTGCCATGCGACGAGCCCCATCACGAGGAGGCCCACGAGGAGATTGACCACGGCCAGCACCCGCTGTGCGCCTCGGGGGAGTCGGGTGACGAGGAGTTCCACGGAGAGGTGTCCGCCGTGGAGCGTGGGATGGATCAGGGAGAAGGCGATGACAAAGGCGCCCAGAAATCCCACGACCTCGAAGACGCCCCAGATGGGCATGCCCAGGGGCCGAAGAAAGACGTTGGCGTTCACCAGGGCCATCATGGCGATCAGGGCCCCGGCCGCGACCCAGCTCAGACAGGCCTCGATCCTTCGGAGCCATCGGTTCACGATCCTCAACACCGGCACGGTGAAGCCCTCCTTTCCGGTTTGCGTTGGACCGTACGGCCGCGCCCGGAAAGGACGCGGCCGCGGGTGCAACTTCGAATCAGCGGTACTTGGCGATCAAGGCCTCGATCTCCTCGATGAAAGCCTTGCCGGGGAGGCCCTTGGATTCCATCTCCTGGATGTACTCCTCGCGCAGAGGCTGGTAGCAGGCGTGCCAGCGGGCTTTCTCCTCATCGGGAAGGGCATAGATCTCCAGGCCCTCCTCCTTGGCATAGGCCAGCCCCGCTTCCGAGGCCTGGTCCCAAACGTCGCCGGCGATCTCGATGTACTGGGCGCTCACCTCGTCGAACACCTTCTGAATGTCCGGCGGAAGGTCGTTCCATCGGTCCAGGTTCATACTCACGAAGAAGGGGGCCACGTGGAAGTAGGCCAGCGTGACGTGGTCCACCACCTCCCCCTGGCGAAAGCCCTTGAGCACGTCCAGGGAGCTGATGGAACCCTGCACGATGCCCTTGGAGAGCATCTCGTAGGCCTCGCTCTGGGGGGCGCTCACCGGCACGCCGCCCATGTTCTTCACGAGCTTGCCCGTGGGGCCGCCCGCCCGAATCTCCATTCCCTCCAGATCGTCGAGGGTCTTGACGGGCTTCTTGGCCCAGATGTGCATGGGTGCGCAGGTGTGAATGAAGAGGAGATGGGTGTCGGCCAGCTCCTTGGGCTGGAACTTCTCGACCACCTCGTTGGCCACCCGGGCGGCGACCTTGGCGGACGGGAATCCCGGCGTGCACATGTAGGCGTTCATGAGGGGATGACGGCCCCGCTCCCAGCCGAAGGAGCTGGTGCCGATGTCCGTGATGCCATCCACGGTGCTGCTGTACATGACGCTTCCGCTCACCAGGGTGCCCGCCGGGTAAAGCGTGATCTTGACCCGGCCGTCGGTGCGCTTCTCGACCTCGCGGGCCCAGGGCTCGCTGATCTGAGAGTAATAGGGGTGCGCCGCCGGCGTGATCTGCGCGAACCGGAACTCGTACTCCGCATCCCCGGCAAGGAGGACCGGTGCGTGAAACAGGGCCAGACCCAGGAGGGCCGCCGCCAGAGTCAGGGCGAAACGTTTCTTCATGCTGTGTTCCTTTCATTTGGGTGTCGAATGCCCCTGCCCTCTCGCATGTCAGGGGATCCGAGAATGAGGTGCAATGCAGAAAACGCCTGCACGTGTGCAGGCCCCTGTCACCGCTCCACTCGCCTGCCCGCGCGGTAGATCGCGTGAATCCTCTTCGGATCCCCGAGGGCCGAGACGTCCTCCAGGAGATCCCCATCCACCACGAGGAAATCGGCCCACCGGCCCACGGCGATGCTTCCCACGTCCTCCTCCAGGTTCAGGAGCTCGGCCGCCCTGGAGGTGGCGCTTCGAACGGCTTCGCCCGCCGGAAGGCCGTGCTCCACCATGCGCTCCAGCTCGCGGGCGTTCTCTCCGTGCAGATTGAAGGGGGTTCCCGCATCCGTCCCCATGGCGATCTTCACACCCGCCCGGACCGCCCTCTGGAACCCAGCCACGTGGGCCTCGAGGAGCCGCTTGGTCTTGTCCACGAACTCCACGGGGATCCCCGCCTTCTCCGCCCGGGCGATGATGTTGGCCGGGGCGCCGAAGGTCGGGACGAGAAAGGTCCCCTGGCGGGCCATCTCCTCGGCGATCTCCTCGTCCAGGCCCACGCCGTGCTCCACGCTGTCGATGCCTGCATGGACGGCGTTCCGCGATCCTGCCAGGCTCTGCGCGTGGGCCGCGGTGCGAAGCCCCAGCTTGTGGGCCTCCTCGATCCCCGCCTTCAGCTCGTCCGGGTTGAGGTGAGGCACACCGGGAACCACCCCGCGGGTGAGCACCCCGCCTGTGGCCATGAGCTTCACGCAGTCCACCCCGGCACCCGACTGGGACCGGACGGCCCGGCGCACGCCCTGCGGTCCGTCGGCCACGCACCCCATCTGGGAGCCGTGGCCCCCTGTGATGCAGATCATCTGACCGGAGCACGAGACGCGCGGCCCTTGCGCGATCCCGGCAGCCACCGCGTCGCGATAGTGTACGTCGACGAAATTCTTCGACCCGAGATCCCGAACCGTGGTGATCCCGGCGGCCAGAGTCTTTCGCCCGTTGGCCGCCATGCGCAGAACCGCGGCCGCGTCGGGCAGGGCCGCCACCTGGGTCATGGGGTCCGGGCTTCCGTCCAGGACCAGGTGGACGTGGCAGTCGATGAGGCCGGGCAGGAGGGTCCGGCCCTCGAGGTCCACCACCTCAGCGTTGCCGAGGCCATTCGTGGCGCCTGCGGGCCCGCTGCCGACCGCCTCGATTCGTCCCTGGTTCACGAGAATCCAGCCGCCATCGCTCACACCTCCCAGGCCGTCCAGAATCCTCCCGTTTTGGAAAAGACGTTTCACGTTGCCTGTCTCCTTTCAATCCCGCCTGCAGGGTCCGCAGCGGGGCTCTCTCACTCCATCAACCGGCGACGCGATGCCGGTTCACCTTGTCCCCGTCCACTTCCAGGCCCGGGGCGGTGGTTCCCGGCACGGTGATCGCACCGTTCTCGACACGGAACGGCTCCGCGGTTACATCGTCCACGATCTTCAGGGCGTCCCTCCGGAGCCGGTCTCCACCCCTTCCGGCCCGCTCGCCGTTGTGAGCCGTTCCGCGGCCCCCTTGAAGGCGGGTCCCTCCCTCACAATGGTCTCCAGGGTGTCGAAGTGCTCCTGCATGAGCCTTCGGGCCTTCTCCTTCCGCCCGTGGACCAGGCAGTCGTAGAACTTCTTGCAGTAGTCCAGGTCGATCCGGGCGTCCTCGACCCGCATGGGCACCTGATCGAGGATCTCGGCAAAGACCCCGGCAAGGGCCGCCATGACCGCGCTGACCAGAGGATTGTGACAGGCGTCGGCGATCAGACGATGAAACTCGATGGCCAGGGCATGGTCCATCTCCCCTGCATCCAGGCTTTGCTCGAACGCCGCCATGTTTTCCCGGATCTTTTCCAGGTCCTCCTCCGTCCGCCGCTCCGCAGCCATGGCCACGAGGGTGGGCTCCAGGATCCGGCGGAACTCCACCAGCTCTTGAAGCGTGATCCCGCCCGTGTGGTAGTAGTTCGTCACCTGATCGAGCATTTTGGAGAGGCTGGGCTCCGCGACGAAGCTGCCGCCGTACATGCCGCGCCGCTTCTCGATGAGCCCCTCGGACTCCATCTCCCGCAACGCCTCCCGCACGGTCACCTTGCTCACTTTGAGCTTCCGTGCGATTTCTTTCTCAACGGGAAGGCGTTCCCCCGGTTTGAGATCGCCCTGCCAGACCGCCTGCTTGAGCAGGTCCTTGACCCAGTCCGACAGGCGGCTGGGGTGTTCCTGGTGGGCCTTGAGTTCAAAGGGCATGAGGTGTCCTCGAAATGAGTTTGCTAAACTTAGTTTTTTACGCGATCGCTTTTGGGTTGTCAAGACCCGAAACCCAAAAACAACGCCACAGGGACGAAAGGGGGAAATCAGAGGTCCGAATAGGTTCAGGGCTTTTTACGACTCCATCAGGATTTAATGAGCAAGGTACGTTCAAGATCAGCGCCGCGCCGATTTTTCGCGCGTCCGCTGAAACGATATGTTCTCCAGATGAGCCTATTTTGGGAAATACTTCACACCATCAATATGTTGAAAGTCGGAGTCCTGGGTCCAAATGATACAATTATACTCTCTAGCGGTCGCTAAAATGATGCTGTCGGCCATTGGAATATCGTGTTGGAGGCTCAACTTGGAAGCTTTCATTGAAATACTGACGGTGAGGTCGATGATTTTGCCTTTTTGCATCGCTGCAATAGCCTGAATCGCCATGTCTTCTGATGACTCTCTGAGAACGACCTTGAATACTTCGTAGATGATTATGACAGGGACGATTAATGAGGAAGGGTCATTCAACGGAGAAATATAATGCCTAGCATTTGGTCCATCGGAAAAGTACTCAAGCCATCCCGAAGAATCAATGATGTTCATACCCGGTCCTTCTCACGTTCAACGCGTGTGTCGGCTCCCTTGATAAATCCTCTGAGCTCAGAGATATCCCGGTCGGGGATAAGCTCAATTCTTCCTTCATATTCAACCACTCTCATTTTCTGTCCAGGCCGCAGCTTAAGAGCATCTCGGATATTTTTGGGTATAACTACCTGATATTTTGGTGATACTGTGACTGTCTGCATACGAAAACTCCATCGACATTTTCTGTATTACGGTAATACCATCGATGGCAACTGTCAACCCCTTTGCGGCCAGCGCCAGAGTTGACGGGTTGGCCTTCAGGATGGGATCACGCGGCTGGTCACCAGATATCCCTCAGGCAAGGGCTCTCCGGAGAGCACGCGAAGCGCCGAGCGCAGGACGGCCCGCGCAACCTCCTCCCGGGAAAAGGCCACGGTGGCGGAAAGGCGTCCCCTCTGAACGGCCTCCACGGCCTCGGGGATCCCGTCGACCCCCACGATTCGGGGCCTGCGCTCCAGGGGCAGGTCCCTACACGCATCGGCGACCCCGAGGGCCATGAGGTCGTTGGCGCAGAAAAAGCCCTTCACGTCGGACCGCGCGGTGAGGATCCGTGCGGCGGCTTTCTCCCCTTGCGTTCGATCGAAGTCCCCGCTCTCGCGAAGGAGCCGAAAGGCGCCTGGATGGGCCGAGAAGGCCTCCTCGGCCCCCCGGCAGCGGCCTCTGGACTGGGCGGCCTCCTCTCGGCCCGCCAGGATCGCCACCGTGGTGGACGCTCCGCTGGAGGCACCCAGGGCCCGAACCAGAAACCCGCCGCCGAGACGGCCCTGCTCCTCGAAATCCACCGTTCGAAGCGGGAGGTAGCCGGTACCCGCTTGATGGAGCTGTTCGGGATCGCACTTGGCCCCCACGTCCAACACCGGGATTCCTTTCCCGGCCGCCTCGATGATGCCGGGCACCAGGTTGTCCGGAGCGAGCGGGTTGACCACGATAAGGTCGAAGGGCTCCCGTATCATGCGCAGCAGATGATCGAGCTGAACCCCTGAATCCTGACCGGGCTCGGGCCACACGAAGGTGAGGGAGGCGCCCATGGCGGGGGCAAGACGCCGGTAGCCGGCCTCCATGTCCGTCCAGAAGGCGTTCGCCGGATCGGCCATGAGCACACCGATCTTCACGGAAGGGAAGGGCTGGGATGTCAAGGCGTTCACTCCTCTACCACAGGGTTTGTTGGGTGACCAGATCCGCCACCTGTTGCCGGGCGGCGGTGAACCGGGGCCCCGGCATGGTGCATTTGAGTGCCGCGCAGGCCGAGGCAAAGGCAAGGGCCTCGGGCCGGTCGGCCTGCTCGATCAGGAGGGACTGGATGAGGCCGGCCGAGAAGGAGTCCCCGGCGCCCGTGGTGTCAAGGGCCTCTACGGCAAAGGCGGGCTGCTGGAGGCGTTCTTCGGCATGGACCCAGCACGCGCCGTCCCGGCCCAGGGTGGCGAGCGCGCCGCCGGGCAGGGGGTGCTTCGACACCAGCTGATCGAGCGCTTTCTCAGGGTCGGCCGTTCCGGCGAGCTCCTCCAGCGCCCCCCGAAAGGTCACGAAGACGCGGGAGAGGGCGATCATCTCGTCGATGGCCTCCCGAGGGGTGCCGCAGAGCTCCATGAAGCCCGGCCCCACCTGAAGGTTGAACACCACGGGCACCTCCCGGCGGGCGCAGGCCCGGGCGAGCTTGAGGGCAGGTTGGGCCGGGAGCATGTCCGTGTAGAACACGCTGATCCCATCCAGCAGGGCCTCGGGCACCTGGTCCTCGGAGAGGGCGAGCAGGCTGTCGCCCATGTGCGCGAGAATGGACCGGGCCCCGTTCTCCGCCACGGCGATAAAGGTGTGAAGGGATGTCCCTCCCGGCTTGAGGAGCACGTGGGCGGCCGAGACCCCGTTCGCCTCCAGGTCTTTCAGGAAGACCCTTCCGTAGTCGTCGTCGCCCATCTGCGCGACGAGCGCCGAGGGCGTGCCCAGCCGCGCCAGGGCCGCAAGCACGTTGGCGCAGCTTCCACCCGGAACGACCCGCTCCCGTCGCACCCGGGAGAAGCCGTCCTCCCGGGGGAGGTCGTCGCACTCCAGCACCACGTCCACGGCCGAGGCGCCCAGCCCCAGCACGACGGGTCGGGCCTTGTCCTTCACGGGTCAGGCCTCCGGTATGACCGGGCCGCGCGGACCAGGGCTTGCAGGTTTTCCATCGGCGTCCCCATGGCCACGGAGCAGCCCGCCGAGAGGACAAAACCCCGCGGGTTGTCCCACCCGGCTTCCAGGGCTTCCAGGGCGGCGTCTCTCACCGTCTCAGGGGACCCCTTGAGGAGCACCGCCAGGGTGGGGATGTTTCCCGAAAGGGCCAGGCGATCCCCGACGCGGGCCTTGGCCTCGTTGAGATCCACCCCCTCGTCCACCTTGAGACCGGAGACGCCCGCCTCGGCCAGGTCCTCCAGCACGGGCCGGACGTCGCCGCAGATGTGCAGAGAAGGTCCCCGGCCGGTTCGCTCCCGAACCCAGGCGGCGATGCGGGCCAGATGGGGTTTGACGAACGTCCTGAACCCCTCCGGCCCGATGAGGGAGCAGGCCGCCATGGGGTCGCCCATGCTGCAGGAGAAGCCCCGCTCGAGGCAGGCCTCCATGTAGGCGAGGATCCCCCGGGTGGCCGTGCCGAGAAGGGCGTGCACCCCCTGCGGGTCGGCCTCCAGGTCCATCAGCAGGGACTCGGTCCCCCGCAGGAAGCAGGCCGTGGTGAAGGGGCCGCTGATGCCGCTTCCCACCGGGGCCCGCCCCCGAAGCCCGTCCCGTAGCCGCTCCAGGGCCTCCAGATAGAGGGGCAGCCGACCGTCCCGCCCGGGGTCGGGCGCAGCCAGGGCCGCTGCCTGCTGAAGCCCCGAGGCTGCGGGGCCCCGGACCTGGGGCCGGTCCCGGGCGGAGAAGCGCAGCTCCGCGCCCATGGCCTCGGCCAACCCGAAGAGGTCGGGGCCGACGCTCGCGCCGTCCTGTCGCAGCAGCCGAAAGGCCTCCAGGTGCGCCCGGGCCATGAGCTCGGCCGAGTGGAGGTACCCGGCCACGGGCGCACCGATCAGCGCGGCCGCGTACTCGCCCAGATGGCTGGTGCAGCGGATCCGTTCCACGGGTCTAGTCCCGCCGGCCCGCAGGAGGCGCGTGCACCGCTGAGGGTGATGCGGCTTCGGCCTTCCCCAGGAACATCATCTGCGCAAGCGTTTCGGGATCCAGGCCGTCCAGGGATCCGCACCAGACGCTTCGGCCCTCTTTGAGGACCAGGACCCGGTCCGCCATGCGAAAGACCTCCGGCAGGTTGTGGGTCACCATGATCACGGAGGAGCCTCCATCCCGTAAGGTTCGCGCCAGATCCAGGACCTTGTTTTTCTCCCACTCGGCCATGCTGGCCGTGGGCTCGTCCAGGAGCACGATATCCGGCCGGAACAGGGTGCACCGGCAGAGGGCTACGGCCTGCTGCTCACCTCCCGACAGCGTTCGGACGGAACGGGTCACGTCCCCGAGGTCGATCCCGAGGTCCCGAAGGGCCTCTTGCGCCCTTGCCGCCATTCGCCGCTTGTCCAGAAAGGGCGACCAGCCGCCCCGCGCCGAGCGCGCGAGATACCGGCCCAGGAAGACATTCTCCCAGATGGTCATGCTGCTGCACAGGGCGAGGTCCTGGTAGACCATCTCGACGCCCAGGTCCCGGGCGTGGCGGGGAGAGGGGATGGCGACCGATCGATCCCGAATGAAGATCTTCCCCGCATCGGGCCGGAGCGCGCCCGAGAGGATCTTGAGCAGGGTGGACTTTCCGGCGCCGTTGTCCCCCACGAGTCCCAGGATCTCGCCACGGCGAAGACGCAGGACGGCCCCGTCGAGCGCCATTTTGGCCCCGAAGGTCCTGGTCATCCCTTCCATGCGGACCGCGTGTGCCGGCATTGACTGGTCCATGATCCGCCTCCGGCCTACTTCCAGTCCGCCAGCCGGTCGATGTTGTCCTTCGTGGCCAGCACGCTCACGACCTCGAGGTCCTCGGGGATCTTCAGCCCCTGGGCCGCGGCGAGGGCCGCACGCGCCACGGTCTCCCCGATCACGAAGGGACTGAACGCGACCGAGCCGGCCAGACGCCCCTGGCGGATGGCCTCCTTGCCCTGGGGGATGAGGTCGATGCCCACCACCATGATCCGGCCGGTCTTTCCGGCGGCCTCGATCGCCTCCACCGCGGCCAGCGCCATGATGTCGTTGGCGCATTGGATGCCCGCGAGGTCCGGGTGGGCCTGGATCAGGTTCTGTGTGACGTTGAAGGCCTTTGCCCGGTCCCAGTTGCCGGGCTGGGAGGAGACCATCTCCACATCGGGAAAGGCCGCAAAGGCGTCCTTGGCCCCCCTCGTTCGGGCCTCGCTCTGGGGAGCGCCGGGAAGGCCTTCGATGATCGCCACCTTGCCCCCGCCCTTTTCGGACAGCGTCCGGGCAATGTACGCGGCCCCGAGCCTGCCCTGGCCGTAAAAGTCCACCAACCCGAGGGTGATGGGCTCGGCGCCGGCCTCACGGGCCGCGGCGAGATCGATCCGGTTGTCGGTCACCACGGGAATCCCCTTGCGAGCCGCCTTGACAAAGGCGGGAATCAGGTTCTGGGCCGTGATGGTGTGGGCGGACAGGGCGTCGTAGTCCTTGGCCACCATGTTCTCCAGGATGTTGAGCTGGTTGGCCACGCTGTTCTCCTGGGGTGCGGCCTGGACGTCGATTGTCACGCCGAACTCCCGGGCGGCATTCTCGTAGCCCTCCTTCATGGACACCCAGAAGGGATTGGACAGGGTGACGAGCACGGCGCCGATCTTCATGGGCGCATCGGACCTGGGCACCTCCCCCAGTTTGGCAAAGGTCTCGGCCCGGGCCTTCTCCCAGGGGGTCATGGGTTCGGCCAATGCCCCCCCGGGAAGCAGGCAAAGGGTCCAGACACCGATGAGCACGATCCAGCCGAAGAACCGTTCGTTCCGAAGCATTTTGGTCTCCTTCCATTTTAGAATTTGAACAGAGCATGATGTCGGGTTCGGCGACGCAGGCCGTCCGCCAGGACGGCCACCATGAACACCACCCCGATGACGAGTTGCTGGTAGTACGTGGGCACGTTGATGATGGTGAGCCCGTTGGCAAGCGTACCGATGATGAGCGCGCCAAGAAGGGTCCCCAGAACATTCGCCTCTCCTCCCGCAAAGCTGGTCCCCCCGATCACCACGGCGGCGATGGCCTCGAGCTCGATGCCCATTCCGGCGATGGCCTCGGCCGTGTTGAGCCTGGCCGTGACGATGATGCCGCCGAGCGCCGCAAAGGTGCTGCAGAGGGTATATGTCCAGATCCGCGTCCGGGTCACGGGAACCCCCAGACGGTAAGCGGCTTCCAGATTGTCCCCCACCGCCCGCGCGTTCGTGCCGAACCGGGTCCAGGCGATCACCGCAGCGCCGACCCCGAAGGCGGCCAGGGCGATGAGGGCGCTCGACGGCAGGGGCCCCCAGAGGCCGGAGCCCAGGGCTCGAAAGCCCAGAGGAAAGCCATAGATGGGACGAGCGTCCGTAGCGATCAGGGCCACCGCACGAAAGATGCCCGCCGTACCCAGGGTCACGATGAAGGGGTTGATGCCGAGAAGCGCCACGCCCGCTCCGTTGAGGGCGCCCATGGCCGCCCCCGAGCCCAGCCCCGCCAGGAGCGCAAGACCCCACGCCCACTGGGCCTTCATGAGGCCGGCCGTGACGATTCCGCTGAGGGCCATGACCGAACCCACACTGAGGTCGATGCCCCGGGTGGCGACCACCAGGGTCATTCCCACGGCCACCACGATTTGGACGGCCGACTGGAGCAGGACATTGCTCAGGTTCTCCCACTGCAGAAAGTAGGGAGAGAGCAGGCTGAACAGGACCGCGAGCCCCGCCAGAAAGGCGAGCAGACCGTTCCGTTGGTGACGATTCAGTCGACCGAGCATCTTCATGATGATCGCTTCAGCGTTCTCCGTTCCCCGTCCCACAAGGTGAACCCAACGGCATCCAGATAATCCAGCACGGGAATCCCCACGTTTCTTCCATATCCAAAGACTTCTGCACAATCCGCGATCTCGAGCTTGCCCTGTTTCTCGATGTGGGATCTCACCCGGCGCTTGATCTCCTCCATGGCCCCGTGTGTCATGAAGCGCATGTTGTTGAGCCGAACCAGCCGCTTTTCCGCATGCAGATGGTCGAGAAGCCGCTGGACTTCGTTTTTGTTGTACTTTCCATGATGGAGCTTGCAAAAGGATCCGGCACCGACCGGAACGAGGCCGGACTGCTGGGCGTAATCCATGAGCATGGCGATCAGCTCCTCCCTCTCTTCAGAGAGCCTGAGCGAGAGGTTGGGAATTCGAAAACCGCCGTCCTGCCGGGCCAGCTTTCCCTCCTCGCAAAGGCCGGCCAGGATCCGCCGAAAGACGAGGTCATCGAGAAACGGGTTCAACCTGGACCGAATCTCATCGGGCGGGGCCGACTTTTTCAGGGAGCCCTCCGCGAACACCGCCTCCACGGTGGTGAGGGTTCGACGGCTCAACTCCTCGAAGCGGGCCTTCGGAAAAGCGCCACGATCTCCGAAGGAGAGGAGCTCTCCCCTTTTGAGCCTCGCTCCGAGCGTTTTCTCGATATCCGGGAGCTGGAACCCCGTCCTGAGCTGGATGTCCCGGGCGCACACCGGTCGATCCACAAGACCCTTCGAGAAAAAATGATCCAGGTAGGCATCGACCGTTCCGGCCCGCAACGCCTCGAGGAGGGGCAGGATCCGCGGGGCCTTCTTCGGCCTGAACTTTTCCTTGGGAACCTCCAAAACCCTTCCCCCGCCGATGACGGTCAGCTCGTTGAGCAGGGCCAAGACGAAGGTGTCCCTCGGAAGGACAGCCAGGGGCTTCATCAGGCGCAGCTGCGCGAGTCCCTGCTCGCCCGGGGCAAGAAACTCGCGATCCATCAGGACCACCATCGTGCTCGTGACCGAGGTTCCCAGGTACAGCTTGACCCGCTGCCTGTTTCGGATCGGTCTTCGGGCGCTCGGTAGCATTCGGATCTCTGCGTTCAGCAGGTAGCCCGGCTCCAGGACGCCCGGCTCTGCAAGGAGCATCCCCCGGCGGACTTGGCGGACCGCGATCCTGGGCAGGTTGATGCCGGCCCTCTGTCCCGCTTCCAGTCGGGTCAGCTTGGTGTGGTGGGATTCGAGTGACCTCGCCCTGCTTTCGATCCCCGTTGGCAGGAGTTGTACCGGTTCGTTTTCCGCGATCGCGCCGGAGAAGACCGTTCCGCTCACCACGGTTCCGAACCCGGAGAAGCCCTTGACCCGATCGATCCAGCAACGGAAAGGGGCCTGGATGTCTCCGGGAGGAAGCGCGGCGGCCAGCTCTTCGATCCCGTCCCTGACGGCATCGAGGCCGCGGTGGTCTCGAGCAGAGAAGGAAACCACGGGGGGGTGCTCTCCGAGGCGCGTTTCCAGCGTATCCTGCAGTTCCAATTCGGCCAGTTCCAGTGTTTCCTCGTCCACCAGGTCGGTCTTGGTCAGCACGACCACACCGATCCGGGCCCCGAAAAAGCGAAGCACCTCCAGGTGCTCGACGGTCTGGGGCATGACCCCGTCATCGGCCGCCACCACCAGCACCGCGGCATCCACGGCACACAGGCCTCGAACCGTGTTCTTGAGGAAGTGGACATGCCCGGGGACGTCCACGAGAGAAACGCGGTTCCCGCGAGACGTGTCCATGGCGGCGATCCCGGAATCGATGGAAAGGCCCCGCCGCTTTTCCTCCTCCAATCGATCCGTGTCCACGCCGGTCAGGGCTTTGACCAGGCTCGTTTTTCCGTGGTCAACGTGTCCGGCGATCCCTATGGTGACATGCTCGGCCATCTGTCCCCCAGGAAGAGTTCATGGAGGGGGCAAGGGGAATCGAACCTCCTCCCGGTTTTGCAGACCGGGCCGACGGATTTGAAGTCCGCGGGGCGCCCAGCACCTTTGCCCCCGAAAAAACCCATTGTTCAACGTTTCGACCGCATTTCCTCCGCCATGATCGCCGCACCCAGCGCCCCGGTCATCTGGGGCTGCTCCGGCACCACGATCTCTTTCCCCGTGGCCTCGGCCAGGTACCGAGCCATGCAGGGGTTGAGCGCCACACCGCCGTGCACATGCTGCTCACCTGGATCTCTCTTTCCGCCTTCAGCGCGGCCCGCCC
>CAYVVQ010000011.1:0-4427 GCA_964454455.1 uncultured Desulfobacterales bacterium | reverse complement strand
CCGTGCACATGCTGCTCACCTGGATCTCTCTTTCCGCCTTCAGCGCGGCCCGCCCGAACGCCTCCAGGGCGTAGCCCAGGGAGTGGGCCATGATCTCCAGGAACTTCCCCGTCCCCGCTGCACACCGATCGTTCATCTCGAACTTCTTGACCCGGCCGTTCCCCCGCAGGGCAATGGCCTTGGAATCCTGCCCGCCGATGTCCAGGATGGTCCGCACCTCCGGGAACAGAAAGCCGGCTCCCATCGCATAGGCCTTGATCTCGGTCACGGTCGGGGCATCCAGGGCGAGCTCGAAGAGGTGCCTCCCGTAGCCGGTGGCCAGGATGCGGTCAACCAGCCCCAGGCTCTCCCACATGCTGCGGTATGCCTCGCTCATGCTGATCTCCTTCCTTGCACAGGCCTCATGGTTGTTGCTTCGCATGAGGGGTTCAGGTTGCGGGAACCCTCGAGCCGTGCGCGTTGAAATGGACGGCTTGTACGAGGATTCCCGATGATGGATGAGAGGGGCAAGCTCCTCATGAGCCGTCATAAGCGGTGAAGGCTAATATCCATTCGTCCGATATGTCAAACTGGATTTTCCGATGATAACTCGGGCAGGACCCGGAAAACCCGATCCGATGAGTCAAGAAAAAGGGCTTTCTCAAGGACTCGGAAGAACAGGACATTACGCTCTGGCCTCCAGAGCCTGTCAGCATCGGCATCACAGCCGGGGCCAAAAAGTGGGGGACCGCCTACCCCCCGGCTGGAAAAGCGGCCTGCTTCGCGAAATCAATCGGGGGTAGACTGGGTACAACCCGTAAAGATACCGGATATCTTGTCCGATAGGGGGAGTAGGGCATTGTCTTTCCAGACCATTCCTGCCCGCGCTTGACTCAGGCATAGGTTCCATGTCGTTTTTTGGCAATTATCCTATTTTCTGAAGGATGACGAGTATGTACTCTTTCAATTTCAGTTTGCGGACCAAATCCTTGCTGGCCCTTGGTGTGGCCTGCCTCGTGGCCCTGGGGCCCACTGTTCTCATTGGATGGCAGATGCTGGAGTCAGGGCGGGCTCATTTGGGCCGCGGCTTTGCTAAAAACTTTACTCTGCTCAGCGCCCAGAAGATCAAGGCCCCTGTGACCAGGGAGCTGGCCCTGTCTCAACGCTTTGCAGATTCTTTGCTGCTTCGGCGGTGGCTTCTGGATGAGGATTCACCCCGGAAGAAGTCTCTTTTCTTCCGGGAAGCCAAGGGCTTTCAGCAAGATTTCCGCAATCATACCTATTTTGTTATCAGCCGGAAAAGCTTAAGGTATTATTCAAACAATGAGCAAAAGCCATACAGTGAAACACCCCGATATTCCCTGGATTCGAATAACAGGGATGATGCCTGGTTTTTTCAGACTATGGCCGAATTCGATACCTTTAACATCAATGTAGATCCGGACGTCCATCTCAAAGAGACCCGGGTCTGGTTCAATGTTATCGTTTGGCATGAGAACCGAAAGATCGGGCTTGCTGGAACAGGTTTGAATTTAGCCGAGTTTCTGGAGGAATTCATTACCGCCGGAGAGCCGGGAATCACGCCCATGATCCTGAATGCAGACGGCCTTATCCAGGCCCACCCCGATCAGGACTTGATTGCATTCGGTTCCGGAGCCAAGGCCGGCAAGGAGCAGTCTCATCTGAGTGATCTGCTGGCTGGAGAGGCAACAGACCAGGAGTTGCAGGAAGTTATGCACAGGACCCGGACCGCGCCGGGAACAGTGGAGACACTTTGGGGCAGGCTTGACGGAAAGAAGCAGCTCCTGGCCCTGACCTGGATTCCGGAGCTCAGCTGGTATGTGGTCAGTGCCGTGGACCTGAAGGCGGCCCAGGTTCTGGACAATACCTGGGTCATGGCGGCGGTTGCCGCATTGGTTATCATCTTCGGCATTCTGCTCCTGGTGTATAGCTACGGAGTGGAAAAGCTTGTCCTCCGGCCCTTGCGATCCCTGCATACATCCGCTACCGTTCTGGCCCAGGGAGATTACAACGTCTCACTGCCCCCGGCCGGAGCCGATGAGATCGGGGGGTTGAGCCGTGCTTTCGGCTCGATGGTCGAGGAGATCAAAAGCTATACCAAGGGGTTGGAAGAAAAAGTTCGCAAAAGGACACAAGAGCTGGAGGACCAGTCGGAGCTTCTGCGAGAGGCCAACCTGGAGAAGACCGAGATGCTGAACAATGTGATGGAGAGTATCCATTACGCCCAAACCATTCAGCAGGCCATTTTGACGAACGAGAACCAGCTTGGTCGAATGATTCAGGAAAGGTTCATTCTCTGGCAGCCGAAAGACGTGATCAGCGGCGATATGATCTGGAGCAAGGAGGTTGAGGACGGCTTTGCCCTGGCGGTCATCGACTGTACCGGTCACGGGGTTCCCGGAGGGATTATGACCATGGCTGCGGTCGCTTCTCTGAACAGGGTGGTCAGTGATATCGGGGTCCAGCCTCCTCACCGGGTTTTGCAGGAGGTGAGCCGGGTGGTCCAGAAAATGCTTTCCAACCAGGATGCATCCCAGTTTTCAGAGGACGGTCTGGACATGGCGCTTTGCGTGTATTGCCGCTCGACTCGAAACCTCCTGTTTGCCGGGAGCCGGTTGAGCCTCTTTTGTGAGCAGGGGGACCAGCTTGTCCAAATCAAGGGCGACAAAGAAAGTCTGGGCTATCGGTCCTCAAATCCTGATTTTCCTTTTCAGACCCATACCCTCGAGATCCAGGGACAGATGACTTTGTATCTGGCCACTGACGGGATATTTGATCAGATCGGGGAAAAAACAGGGCTGCCGTTAGGCAAACGTCGCTTGCTTTCCTTTTTGCACAGTATCCGGGAAGAGCCTATGGCCAAACAAAAAGAGGCCTTGCGTGACCTATACGAAACCTATCGGGGTGGAGAAGAGCAGCGGGATGATGTCACGGTCGTCGGCTGGCGCATGAGGCGTCCCTGAACGACTGCCGGGCAGCTGTACACGGTTTCCACTATCGGAGAGGCCGGTGACGGAAGAATCCATTTTTTCCAAAGAAACGCGAGTGATAGAAGAATCAGAATCCATCGCCGCAAGCGGGGAGTTTTCCGAAGATCCCTTGCTGAAGCCCTATTTGAATCTTTTGAAGGAATACAAGAAGCTTTTCCGCCAGACACAGCGCGTCGTGAAAATGAGTGACCGCATGCAGCAAAGCCTCAACGAGCTCAATGCAGATCTTCAGGCCCACAAAGAAATCCTGTCCAGAATGTCCTATGTTGACGGGCTGACTTCAATCGCCAACAGGAGGCATTTGAATGAATGCTTAGAATCGGAATGGAATCGGGCTAAGCGCACTGGACGACAGTTGGCTCTCATGCTTCTGGACTTGGACTATTTTAAGCAATTCAACGATCATTACGGTCATGGGGCGGGAGATGATTGCCTTATCAAAGTCGCTCAGGCCATGGCCCAGTCGGTCAAAAGACCCGCAGATCTTGTCGCCCGCTATGGGGGGGAAGAGTTTGCCGTACTGCTCCCGGAGACAGAGCTCTCAGGGGCCATGGAGGTCGCTTTCACTGTCCAGGCCGGCATCGCGGATTTGGCCATCAAACACGAATATTCGGAGGTAGCATCAATTGTAACGGTGAGTATCGGAATTGCCGCCATGGTTCCGGTTTCTTGCTCAACATACCAGGATCTAATTGAGGCAGCCGATAATCGACTCTATGCAGCAAAAAATGCCGGTCGGAATCAAATCAAAGGAAAGGTGTTCAGCAATGGATCATCAAATCCAGATATTTTATGAACAGCTGAAAAAAAACGGCATTATTTTCAGCTTTACCGGCCCGGTTTCGCAAAGTCTTTTGGAAGGGATCGGCGCAACATTGAGACAAAAAATGACATTGGAAGAGACAAGTACCAATGTGATGCACAAAGTCTTTTCCATCTTTGTTGAACTCATGCAAAACGTCATCAATTACTCAGCTGAAAAAGGTTCCCGGGAGTGTGATCAAGATCTCAGCTTTGGCATTATGATCATTGGAAAACAGGATGCGCACTTTTACATTCAATGCGGCAACTATATCACCAAAGATCAGGAAGCCCCACTTACGGAAAAGCTGCGCACGATTCAATCCATGACTAAGGATGAGCTCAAAAAATATTACAAGGAACAGCGGCGAAAAGAGACGCCGGATGCAAGCAAAGGGGCCGGTCTTGGCTTTATTGAGATGGCCAGAAAAGCGACTCGGCCACTTTCCTTTGATGTCATTCCCACCGAAGCAGATAAGCATTTTTTTGTCGTGACCGCTGTTGTTTGACTTTTGTGCATGCGAATGGTGATGGCCTCGTAAAAAGCCTTGAACCTTGAGGTCTGCCATGGAAATATCGATAGGTTATGGCGTTTCCAGCGGCGGGTGAGCGGGTTTTTGCGAACCCGTCAATGGT
>CAYVVQ010000010.1:40215-47515 GCA_964454455.1 uncultured Desulfobacterales bacterium | reverse complement strand
TGGCCAAGTCCCTGGCCTGGAGCCTGAGCGCCACGTTCAAGCGGGTCCAGTGCACGCCGGACCTGCTTCCCGCCGACATCACGGGTTTCAGCGTGTACAACCAGCAGACGGGACGATTCGAGCTGCGGCACGGACCCGTCATGACCCACGTGCTCCTGGTGGACGAGATCAACCGGGCCATCCCCCGCACCCAGTCCAGCCTTCTCGAGAGCATGGCCGAGCGTCAGGTGACCATCGACGGGCAGACCCTGCCCCTGCAGCGGCCCTTCTTCGTGATCGCCACCCAGAACCCCATCGAGCTGGAAGGGACCTTCCCCCTGCCCGAGGCCCAGCTCGATCGGTTCCTGCTGAAGATCCGGATGGGCTACCCCGACAAGGCCGAGGAGGTGGAGATCCTCCGGCGTTTTCAGTCCGGCGACCCCCTCGAGGACCTTCAGGCGGTGGTCACGGTGGATCAGGTCACCGCCCTTCAGGAGGCCGTTCGCCGGGTCCACGTAGCCCCGTCCGTCCTGGACTACATCGGCGAGATCGGCGGTGCGACGCGGGCCGGGAGGGGCTTTCGGTACGGGGCCAGCCCCCGGGGCACCCTGGGGCTCATGCGGGCGGGCCAGGCCCTGGCCCTGCTCCGGGACCGCGCCTACGTGCTTCCCGACGACATCAAGGCCCTCGCTCCCTGTGTCCTGGGTCACCGGCTCATCCTCACGGAGGAGGAGCGCCTTCGTGGAAACGACTCCGAGCGGATGCTCGATGAGCTGCTGGACCAGGTGCCCGTTCCGGCCGTGGAAGGGGGCGGCCGGGCCCTCTCATGATCCCCGAAGGGAGTCCGGTTCCGGACCTGCGCATCCCGAGCCTGTTCGTCGATCCACTGGCCCGGGTGTTCCTGGCCGTTCTGCTCTTTGTCGCCCTCCTGTTCGGCCGCTCCGATCTCTCCATCTTCTGCCTGACCCTGCTGCTGCTTTCCACGGGGGCCAAGCTCTGGCGTCGCGCGGGCTCAGCCCGGGTCTCCGCCCGCTTCCGGACGGAAACGCTTCGGGCCTCTCCCGGCGAGCCCCTGGTCTTCGCCGTGGAGGCGGAGAGCGGGTCCATCCTGCCCATGACGGTCCGGGCAAGGCTGGCGGGTCCGGCCGATCTCTTCGGGGACGCGGATGAAGGAGGCGTACGGGCCTGCAGGATCAGGGGCCGACGAAGGGTGCGGCTCGAGTGGACCCTGGAGGCCCCCGGCCGGGGCGTGTACACGGTCGGGCCGCCCGTGACCGAGGCGGGCGACCCCTTCGGCCTGTTCTTTCGCCGGGTGGACCAGGGGGAGCCTCTGGAGGTCGTGGTCTACCCGAGACGGTTTCCCGTCGTCCCGGCCTTCGGGGAGGCGAGGGACCTGTTCGGCGCCATTCGTGCGGAGGGGCTGATCGAGGATCCGATCAACCTCATGGGAACGCGGGAGTACCAGCCGGGGCGTCCCGCCCGGGCCATTCACTGGAAGGCCAGCGTGCGGCTGAACCGGCTCCAGGAAAAGGTGTTCGAGCCGAGCCGGAGGGCGAGGGTCCTTCTGAGCGTGGACGTCCGGGGGTTTCACGGGGCCGGGGATGGGGCGGCGTTCGAGGAGGCCCTGGAGGCCGCGGCCTCCATCGCGGTCCGCCTGGTCCGGAGCGGCGTTTCTGTGGGGCTGATCACGAACGCGGAGATGACGGGGCAGGCCTCCCCGGTGGTGCCGGTCTCGCCGGCTCCCGGACAGCTGCCCGCGATCCTGGAGCGGATGGCCCGCCTGACCATGGCGCCGGCCGGAGACCTGATCGGCCCGGCCGGTCTCGCCCTTTCCCGCACCTCGGGGATCGGGTGCCTCCACATCGTCCACACCCTGGACCAGGCGGCGGAAGCGTTCGGCGCGTACCTCGCGTACCGCCGGACGCCCGTCTCCTTCCTGGCGGCCCGGCGGGGTGAGGAGCCGCCCGAGACAGAGGCGTCGGGCCGGGATGTGGTGTACGTCCAGGATCTGCGCGAGGCCGGGGGGTGCGCGCGATGAGGGCAGGGCACCCACACCCCCTGTTCCCTCTTTTCCGGGCGGCCGCCGAGGCGCTCTGGGTCTTCGCGCTGGCGGGGTTCCTGGTTCTCGTCACGACGGAAAGGCCCTTTCCGTTCGCAGCGGGTGCCACGGCCTTTTCCGTTGCTGCCGCCGTCGTCCGGGCCTCGCGGGGCCGGGGTTGGCGAAGGGTGGTCCTTCTGGCCCTCCACATCGCGGGGCTGACGGCCTGCCTGGCCTGGGGACTGCACCGGGGAGCCGCCGACGGGGGGTGGCTTCCGTCGAGCGGCGACTGGCGGGGCTGGGCCTGGTTCGTCCAGTCGACCTTCTGGCTCGGGTTCCTGTGGGTGAAAGGGGCGGCCTTCGCCGGGAATCGCGGGACCCACGAGCGGGTCTGCACCCAGTTCGACAAGGGGGTGGCGGCCTTCGGCCTGATCCTCCTGGCCGGGCTCGTCCTGCAGGTCAAGTGGGGATATGCCGCCTCTTGGAGCGCCTCGCCTCCGCTGTTCTTCCTGTTCTTCGTCCTGAGCGTGGCGGCCATGGGGACGGCGGTCCCTGCGGAACCGGAGGGCGCTCGAGCGGAAGCGTCCCCTGCCGTCGGACCGTTCCTCGCCCTGGCCTTCCCGATGCTGATCTGGGCCGTCGGGGCGGGCACGGTGCTTCTCTTCATGCCCCTCCTGACCGCAGGCGCGCAGGCCGGGCTGGACGCGGTCGAAAACACCACCTCCCCCCTGGGCCCGGTGCTGGTCGGGATCCTGAGGTTCCTCCTCACGCATCGGCGCGCGCCGGAGGGCCGGGAGGCGCCCCCCGACGGGGGCGGTTCCGGGCCGGCGCAGGGGGCGGCCGCAACCGAGGTGTCGGCCCTGGAACGGGTCTTCGGTTGGGGGCTCGCGGGCGTCCTGGGAGCGGTCCTCGCCGTCTTCGCGGCTGTGGTCCTGTTCTTTGCGGTGAAGGCGCTTCTCGCAAGGACCCGGCAGACCCGGATTGCTCCGGGGACGCGGGGATCGATCCTCGACCGCCTGAGAGGGTGGCTGGAGCGGGTCGGGCGCTTCTCCCCCGCGGGTTTCCTCAGGGAGCTTCGCGACCCCGGCCCGGTGAGGCTCTTCGGCCGCCTGTCCGCCTGGGGGGCGCGTTCCGGCCTGCCGCGCCACGTCACCGAGACCCCGCTGGAGTACGGGACCCGCCTGTCCGGCCGCTTCGAACACCTGGCAGGCGACATTCTTCTGATCGTGGATCTGGTGAACCGGGAGCTGTACGCGGATGAGCGGCCCGCTGCGGATCATCGGAGAAAAGGCCTCATGGCGTGGCGGCGACTGCGCAGCCCGGGGAACTGGAAACCCCGCCTCAGAACCCTATTGTCCCCGCCGGACCCCATTTCCGTAACCCGTGCATAGATCCGGTTTTTCGCCGCCCCTTGAGAAACCGTCCAGGGTTCTTATCTTTTCCGTGAGCGGTTCGAACGAGCCGGTCCAGTCGAAGGGGATCATGCATGGACCACAAGAAGACGCTGAAGCAGGCCCTGGACGCCGTATCCTCGGTGGTGAAGAGCCGTGAGAACATCGTGGAGCTCTCCTTTGCGGCGCTTCTGGCCGGGGGCCATATGCTTTTCGAGGACCTTCCCGGCACCGGAAAGACCACCCTCTCCATTGCCATGGCCCGGGTCATGGGGTGCGACTTCAAGCGCGTCCAGTTCACCAACGATCTCATGCCCTCGGACGTCCTGGGCACCGAGCTCTACCGTTCCTCGCAGGAGCGGTTCAGCGTGCGAAAAGGGCCGGTGTTCACCCACATTCTCCTGGCAGACGAGATCAATCGGGCCACGCCCAGGACCCAGAGCGCGCTCCTGGAGGCCATGGGGGAGCGCCGGGTCACCCTGGGGGGAAGGACCTTTTCGCTCCCCGAGCCCTTCTTCGTGATCGGCACCCAGAACCCCATGGACCTGTACGGGACCTACCCGCTGCCCGAGTCCCAGCTGGACCGGTTCTTCATGCGTCTCGAGATCGGGTACCCCGAGCGATCGGACGAGGCGGCCATCGTGAGGGAGGGCGGCTTCTACGACCAGGCCCGGGAGCTTCCCCGGATCATGGGCCCCGAGGAGATCGTGGGGCTCCACGGGGCGACGAAAAGGGTGAAGACCTCGGAGAAGATCGTCCGGTACATCCTGGACATCGCCGAGGCCTCCCGGGAGCGGGGCGCCTTCCGGTTCGGGCTGAGCACCCGCGGCGCCATCGCCTTGAAGGAGGCGGCCCAGGCGGTCGCCTTTCTGGCGGGGCGCGACTACGTCGTTCCCGACGACGTGAAGGCGGTCTTCCCCTCCGTGGCCTATCACCGGCTCCACCCTTCGGCCGACATGAAGTCCGGGGAGCGAAAGGCTTACCTGGACGAGTTCCTGGGTGGCGTCCCGGTCCCCCTATGAGAGCCGGCCGATACCAGGTCAAGATCACCCGTTCCGGGTTCGTCTACATCGGGCTCACCATCGTCCTGGGCGTGGGGGCGGCCAACACGGGCAACAACCTTCTCTACCTCATGGCCAGCATCATGCTCGGCCTGATGCTGCTCTCCGGGCTCAGCTCGCTGGTCAACCTCCGCGGTCTCGACGTTTCGCTGGAGCCGCCCGACGAGCTGTTCGCAGGCGTTCCGGCTGGGTTTACCCTCCGGGTCCGAAAGCGGCGGGGGAACGCCTTTTTCCTTCGTTTCCAGACCCCCTTCGGCGGCGCGTTTCTCCCCTTTGTTTGCGGGGAGGCCCGCGTCCCCGTCTGGTTGACCTTCCCGCGGAGGGGGAGGGCGCGCGTCGAGACCCTGAAGATCCAGTCCGGGTTCCCGCTGGGGTTCTTCCGGCGAATGCACGTGCGCAGCCTCGACCTGGACCTGCTGATCTATCCCCGCCCCGTCCACCAGACCCTGCCGCCGCTCAGCGGGGTCGCGGGCGAGGCCCATCCCCGGACCGGATCGGGCGAGCCCGGGGACGAGGTGCTGGGGCTTCGGCCCTTCCGGAGCACCGACCCGCTGAAGCGGGTCGACTGGAAGGCCACGGCGCGGCGGGGACGGATGATCGTCCGGGAGTTCGACCGCGTTGCCGGGGATACCCTGACCATCGATCTCTCCGGATCGGAACGGTCGTGGGAGCCGGCCCTGTCCAGGGCCTGCCACCTCGTGCTGGAGGCCTCCCGCCTCGGGCTGCGGGTGGGCCTGGTCCTTCCGGACCGCGCGGTGGCCCCGGCCCGGGGGACGGCCCACAGACGATCGCTCCTGGAGGTGCTGGGTGAGGCGTAGCGTGTCCATGCGGGGCCTGTCGCTCCTCTTCGCCTACACCGCCCTTGCGGGGTCCTTGGCGTCGGTGGCGACGGAGCTGCCCCTTCCCGTCCTGGGGATCTTTGCCGGCGCCTTTCTCGCGGGCGCCGGCCTGGACTCCGGGAGGCTGTCCAGACCGGCTCTTCCCCCGGCGGTCGTGGTGGCGGCGACCGTGCTCGGAATCCTCGGCTCCTTTGTCGGCATCCACGCGGGAAATCTCTACGGCCGGATGCTCGGGGCCCTGGCGTTGGCGGCCTCGGCCAAGCTCGTTTCCGCCAAGGCGGGGAGGGACGTCCTCCAGATTTTCCTTCTCAACCTCCTGATCGTGGCGGCGGCGTCCCTGCGCCGGTTCGGCCTCGAGTACGGAGTCCTGGTGCTGGCCGAGACCTTTCTCTCGGTGGCCGGGCTGGTGTTCCTCTACGGATCGCAGGAGCAGGCGGAGATCCGGGGCCGTGAGGCGCGGCACCTCCTGGCCTGGAGCGGGTGGATCACCGTCGGGCTGCTGCCAGCCACCTTGCTCTTCTTTCTCATCCTTCCCAGGCCAACGGCCGCCCTGTTCGGCTGGGAAGGGGGCGCGGTCCCGCGCACCGGCTTCGGCGAGCGGATCAGCGCCGGCGAGGTGGAACGGATCCTCGAGGACCGATCCCCGGCCTTCCGGGTCCGGTGGCTCCGGGGAGAACCGCCTGAGACCCCCCGCTGGCGCGGCATGGTCTACGCTACTTACCGGGACGGTGTGTGGGAGAGGGGAGCCGGGGACCGAAATCCCGGGGATGTCCCTCCGGGGAGGACGGTCTCCTACGAGGTGCTGCTGGAGCCCACGGGTGCCAAGCCCCTGTTCGCCCTGGGGGCCCCGATCCAGGCCCGATCCGACACCCTGGACATCCGGGTGACGGGGGTTTACACGCTGGAGGCGACCAGGCCCGTTCAAAAGAGGGTGACCTACCGGGTCGTCTCCGTGCTGCCGGAGAGCCTCCCCCCGGGCACGGCGCCTTCGGGGTTCCTGTCCGTGCCCGCAGACCTGGGGGCGCGGCTTTCCGGCCTGGCCGACCGCCTGCGGCGGGAAACGCCCGAAGAGACGGCCCGGGCCGTCGCGGCCCACTTGAAAGCGGAGTATGCCTACGACACGGCCCCCGGGTCCGCCGGGGGAACCGAGCCCGTGGCGAGGTTTCTCTTCGACACTCGGCGGGGGCACTGCGAGTACTTCGCCTCGGCCATGGCGCTGCTCCTTCGAAGCGCGGCGATCCCGGCACGGGTGGTGGGCGGCTACGTGGGTGGCGAGTGGAACGAGCTGGGCGGGTACCTGCTGGTCCGCCGGAGCCGGGCGCACACCTGGGTGGAGGTCTGGATCCCGGGGAAGGGCTGGACCGTCTTCGATCCCACGCCGTCCCGCGGACCCGGCGCGGCGCCCGGATGGCACCGGCAGCTGGCCCAGGGGGTCGATTTCCTGCGCTACACGTGGTACCGATGGGTCGTGACCTACGACCTCGGCCGGCAGCTGGGCCTGGCCCGACGCACCGCCTCGGCCCTCGAGTCCCTGCGCTCGGGCGGCATCGGGTCCGGGCTTCCGCCTGTACGGCGGATGCTCGTTGCGGGCGGGGGCGCCGCCCTGGCCCTGATCCTGCTCTGGTGGCTGCACCGGGTCCGGAGACGCTGGATGCGGCGGCCCAGGGGATGGGCCGAGCGTTTCGTTCGTCTCCTGGAGAGGAGCGGGACCCGCAGGGAGGCTGGCGAAACCCTCCAGGAGCTGGCCCAGCGGTTCGGGACCCGGGAGCCGGAGCTGCGGCCCGCGGCCGACGCCTTCGTGCGGGCCTACTACCGGTCCGAGTTCCGGGGGGACGCCGCAAAGGGGCAGGTGGAGGCCCGGTTCCGGCGGCTGGAGACGGCCATGAGGGGATGAGGTGTTGAGGTGTTGAGGTGTTGAGGTGTTTCCCGCAAGCGCACGGCAATAGCCCCCATCTTGGGAGGGATGCCGCGGCTCGAGGCGGAAGAAGGCCC
>CAYVVQ010000010.1:18877-40115 GCA_964454455.1 uncultured Desulfobacterales bacterium | reverse complement strand
GAAGGCCCCGCCCTCCGGAGCCGGCCAACACAACGAACAGAATACAAAAGAGTCAAGAACCTCTGGACAGGCAAGAGATAGGAGAGATGATCCACATGGAAGACAACGGGAAACCAGGCGACGACGGGCGGCCCCTGCTGAGCTTCGACCGGACCGGCGGCCCGGTCGATCGGGCCATCGACGAGCTCCTCGCGCTGGCGGGCGACGTGCAGCACCCGGAGATCGTGCGGGAGATGATCGTGGCCGCGCTCAAGGCCGGCGTGGAGGGCGAGAGCCGGGCCGACCTCAAGCTCATGAACATGTCGCTCAAGGAGATGCGCTACACCACCAAGGCGTTCGGGCCCTACCGGTCCGTCCGGAAGGTCACCGTGTTCGGATCGGCCCGCAACCGGGCCGAGGAGCCGATCTACCGCATGGCCCGGCGGCTGGGGGAGCTCCTGGCGCGTGAAGGGAGCATGGTGATCACGGGCGGGGGACCCGGCATCATGCAGGCCGCTCACGAGGGGGCCGGACCGGACCACGCCTTCGGGGTGAACATCCGGCTGCCCTTCGAGCAGAAACCCAACCCCGTGCTGGAAGGCCTGCCGCGAAGCATCAACTACAAGTACTTCTTCAACCGGAAGGTCGCCTTCGTCAAGGAGGCGGACGCCGTGATCCTGTTCCCCGGCGGGTTCGGCACCCTGGACGAGGCCATGGAGATCCTGACCCTGGTCCAGACGGGAAAGCGGGCCCCGCTCCCGATCGTCCTCCTCGACGTGCCCGGTGGAACGTACTGGGCCCGGTGGGAGGCGCTCATGCGGGAGGAGCTCCTGGGCAGGGGTGCGGTCAGCCTGTCGGACTTCGCCCTGTTCCGGCGCACGGAGTCCCCGGAGGATGCGGTGGAACGCATCGACCGGTTCTACCGCCGCTACCACAGCCTGCGCTACGTGGGACCCCGCCTGGTGATCCGCATGACCGACGTTCCCGATCCCTTCCCCGCGGACGTTCTCCGCGCCGAGTTCTCGGACATCCTGGCCCCCGGCGGCGGGCTGGCCCTGTCCGGCCCGCTGCCCGTGGAGCGGGACGAGCCGGACCTCCTTTCGCTTCCCCGCCTGGTGGTGGACTTCGACCGGAAGGAGTTCGGCCGGCTGGTGGAGCTCATCGACCGGATCAACGACCTGTGAGCCGTGCCCGGCCGGCCAGGAACTGATCGAACACCTTGCGGGTGGTCTTTCGAGGCCGGTACCCGAAGCGCTCCTTGAGCCGGGTGTTGTCGAGGACCGGGCGGTAGCGGAGGAAGTTTACCTGCTCGGGGCCGTACGGGGTCCGGCCCAGGGCCTTGAGCAGCCGGAGCGCCCCCCGGACCAGGGGGACGGGCAGGGCGAGGTAGGGCTTTCCCATGATGCGGGCCATCTCGGCCAGGGTCAGGGTCCCGTCCCCGGCCAGGTTGTAGATCCCCTCGGCCCGATCGTCCCGGATCCCCTGGACCAGGGCGCCCACCACGTCCCGGTCCCAGACGAGCACAAAGGGGATGGAGGCCCCGCGGAGCCCCACCACCCGTTTCGCGTCCAGGAGGTCCGTGATCTGGTTCCTCGTGGACTCCCCCAGGATCGTGCATACCCGGAAGACGAGCTGAGCCAGCTCGGGATGCCGCTCCCGGTAGCGGGCGAGCATCTCCTCCACCTGCCGCTTGTGATCCGAGTAGGCGAACTCGGGGTTCCCCCGAAGCGGCTGGTCCTCGGTCAGCCAGGCGGGGTTGTCGCCGTGGTAGCCGTAGGCCGCCCCCGAGGAGGTGTAGAGGACCTTGCGGGCGCCGGCCTGGAGGCAGGCGTCGAGCACGTTGCGGGTGCCCTCCACCTCCACGCTGTGGAGAAAGGCCCGGTCCGGCCGGGGCCCGGGGTTCACCACCGCGGCCAGGTGGACCACCACCTCCGCGCCGGTCCGGGTCAGGATCCCGGGCAGGGCGGGGTCCCGGACGTCGGCCTCCACGTAGGTCACGTTCGCGAGCCGCTCGGGTCCGGGCGGCAGCCGGATGTCCGCGGCGACGATCTGCTCCAGGTCCCCCGGCTCCCGGGAGAGGGCTCGAACCAGCAGGCGGCCGATGTAGCCGCCCGCGCCGGTGATGAGGACGCGTCGGGCCATCAGGTCCCCTCCCCGGGGAGGCGGCGGCTCCAGACGCCGGCCACCGCGAGCCCCGCCACGATGTGCCAGACCCCCCACCAGGCGGCGATGATGGCCATGCCGCCCAGCCCCTCGAAGAAGTTGAACACCAGGATCAGGGCGAGGGCCGAGTTCTGGATGCCCACCTCGATGGTGACGGCCCGCGCGTCGCGGTTCGGGAGGCGAAAGAGCCGGGCCGCGCTGTAGCCGAGCCCCAGGGCCATGGCGTTCTGGAGGAAGACCCCGAGCATCACCAGGCCGATCACCGCGAGGAAGATCTCCCAGTTCTTCTTGAGGGCCAGCACCACCACCGCGAAGAAGATGAGCACGGACAGGATCTTGAAAGGCTTTCGAACCCGCTCCACCAGACCGGGGAACAGGCGGGAGACGGTCAGGCCCAGGGCCAGGGGGATGCCCAGGATCAGCACGATGGTGGTGAGGACGTCCAGGGGGCTCAGGGCGACCGCGCGGAGGATCGGCTCGGTGGCCGGGTTGAGGCTCCCCCAGACCGCCAGGTTCAGCGGGGTCATGAGGATGGCGGCGGCCGTCGAGACCGCGGTCATGGAGACGCTGATGGCGGCGTTCCCCCGGGCCAGGTAGGTGACGATGTTGGAGAGGTTTCCGCCCGGACAGGACCCCACGAGGATCATGCCCAGGGCCATGGACGGGACCGGGTCGATGGCCAGGGTGAGGAGGAAGCTGAAGAAGGGGAGCAGGAGGAACTGGGCCGCGAGCCCGATGGCCGGGGCCTTGGGGGCCAGGGCGATGCGCTTGAAGTCCTCCACTTTCAGGTCCAGGGACATGCCGAACATCATGAGCCCGATGACCGCGTTGATCAGGACGAGGTCCCGGGGCTGGAAGTTCAGGCGGACGGCGTCGATGGCGGCTGGATCCATGTGTCCTCCCCTCAGGGTGGTTCGAACGACCGTTACGAGCCCGGCTCCTGGTGCATGTTCTTGAAGTGGATCAGGCCCGGCGCCAGCATGTGCTTGACCGGGTCGACCTCCACGTGGATCACCGCGCAGGTTTCCGCTTCCAGGGAGCGCTCCAGGGCGGGGCGGAGCTCCGAGGGGTCGGTCACCCGCTCCCCGTGGGCCCCCATGGAGCGGGCCAGCTCGTCCCACCGGATCTCCCCCAGCTCCGTGTTGTAGGTCTCCTCCGGGTCGAGCGGTCGGCCCTTGAGCTTGAGGTTCCAGAGCGACTTGTAGAACTTGAGGGCGAAGCTCTGGGTCACCTTCACCATGCCCCACTGGCGGTCCGCCACCACCAGGTAGACGGGACGGAACCCGTTTCGAACGGCCGTCTCGATCTCCTGGGGGTGGAAGCCCATGGCGCCGTCGCCCATGATGCAGTAGACCTGCTTGCCCGGGCGGGCCGCGCAGGCCCCCAGGGCCTGGCCCACGCCTGCCCCCAGGTGGCCCATGTGGTTCGTGGTGAGGAGGGTGCCGGGAACCCGCACCCGGTGATAGAAGTTGGCCCAGACCGCCGCGTTTCCCCCGTCGAAGACCGCGACGGCATCGTCGTCGAACACGTCCCGGCAGATGTTGGCCACGTGGGCCGTGACCATGGGGGAGGCCGTGTCCTCGAGCCTCTTGTCCAGCTCGGCGCGGTCCGAGGAGATCGCCTCGGCCAGGGACGCGACCTTGTTTCGCCGCTCCTCGAGGGGCATACGTTCCCTCCGGGGCTCCAAGGCCTCGATCACCCGCTCCAGAAACACCTTGACGTCGCCGATGACGCCCAGGTCCACGGGCCGGGTGCGGCCTATGGCCGCCTCGTCCACGTCCACCTGGATGAGCCGCTGCTTGTCCGGTGAGGCCCAGTAGGGGGGCTTGCCCCACCAGTCGGTCTCGCCCAGCCTGGATCCCAGGCAGAGGACCAGATCGGCCTCGTTCCGGGCCTTGTTCACCGCGTCGATGTGGACCATGGTCATGGACTGGGGGAGGTTCTCCGGGTAGACCCCGCGGGCGGCCCACGAGGTGGTCACCGGCGCGTGGAGAAGGTCGGCCAGGCGTTCCAGGGCCTGGTGGGCCCCCGTGTGAAGCACCCCGCTCCCCGCGTGGAGGAGGGGGAGCCGGGCCCGGGCCAGCAGGTCCGCGGCCCGTTCCACGTCCGCGGGCGCCGGCTCGATGGGGGTGGTCCTGCGGTACCGGTTGGCTTCCAGGACGGGGCCGGCAGGGCCCTCTCCGTTCACGATGTTCTCGGCCACGTCCAGGTGCACCAGCCCCGGGCGCCCCTCGAAGCAGGCTCGAAACGCCTTTTGCGCGATCTCGGCCAGACGCTCGAAGGAGGGGACGGCGCAGGAGAACTTGGCCATGTTCCGGATCACCCCCACCTGGTCGAACACCTGATAGCCGCCGCCCCGGTCCGGGTAGGCGACGGGCGTCCGCCGGTGGCTGGTGACGAGCAGGACCCGGTTGCCCTCCACCTGCTCCACGCAGGCTCCGGAGAGCATGTTGGCCACGCCCGGTCCGCTGGAGGCGATGCAGACGCCGAGCTTTCCCGTCAGGCGCGCGAAGGCCCCGGCCATGTGGGCGGCCGTGGACTCGTGTCTGGGGGAGACCAGCCGCATGCCCCGGTCCACGGCATGCTTCACCAGCTGGGTGTAGGTGCCGTCCACGATCCCGAAGAGCGTTCGCACGCCCTCCTGCTCGAGCATCCGGGCCAGGAGCTCCCCGCCCATTGTCTTTCCGCTCATGGTGTTCTCCTCTCGATCCGACCCGGCCCGTCGGGGCCCGGGCGTAGAAGCTGATGAATCATACCGATGGTCTGGCGGAGGGGGGCCCGGGTCGCCTGCTCGCTCAGGTCTCCGTCCAGGTCGAGGTACTCCCGGAGGCGGATCTGGAAGTGGCGGGAGACCAGGGAGACCAGCACCAGGACGTAGAGGCTGTTGATGAAGAGCGCGCCCAGCCTGGGGTCCAGATCGGCGCGCACGCGGCCCGCCTGCTGCTCCCGCCGGATGAGCCGCTTCAGGTGATCCGCGGTCGGCTTTTCCACGTCCCGCGACAGCCGGTCGGCGAAGCGCTCCATGCCCGCGGCCGACACGTTGAGGTAGAGGGTGACGTACTCCGGGTGCTCCCGGGCGAACCGGGCCCCCCGGCGGAAGAGGTGGTCCACCTGCCTGTAGATGTCCCAGGAGGGGTCCAGGCCGCCGTAGACCGCCTGCCTCGAGCGCTCGAGGCCGTCCCGGCAGACGTGGATGTAGAGATCCTCCTTGTTGTCGAAGTAGTTGTAGATGGAGCCCTTGGCCACGCCGGCCCGCCGCGCCAGCTCGGCCATGTCCGCGTTGTTGAAACCGCGCTCGGCAAAGAGACGCACGGCCTCCTCGAGGATGCGTTCTCGCTTCTCCGGCGCGATCTGCTCGAAGGTGGCTTTGGGCATGACGAATGATGACTGACCGGACAGTCAACTGTCAAGGGAAATAACATGAACTTTGTTTCATTTTTTGCTGGACAGTACATGAACTCGAGTTCATGCTATAGCCATTCATCATCACGACGAGGAGGACGGCATGGAGGAGACCATGATCGGTTCAAAGCGGGTTTCGGGGCACATCTGCCCCTGGTGGCTGGCCTACACCTTCGACAACCCCATCCGGCGCCTGGTCCACCCGCCGGAAAAGATCCTGGGCGACTACGTGCGGGAGGGCATGACCGTGCTGGACGTGGGTGCGGGGTTCGGGCACTTTTCCATCGGCATGGCCCGGCTGGTGGGGGACGCCGGAAAGGTCGTGGCCGCGGACCTCCAGGAGAAGATGCTGGAGAAGACCCTGTCCCGGGCCCGGAAGGCCGGGGTGGACCACCGGATCCTGCCGCACCTCTGCCGGCGGGACGCGCTGGGGCTCGAGCTGGACGTGGACTTCGCCCTGGCCTGCAACGTGCTCCACGAGATGCCCGACCTGCACGGGCTCTTCGCCGAGCTGCGGGACCGGCTCAGGCCGGAGGGCTGCTTCTTCATCATGGAGCCCGCCGGGCACGTGGGGGGCAGGGCCTTCGAACGGGAGATCGGCCTGGCCCGGGAGGCCGGGTTCGCGGAGCGGGCCCGGCCCCGGGTGTTTCGCGAGCGCTGCTCCGTCCTGGCCCGGAGGGCGGTCCCGAGGCAGTCGTGACCTGGGCAGGCGGCGAGTACGAGCCCAAGCAGGAGCGGGCCCGGGAGAAAAAGGAGCGCATCCTGGATGCGGCGCTGGAGCTGTTTTCGGAAAAGGGGTATCACGCCACCAACACCAAGGAGATCGCCGCCGCGGCCGGGGTGGCCACCGGGACCCTCTACCGCTACTTCCGGGACAAGAAGGCCGTGTTCATGGCGGTCTGGGCGCGGATGGAGACGGCCATGCGCGAGCGCATCTTCGGCTTCGGGCGGCGCCTGGCCGGGGAGGGCGGGGACCCGGTGGCACTCCTCGAGACGTTCATCCGCTTCTCCATCGAGGCGCACCGCGCGCACCGGGGGTTTCACCGCGAGGTCCTGGTGCTCCAGCTGCTGGATCCGGAGGCGGCGGCCTTCAACCGCGAGCGGGAGCAGCGCGTCCTCGACGAACTGAAGGATTTCCTCCACGGGCTTCACGCCCTGTTTCGGGTGAGCGACCTGGAGGCCGCCGCGGAGCTGGTCTACCTGGCCGTGGAGGAGACGGCCGACCGCGCGGTCATCCACGACGCTTCCGTCGGGGAGAAGCGGCTGGTCGGCGAGCTCACCGACATGCTCGCCCGCTATCTCCTTCCCGTCCCGCCCTGAGAGGCTCTCCGCGGTCCTTCCCCATTTCACCCTTGTCAAGGATCACGCCGATCCACTATAAGCAGAAGAAAGACCCTGTATCCGCAGACGTACCGGGAGGCCTTTTTCATGTCCAAAGCCGCCGTCCACTATCGCCGGGAAGACCAGACGGGCATCATCACCTTCAATCGGCCGGAGCGTCTGAACGCCATCAACACGGCCTTCCTGAGGGCGTTCATGTCGTGCCTCGACGAGGCCCGCTCGGACGGGGAGGCCCGCGTGGTCATCCTGACGGGCGAGGGAAGGGCCTTCTGTGCGGGGGAGGATCTGAAGGAGACGGGGGAAGGCAAGGATCTCGCCGTCTGGATGGAGGAGACGGACCGCCTCCAGGAGGTCCAGCGCCTGGTCTTGAGGCTGGGAAAGCCCCTCATCGCGGCCGTCCCCGGCTATGCCCTGGGCGGGGGTTGCGAGTTCGCCATGAGCTGCGACATCCGGATCGCCGCCGATGACGCCGTGTTCGGGTTTCCCGAGACCAGCGTGGGCCTGACGGTGACCACGGCGGGGACCAAGCTCCTGACCCAGCTGGTGGGGCTGGGTAAGGCCAAGGAGCTCGTCTTCACCGGCGCGTTCGTGGATGCGGAGACCGCCGAGCGGATCGGGCTCGCCAACAAGGTGGTCCCCAGGGAGCGCCTCATGGAGGAGGCCCTGACCATGGCCCGCACCATCGAGGAGCGCTCCCCCCTGGCCCTCAGGCTCTCCAGGATCGCCATCGACCAGGGACTGGACGCCACCTTCGACCAGACCCTGGAGCTGGAGGCGAGCCACCTGATGATCTGCATCCAGTCCCAGAACCAGGCGGACTACGTCCGGCGAAAGCTGGAGAAGATGGGCAAGGGTTAGGCCCCGGGGGGATCATGCGGGACCGTTCCATGTTCAACGCCGAGATGGAGGCCGTCAGCCCGGCCGACCAGGATCGAATGGAACGGGAGAGGCTCCCCCGGCAGCTGGAGCACGTCTTCACCCGCAGCCGCATGGTCCGCGACAAGCTGTCCGCCGCGGGCCTGGACCCGGATCCCTCCCGGTTCGGCGACCCGGGCCGACTCGCCGAGCTCCCCTTCACCACGAAGGCCGATCTCCGCGCCTCCCAGGAGCGGGAGCCCCCCTTCGGGGATTTCCTGGCCGTTTCCCCCGAGGCCGTGCAGCGCGTGCACCGAACCTCCGGGACCACCGGACGTTTCGTCTACACGGCGCTCACCCGGAACGACCTCGAGGCCACCCATGACTGCGGCGCGCGGGCCTTCTGGTCGGCCGGGCTCCGGCCCCGTCACCGGGTGGTCCACTGCCTCAACTACTGCCTCTGGATGGGCGGGTACACGGACCATGCCAACCTGGAGACCACCGGCGCCACGGTCTTCCCCTACGGCGTGGGCAACTCGCGGCAGCTGGTCCGGGTCATCCGGGAGGCGGGCATCGACGCCATCTCCTCGACCCCGTCCTACCCGAACGTGCTGGAGTCCGTGGTGCGGGAGGAGCTGGGCATCGAGCCTCCCGACCTGGGGCTCCGCCTCGGCCTGTTCGGGGGCGAACCCGGCCTCGACGACCCCAACCTGCGGCGGCGGATCGAGGAGACCTGGGGCCTGAGCGTTCGGAACGCGAACTACGGGGTCTCGGACGTCCTCTGCAACTTCGCCGCCCAGTGCGCCGACAACCCCGACCTCCACTTCCTGGGGCAGGGGGTGCTGCTGGCCCAGCTGATCGACCCCGGAGACGAGAGCGCGGTCTCCTGGAGCGAGGGGGCCGTGGGCGAGATGGTCCTGACCCACCTCCGGAAGGAGGCCCAGCCCCTGGTCCGGTACCGGACGTCGGACATCCTCGAGATCACCGGGACCGGCCCCTGCGAATGCGGCCGCACCGGCTTCCGGTTCCGCGTCGTGGGGCGGTCGGACGACATGCTGCACGTCCGGGGCATCAACGTTTTTCCGGGCGGCGTCGCCCGGGTGCTGGAGACCCTGGTGCCGGAGGTGACGGGCGAGTTCCAGATCGTGGTCGGGCATCCCTCCCCTTACACCCATCTGGACGTGACCGTGGAGCACGGCCCGGACATCGGACCGGAGGACGAGGCGGGCCTCGCGGAAAGGGTGGCGGCCCGCGTCAAGGACGCGCTGGGGATCACCGTCCGCGTGGACCTGGGTCCTCCCGGCCGCATTCAACGCACGGAAACGGGCAAGGTGCGGCGTGTGCTCAGAACCTACTGACCCCGGAAACCGGGGAAGGCGGTGACCGGAATGGGCTGGAAGATCACACCGAGGATCGAGGAGATCCTGAACCGGGGCGGCGGCGGCGAGGGGATAGACCGGGAGCAGGCCGGTGCCCTGATGCGGGTCCCCCTTCAGTCCAGGGAGACCTACGCCCTCATGGAAACCGCGAACCGTTTGTCCCGGGAGCGGTTCGAAAACAAAGGGGAGAACCACTTCCACATCGGGGTGAACGTGGAGCCCTGCCCCTTCGACTGCCGGTTCTGCTCGCTGACCGCCGAGGCCGGCATCTTCACGGAGGCGGTCCGCTTCTCCGAGGACGAGATCCTGGCGTGGGCCCGGGAGGCGGAGGCGGCCGGGGCCGACGGGCTCAACATCATGACCACGGGGACCTTCTCCTTCGAGCGCCTCCTGGAGATCGGCCGGCTGCTCGGGAGGGAGGTCTCCACCCCCCTGGTGGCCAACACGCGGGACGTGATCCACAAGGAGGGGGAGCGGCTCCTGGAGGCCGGCTTCGTGGGGGCCTACCACGCGGTCCGGCTGGGGGAGGGCCGCGACACGCCGTTCCGGGTGAAGCGGCGCATTCGAACCATCCGGGTTCTCCGGGACGTGGGGCTTCTCTGGATGAACTGCGTCGAGCCTGTGGGGCCCGAGCACGGAATCGACGAGATCCTCGACCGCATGTTCCTGGCCCGGGAGCACGGGGCGGTCTACAGCGGGATCATGCGGCGGATCAACTTCCCCGGCTCCCCCATGACCCGCCTCGGCATGATCTCGGAGCTGGAGATGGCCCGCATGGTGGCCGTGAGCCGCCTCGTCATGGGGGACGTCTGCCGGGCCCACTGCACCCACGAGCCCCACGCCGCGTCGCTCCTGGCCGGGGCCAACCTCTTTTTCCCGGAGGTGGGGGCCAGCCCCCGGGACGGGGAGGCGGACACGGGAAAGGGACGGGGCCGGGGCATTCGGGACTGCCGCAAGCTCCACCGGGAGATGGCATGGGACCCGGACCGGCCCTCCAACGTCCTGGGGGAAGGCGCCTCGCATCCCGGGCGGATCCGGTCGAACCCCCTCCATGGAGGGACCCCATGAAACGCTCCGCGCCCGGTGCGGTGCTCGCATCTCTCTGGCTCTTCCTGCTCTGCCTTCTCGCCCCGTCCGGTCCGGCCGGCGCCGAGCCGGTCGCCGTGGGGACCTGGAAGACAGCCCAGACCATCCAGCCCTTCTTCTACCAGCGCTTCCTTCCACCGTCCTGGAAGGTGGATGTGTTCCCCTTCACCAACCCCGCGGACCAGAAGTCGGCCCTCCTCGCCGGGAGCCTGGAGATGTGCGGCACGACCCTGGCGCACGCCATCCACTCCGCCGGCCGGGGGCAGCCCGTGGTCGTGGTCGCCGCGCTCTGCAACAAGTGCTCCGCCCTGGTGGTGCGAAAGGACGGGCCCGTTCGACGGGTGGAGGACCTCGAGGGGCGGAAGATCGGGTACGTTCCGGGGACCATGCACGAGATCCTGCTGCGGGAGACCCTGGCCAAGCACGGGCTCTCGCCGGAGCGGGACGTGAAGCTGACCCGGGTGGACTTCTTCGACATGGGGATGGCCCTGGCCCGCGGCGGCATCGACGCTTTCCTGTCGGGAGAGCCCTTTCCCTCCCTGGCCGTGCACCAGGGCTACGGGCGCATCCTCTCCTATCCCTACTACGGAGACGCCGTCGGAACGGTCAACGCGGCCATGCTCGTCCGCAGGGAGACGGTCGAGAAGCGTCCCGACCGGGTCCTCGAGCTCGTCAAGGCCCACGCCGCGGCCACCCGGTATCTAAAGGCGCGGCCGGAGGAGTGGCTGGAGCGGGCGGCCGGTTTCGGCACCTCCCTCGAGGTGCTCCGCAAGGCGGCCCCCAACATGGAGCTCGCCTGGGAGATGGACGAGGCGTTCGTGCGGAGGGTGAAGGTCCTGGGGGAGCGGATGGAGGCCCTGGGGGTGATCGAGCGGCAGCCGGACTACCGCCGGCTCATCGACCTCCGGTTCGTCGAGCGGGTGTCGGAGGCGGAAAAGTGAAATCCACCCTGCTTCCCTGGGTGATCCCGGCCGCCGCCCTGCTGGCCTGGCTCCTGGCCGGCCGGCTGGAGCTGATCCCGGCCTACCTGCTGCCGCCTCCGGAGGACGTCGGGCGGGCGGCCCTCCGGTACGTCTTCGGCACCCCGGGGGAGGCGCCCTACGCCGGCCGGTTTCTCCAGGACGCACGGGCCAGCCTCCTCCGCGTGACGTGCGGATTCGCACTGGCCGTGGCCGCCGGCACTCCCCTGGGAGTCCTCTCCGGGCGGCTGGCGTCGGTCCAGGGCCTCCTGGGCGCCACGATCAACGGGCTCCGGGCGGTCCCCGGGATCAGCTGGCTGCCCCTGGCCATGGTCTGGTTCGGGATCGGCATGGGGACCACGGTGTTCCTGGTGGCCCTGGCCGCCTTTTTTCCCGTCTACCTGAACGCGGCGGCCGGGGCCCGGCGGGTCGACCCCCTTCTGCTCCAGGCCGGGGCCATGATGGGCGTCCGCCGGTTCCGTGGGACCTTCGCCATTCTCCTGCCCGCGGCCATGCCCCACATCGTGACGGGCCTGAGGCTCGGCCTGGGGCTCTCCTGGGCCTACCTGGTCCTGGGCGAGCTGACCGGAGTCCCGGACGGCCTGGGCGCCGTGATCATGGACGCGCGCATGCTGGGCCGGATCGACATCATCGTGGTGGGCATGATCCTGATCGCGGTGATGGGACGCGGCAGCGACCTCCTGCTCACGTCGTCCCTCCGCGTCTGCTTCAAGAGCGCCCGGAGGCTGTCGTGAGGCCGCGGCTGAAGGCAGTGGGAAAGCCGTCTCCGGGAGCGGCCGAGCCGCTCCTGGTGGTACGGGATCTGCGCAAGGTGTTCCCGGTGGGCGGGCGGTTCGTCACGGTGCTCGAGGGCCTTCGTTTCCACGCCAAGCGGGGGGAGCTGATCTGCATCCTGGGGCGCAGCGGGTGCGGAAAGTCCACGCTCCTCAAGATCCTGGCAGGTTTCCTGACGCCCAGCGCAGGACAGGTGCTCCTCGAGGGTCGACCCGTGGAAGGACCGTCGCCGGAGCGCTGCGTGGTCTTCCAGGAGGACGCCCTCTTCCCGTGGCTCACCGTGGGCGAGAACATCGGGTTCGGGCTGCGGGTCAAGGGCCTGGATCGGCCCTCCCGGGAGCGCGCGGTGAGTCGCTACCTCTCCTTTGTCGGGTTGACCGAGTTCCGGGACTACCTGCCTCGGACGATCTCCGGCGGGATGAAGCAGCGGGTCTCCCTGGCCAGGGTGCTCATCCTCGAGCCGCGCGTGCTCTTGATGGACGAGCCGTTCGCCTCCCTGGACGCCCAGACACGGGAGGAGATGCAGTCTCTGCTGCTCTCCCTTCGCCGGCGGCTCTCCCAGACCGTCCTCTTCGTGACCCACGACGTGAACGAGGCGGCCGTCCTGGCCGACCGGATTCTCCTCATGGGCAAAGAGCCCGGGTTTGTCCGCGAGGAGATCCCCGTGGCCCTTCCGAGACCGCGGGCGCGGGAGGATCCGGCCTACCTGGATCTGTGCGGCCGCCTCCATCGCCTGGTTCGGGACTGAGGCCGGCGGTTGAACCCATGAACGGGTCCCCTTTCGAGGGGACCGGAAGGAGCGGACCATGGAAGGGTACGTCAAGGTGGCCACGCTGGACAATGAGATCGAGGCCCTGCTGCTGGAGTCGGTGCTCGAGGAGCGAGGGACCCCCTACGTCCTTCGCAGCTACCACGACACCGCATACGACGGTTTGTTCCAGACCCAGAAGGGGTGGGGCGTGGTGACCGCCCCGCAGGAGTGGCGGGAGGAGATCCTCGAGATCATCGACGATCTTCGAAAGCGCGGGGATGCGGCAGAGGAGGGGGCGCCTGAATGACCGGTCCCTCCGGCCCGGCTTCCCCGCCCGGCTTTCCGCTCAATGGGTGCCCGCTTTTCTTGCCGCAACGGCCTGCTTCAGGTTCTGCTCCCGAACCTCGTGGACGATCACGCCGGCGTCCGAGAAGACGTACCCCGGACCCCGGTGCTTGGTCTCGCTCTTGAGCAGGATTTCGTCCACGTTCCGTCCCACCAGCCACTCGGCCACGCAGATGCCCTTCGCCTTCTCGACCCGGGTGCAGGGGTTCTCCTCGATCTCCTCGGACTCCACGCCCTGGTCGGCCAGGCGAAGCACCACCAGGGCGAAGTAGGGGGCCTCACCAAAGTGCTCGCTGAGGTCCCCCGAGCGGTTCGCCAGGGGCACGGCGATGCGGGTGTGGGTCCGGCGTTGGGGTTCGAAGTGCAGCGTGAGTCGCTCCACCCTGGGGACGTGCTCGCGAACCCGGCGCTCGATCTGCTCGCCGACCTGCTGGGCCTTCTGGAGATCGTCGGTGCGGAGGGTCACGGTGGCCTGGAGAAAGCGGAACCGCCCCGCGTTTCTTCCCACCAGGGAGAGGACCTCGGCCACCATGGGCTCCTCCTCGATGATCCCCTGGACGTCCAGGAGGGTCTGGGGACGGACGGAGGCGTCCAGGAGAACGCGCATGCCGTCCGAGAGAAGCTCCCAGCCGGCGTGGGCGATGAAGACCAGGACCAGGGCTGCGGCCGCCTGGTCCAAAGTGATGCCGAAGAGCTCGACATGGACGCCCGCGTAGCCCAGGGACACGGAGGCGAGCACCAGCGAGGAGGAGAGCGCGTCCACCTGGCGGTGGCGCCCCTCGGCCGTGAGTGTAGGGGACCCGGTGCGCCGGCCCGCGCGGAGCGCGTACCGGCCGAAGGCCAGGGTGGCGGCCGTCCCGAGGGCCATGAACAGCACCACGGAAAGGGAGATGTCGGGCGTCCCGGTCTGGGGTGTGAACGCCTTTCGTGCGATCTCGTATCCCGCCAGGAAGATGAACAGGGCCACGATCACCGAGATGAGGTTCTCGATCTTGTAGAGGCCCAGAGGGAAGGAGGGGGTCTTGCGGGAGGAAAGCCTCAGGCCGGCGTAGAGGGCCACCGAAGCGATGCAGTCCGTGCCGGAGTCGATGGCGCTGGCGGTCACGGCGAGGCTCTCCGAGGTCACCGCCAGCACGCCCTTCACGGCGGCCAGCCCCAGGTTCAAAAGAAAGGCGAGCAGGGCGATGCGATGGATCCACCGGGTCTCATCGCGCGGCTCCGGGGGCGGAGTGGTCCCTTCCGTTTTCAGCGCGCCTTCAGGCGTTTCGTCCGACAAGCCGTCCTCCATTTCCCCGGGCCCGCCGCCGGCTCTGATGATGCCCGGGAGAATGACGAACACGATCCTTGCCCACTCTATGCCACAACCCCGGTGAGGGTCCAGGGAAAATCCGGACGCCGGTCGGGCATGGGGCGGACGAGCTCAGCCCGCTTGACCCCCGGCAAGGGGTCGCATACACTACACTGGCCCGACAAGAAGGACGGAGGGGAACGCAACCATGCCGGAGCGGTGGAGAGCGCAATCCAAGGAGGGAAGGACGAGCCCGGATCGGGGGCTCGAGGCGGCGAACCGGGGGGCCGAATGATCTTCGACCGGACGGGCCGCGTCTCCGGCGATTTCTACGTCCTGGGCTCGACCGCCGTCCCCGTCTACCTCCTGGACGGGCCGTCGCCGGTGGTCTTCGACGCCGGTCTGACCTGCCTGGGGGAGGTCTACGTGAAGGCCGTCCGGGAGGTCCTGGGCGATCGGTCCCCCGCGCTCCTCTGCCTCACCCACGTGCACTTCGACCACTGCGGCGCGGCCTCCCGGCTCAAACGGGCGTTTCCCCGCATGAAGGTGGCCGGATCGGAGCGCTCGAGGCAGATCCTGGAGCGACCCAACGCGATCCGGCTCATTCGGGAGCTGAACCGAAACGCTGCGGACGCCGTGCACGGCATCGACCCGGACCTTTTGACGGACGAGCCGTTCCAGCCCTGCGAGATCGACCTCGTGCTCGAGCCGAACGGTACGCTCCCCCTCGGACCGGACCTGGGTCTACGGCCCATCCACACCCCCGGCCACACCTGGGACTTCCTGAGCTTCCAGGTGCCGGAACGGGCCATCCTGGTGGCCTCGGAGGCCGTCGGGGTGCTGCACCCCAACGACTACCTGGTGTGCGAGTGCCTGGTGAACTTCGAGGCCTACCTGACGTCGCTCCGCCGGCTGGCCCGCCTGGACGCGGAGATCCTCTGCCAGGCCCACCACTACGTCTTCACCGGTCCCGACGTGGAGACCTACCTTAGGCGCTCCACCCGGATGACCTTGGAGTTCCAGGCCCTGGTGGAACGCATCTGGGAGGAGACCGGGGGAAACCTTCCGGAGACCCTGAGGCGCGTCAAGGCCCTGGAGTACGACTCCATGCCCCCGCCCCGACAGCCCGAGCCCGCCTATCGCCTCAACCTCGAGGCCCGCATCCTCTCCGTGCTGGGAATGGCCAATGGGGTCAGGTCTTGAATTTTGACGTTTCGGGCTTGTGGAATGAGAAGCGCCCGAGTCCTCAGAAGTAGCAGGTGGCCCAGAAGAACAGCCGCTCGGGGGCGGGCGTGAGACGCCCGGTCCCGGGCAGGGGGAACCCGTCGAACTCGGTGCCGGTCCCGCCGTAGGGGATGCCCGCGCCCACGGTGACCTGGAGGTTTCGTGTCGCGTCCCACACCGCCCGGGGCTGGATCAGTCCGGAGGGCTCGTTCAGCCGGTGGATCACGGTCAGGAGCACGTTCAGGAGCGGGTGGGCCTCCACGCGGACGTGACCGGCCAGGTAGGCGCGGCCCAGGGTGAAGATCTCCCCGCGCGCCACCCGGTCCATGAGCCCCCGGTTGCCGAAGGCGGCTTCCGGCTCGCGCTCCCCGAGGCCGGAGTAGTAGAGCTCCAGGAACCCGTACACGTTCCGATTCCACCAGGACCAGGAGGTGTCCACATTGGCCACCAGCGAGAGGAAGCCGTCCTGCCCCTCCTCCCCCTCCAGGAAGGTCCAGGTGGCGTCCAGCCGCCAGGCCGCGCTTCCGGCGTATCCCGCGGCGCCCAGCCCGATCACCTCCTCCCCGTAATGGAGGACCCCCAGGACGTCGAGCTCCAGGGAGCCCTTCGCCAGGTGCACCTTCGCGGCCAGGGAGCTGTGGTCCCACGCGACCTCCCCGTCGACCGGGGACCGCCTCGGCACGTAGAGGACCTGGGCCTCGCCGGAGCCGGGAAAGGGGGCCCGGACGGAGATCATGTCGTCCCCGACCTTGTACTCCCGCTCGATGTCCGACGGCGCGAACGGGTTGACCAGGTCCATGGGGTTGAAGAGCAGCCCGTTGCCCCAGGTGACGGCCTGGCGGCCTACCCGGATCGCGGCCCGTCCTGAGGTCCAGGCCAGGAAGAGCCGGTCGAGCCGGTGGGTGGCCCGGTAGCGGTCCCTCGCCCGGAACGTGCGGGTGAGGCCTAGAAACCGCCGGTCGTCCTCGATCCCGGAGGTCGGGAAATCGGTGCCGGGATCGAGCAGGGGGAAGCTGCGCCCCAGCTCCTGCTCGGTTTCCCGGGTGTCGCCGCCGGAGACGAGGAACTCGTAGTGGACCTCGCCGTAGAAAGCGTCCGAGAAAAAGGTCCGGTTCGTGAGTCGTCCCTCGAAGGCCCCGTCCGCATACGTGCCCGCGTCCACCAGGCCGTAGAGGGACCGCTCCTCCACGTCGGATACGGCCCCCCGGAGCTTGAGGTGGCCTCCCCACCGGGCGTCCAGGGAGATCGGCGGGGATGCCGAATCCCGGGAGGAAGCGGGCCCGGCCGGTTCGGCGGCTGCGACCGCGGTGAGGCAGAGCGCCGGCAGGACGAAAAGGACCGCGAGTCGCAAGAGCTGCCGCAACGGCTTCACGTCCCTGCCTCCTCCCGCTTCTCGTCCGCGTCCACCCGACCGTCCCGGATGCGGACCAGCCTTCGGGCGTAGTCCATGACCATGCGGTCGTGGGTGGAGAAGACGAAGGTGACGCCCTTGGACACGTTCATCGCCCGCATCATGTCCATGAGGGACCGGCCGGTGGCCGAGTCCAGGTTGGCCGTGGGCTCGTCGGCGAGCACGATGCTGGGCCCGGAGACCACGGCGCGGGCCACGGCGACCCGCTGCTGCTGCCCGCCCGAGAGCTCCGCCGGGCGGCGGTCGTAGAGCCCCTGCAGGCCCACGTCGTCCAGGATGGCCCGGGCCTTCTCCCTCCGCTCCCGCGCGCCCACCCCCTGAAGAAGCATCACGTACTCCACGTTCTCCTCGGCCGAGAGCACCGGGATGAGGTTGTAGGACTGGAACACGAAGCCCACCCTGCGAAGCCGCATGTCCGCCAGCTCGGACTCGCTCATGGCCCCCAGGTCGTTGCCGTTCAGACGGATGCTCCCGGAGTCCGCCCGATCCAGACCCCCGATCAGGTTCAGGAGGGTGGTCTTGCCGGAGCCCGAGGGACCGGCCAGGGCCATGAAGTCCCCCTGGGGAATGTCCAGGCTCACGTCGTCGAGGGCGGTGATCTGCACCTTTCCCTGCCGGTAGGTCTTGGTCACGTTCTTCAGCGAAACAATGGCTTGGGCGTCCATGCGCTCATCCCTCTTCGTTCAACGGCCGCGGCCCTCGATTCATCCCTTTCGAGCTCTCGATGCCGGGGCCCACACCTGTTTTCCTCACCCTCACCCTTCACCGCTCACCTTCTCACGTGTGGGCCAGCGCCTCCACCGGCGTGAACCGGGCCGCCTTGACGGCCGGGTAGAGGCTCACCGCGATCCCCAGAAAAAAGACCACCACGTTGGCCAGGAGGAAATCCGCCCCCTGGAGGACCGGGTAGACCACCCGGGGCATGCCCACGTACTCCAGGCCCGCGGCCAGGGCGGAGAGGTCGATCCCGTTCTCCGAGAGCAGGACCACGCTCAGGATCCCCAGGGCGTTCCCCGCGGCCGTTCCCAGGAGCAGCAGGAAGAAGGACTCCGCCAGCACCCCCTTCACGATGCCCCGGGGTTTCATGCCGAGGGCCTTGAGCAGACCGAACTCCCGAATCCGCTCGAACACGGCCATGAGCAGGGTGTTCACGATGCCGAAGGCCATGGCGATGAAAACCACCAGGAACCAGAGAAAGATGAAGGTGTCGTGAAGCTCGAGGGTCACACGCACCAGCGGGAGCAGGTCCTTCCACGTCCGGACTGAGAGGGGCGGGGCGGGGAGACGGTCCTCCAGCGCCTCGGCCGTCGGCTCGGTGAGGTCGTGGGAGGGGAGCAGCACGGCCACCTCGGAGATCCCCCGCTCGAGCCCGAGCATGTCGCGGGCCGCCTCCCGGGTGACGAAGACGAACTGCTTCTCCGTGGACTCCATCTCGGCCCGGAAGACCCCCCGGATCCGGAAGGCCCGTGAGGCGATCTCGCCGGCGGTGTCCCGGGACATGAGCACGATGCGGCGGTCGAGCCGGGTCTCGAACTCCTCGGCCAGTGCACGCCCCACGAGGATGCCGTAGGGGTCGTCGGGTTCCAGGTAGCTCCCCTCCTCCACCGCCTCCCCGATGAAGGAGACACGGGCCTCCCGCTCGGGATCGATCCCCACCAGGGTTACCCCCCGGGCGTGACGGGCGTTGTTGGCAATGCCGTTCACGCGGATCCGCCCGGTCCAGTGGGCCCCGTTGGGAAGCGCCTCCACCAGCGCCTCGACCACCCGGTCCGGCCTCTCGATGCGGTTCTGGATCACCGGGTCGCTTCGATAGTCCTGGTGGTGGACCTGGATGTGGCCGGTGAGGGTGGAGACGCCGATCTCGATGAACCGGTCCGACACCCCCCGCATGAGCGCACCGAGGAGGATCATGCTCCAGACTCCGATCACCACCGCGGTCAGGATCACCAGCGTCCTTCGGGGGTTTCGCCAGATGTTTCGCCAGGCCATCAGGATGTGCATGGCTCGTCACTCCGCGCGGGGGCGCCCGAACCGGGCGTCTCACTGAATCGTCGAGATGGCCTCCACGGGCCGAAGCCGCAGGACCCTCAGGGCCGGGTAGATCACCGCAAAGGAGGTGATCAGGAGCACCACGCCCGCCCCGACCGCCGTGGAGAGCAGGGAGAGCTCGGGGTACATCCGCTCGGGAAGCCCGAACTGCCGCAAGATCTCCCCGGCCCCGGAGAAGGCGATGCCGCGGGACTCGAAGTAGAGGGTGACCGCGGCGCCGAGCAGGATGCCGGCGGCGATGCCCAGGCCGGTCATCAGACCGCACTCGGCCAGAATCATGCGCGAGATCCTCCCGGGCCGGCTCCCCAGGGCCAGGAGCACGCCGAACTCCTTCTTCCGCTCGAAGATCGCCATGAGAAAGGTGTTCAGGATGCTGAAGGCCACCACGAGGATGAGGATCACGTAGAAGATGAACCCCGAGATCAGATCCATCTGGATGCTCTGCACGAGACCGGGCATGAGCTCCTTCCAGTCCAGCGCCACCAGGCCTTCGTCGAGGGCGGAGGCCAGGCGCTCCTTGACGGCCGGCACCCGATCCAGGTCGCGGCAGAGCACCACCACCTCGTGCACGGCCCCGCGCATGGCGTACACCTCCTGGAAGGCGGCCAGGGGGATCTGCACGGTGGAGCGGTCGAACTCGTCCTGGCCGCTCTCGAAGACCCCCTTCACCTGCACCGCCGACGCGGCGATGGAGCCGTCCCGCCCCTGGCCCAGCAGCACGATCTCGTCCCCCACGTTCACCTTCAGGTTGCGGGCGAGGAGACGGCCGATGAGGGCCTGGTAGCGGTCGCCCGGGGCGAGAAAGGACCCCTCGCGCACCAGGCTCTCCAGGGTCGAAACCGCGGGCTCCCGCTCCGGGTCGATCCCCACCACCATGGCGGCGTAGGTCCGGTTCTCCGAGCTCACCAGGGAGAAGGCGCTCGCCCGGGTGGTGAGGGCCGCGACCCCCTCGATTCGCGCCGCCAAGCGCGCCACCGCTTTCGGCCGTTCCACCACCTTGGTGATGCTTCGCTTGTCCTGGTAGCCCTCGGCCTGGACCTGGAGGTGTCCGGTGTGGATGGCGACCGCCGTGTTGATCATGGTGTCGTAGGAGCCGAACTGCCAGGAGAGCATGAAGATGAGGATCAGCGAGGCGAAGGCCACGGCCGCCATGGTGAGCAGGCTCCGCCTGGGGTTGCGCCAGACGTTCCGCCAGGCCATCTGGGTGGTGAACGACTTCATGGGGTCGACATCTGTCCCTTTCCTCGGGTCCTCACGGGCCGGAGTTGCACCAATTCTCTGTGGTTCCACCCAACCAGCAGGGTCGCGCCTTTTCCTTTCACCTCCACCTTCACTGTCTCTCGGGGGTCCTCAGGTTCGACAGGGTAAAGACGGCGTCCGGGACCTCGACGTTGAAGGCGATCTCCCGGTACTCCAGGAGCGTGTACTCGTCCTTCGCGTCGGCCTTCTGCATCTTCCACGTCGCGGGAAAGAGCTTGCCGCCCATCATTCGGATGTCGCTCGAGGACATGGTCTTGACCGGCGCCATTTCCTCGTCGAAGAAGGTCTCCTCCAGGAAGATGTGGTCCTCGCGGATGCGCAGCTTCAGCATGCCCCAGACCACCGGGGCCCTGGGCTTGGGGCGGGACTCGATCCTGTAGACGGTCTTGCCCTCGTGGGTCCCGGTGCCCACGATCTCGTGGTCGTAGTCGTGGATCAGGCTGTCGCTCTTGGCCAGGTCGTTGTTGGAGAAGTCGGATCCCATCCAGGACCGGCTCATCATGGACGGGGGGACCTTGATCACCCGGTTCACCTTCGGGTTGTACATCCACATCTCGCTGCCCTTCTTCAGGGTGCCGTTCCCCCGGTCCTTGGGCGGGGCCAGGATGCGGAAGAGGCTCAGCTCCTCGCCCCGGGTCCAGGCCTTGATGGTGAAGACCCGCTTCCAGTCCGGGCGGTGCACGGTCATGTCCACGGTGCTCATCGAGGTGTCACCGCGGTAGTAGTGGAAGCTCGCCTCCACCACGGCCTGAGCGTCCTCGGCGACGGCGGGTCGGTTCGGGACGAGGAGCGCCGCGATCGGAGCGAGGAGCAGGAGTGTGATCCGCCGTGCCGTTGCGTTCATGTCTGGCTCCCGGAAGCGGGCCCCTGCGGCTCGGAGGGGGCCGCCAGACCCTGAAGCACCACGGAGAGGAACCGATCCGTGGTGGTCTCGAGGTCGAAGGTGTCGTC
>CAYVVQ010000010.1:0-18777 GCA_964454455.1 uncultured Desulfobacterales bacterium | reverse complement strand
GAAGCACCACGGAGAGGAACCGATCCGTGGTGGTCTCGAGGTCGAAGGTGTCGTCCATGCCGGACCACTGATCGAGAAGCGAGCGCCGAACACGGCGAAGAAGAGAAGGACGTCCGCCTCAGGACGTCCGCCTCAGGAGCCGTTCGTAGGAGGCCTGGAGCTGCACGAAGGCCTCGCTCTCGCCCCCGCGGTCGGGATGGCACTCCATGGCCAGCCTGCGGTAGCGCCGGGTGAGCTCCTTGCGGCTCATGCCGCGGAGCTCCTTCGGCTCGATCCCGAGCCGGTTGCAGGCCCTCTTCTCGGCGTCGTCGAGCCCCGGGGAGCGTCTCGGAGGCGGGGTCCTGTGCTTCCGGATGAAGTCCTCCACGTACTCCCGCCACGGTGCGCTCCGGTCGTACTCGTGGTCGAAGTAGAGGACCGCGTAGCGTGCCAGGTAGGCGTGGAGGTCGTCGGGGCGGTGGTCCTCCACCCCGCGGAAGAACCGCTCGTCGCGGTTCAGGCGGCACAAGTCCTCGAGGAAGGCCTCGTCCACCCGTTCCGGATCCAAGGCCTCCGGGCGGTTTCGGGTCAGGAGGTGCCCGAAATGGGTCTGGCAGCGGAGGGCCGTGTACAGGTAGGGCCGCACCTCCCAGGGCGGGAGCTCCCGCTCCATCTCCTCGAGGACCGCCTCGACCTCGTCGCGGCTCTTGTCGATGAGCACGTTCAGGAAGGGCCAGGGCCGGGCGTCGAGGTTTCCGATGCTCGTCCGCCCGCACCGGAGGTAGTGGATCCGGCGCTTGTCGAAGTCGTGGAGGAGCTGCTGGCGGCGGAACAGCTCGTCACGGGAGTAGGCCTTCCAGGGCTTCTTGGAGGGGTCGACCCGCTGGAACTGCTCCACGATGCGTCGAATGCGGGGGTCGAGAAAGGGCAGGAAGAGCGCCTCCAGGTCGTCGTCCGAGACGGCCGAGCCCAGACCCCGAAGCTCGTCCGCCAGGTCTTCCTGCACGTAGAAGCTGTTTCCGCCGGCGTACTCGATCCAGGCCCCGGGGTCGGGACCGAGGTCCTTGAGCACCCGGTGGCGCCAGAGCTCGCCGGCGGCGTACGATTCGCAGATCAGGTAATGATTCCGATGCTTTCGGCGGATGCGCTTGAGATACATGAAAACCTGCCGGTGTGCGATGCTTCCCGAGCCGTGAACGGCCCTGGGGCGCCCCTGACCGGGGGATTTTATCATCGCACGCATTCGGCCGAATGAAAAGGTCGAATCCGGAACGGACGGGCCTCACCGGGATGCGACCGGCCCGTCGAGGGGGGTGTGCAGGGAGACTCAGGAGGGCTGGGGGCGGCTCACCTTCTCCTCGTACACCGAAAGGAGAAAGATGGTGGCAAAGGGCTGGGTAAAGAGCCAGCCGATGAACACGGATCCGCCCACGGCCGTGAGGCCCAGGTAGATGACCATCACCACGAGCTGGTCCAGGGTGCTCTTGCCGGTGGACATCCGGACGCTCTCCTTGACCGCCTCCACCACGCCCAGGCCCTTGTCGGTCATGAGGGGCAGGACGTAGAGGCAGCCGAAGGCGACCGCCAGGGAGATCAGGAGCCCGGGGAGGACCAGCAGGGCGAACCCGATCATGATGGCGAGGAACACCACCAGTCCGAACAGGAAGAGGGGTAGAAACAGTCGCATCTGGGAGAAGATGTCCTGGACCTTGGGCTCCCGGCCGTCCCGGATCATGAGGAGGATGGCCTGCATGTAGCCGGCCATGGTCACCGGGGCGAGGATCCCCAGGGAGAGGAAGCTCACCACGGCCATGGCGAGCGTCATCAGGATCAGGGGGGCGATGTAACGAAGGGTCAGCGTCCAGGCCGTCTCCAGATGGGCTTTGAAATCCATGGCATCTCTCCTCTGCGCGGGGTGTGGACCAAAAATAGCACAGACTCTGGCCCTTGTCCACACGAAGAAGATGATTATTACTTACCGGTAGGTAGGTTTTTCTTGACCCGGGCTTCAGGGCTGTGCTACGGATGCCGATTCCAAAGCGAGACGAGGTTGTATGACCAGGGATAACAGACAGGGCGGCGCCGGAACGGACGCCCGGGAACGTCTCCTGGAGGCGGGAACGGCGTTGTTCGCGGAACGGGGTTACGCCGGGACGACCGTGCAGGCCGTCGTCGGACGGGCCGGGGTGACCAAGCCGGTGCTCTACTACTACTTCGAGAGCAAGGCCGGGCTCTTCCGGGCGATCCTGGACCGTGCCGGCCGAATGCAGGAGGAGCTCCTGGGGCGCGTCCTGGAGGCGCCGGGGACCGCCCTCGACCGGTTCCTCCTCCTCTACCGGAGCATCTACGAGGGCCTGGCCGACCATCCGGAGCTGTTCCGGCTGATTCACAACCTGCTCTTCGGGCCGCCGGACGGCATCCCGCCCTACGACGTGATGGCCTTTCATCGCCGCATGTTCGGGACGGTCCAGGCGATCTACAGCGAGGGGATGGCCCGGGGGGAGGTGATCGAGGCGGAGCTCAACGAGGTGGGCATGCTCGTCCTGGGCCTGATGGACTTCTGCTTCCACCACGACCAGGTGCTGGGGGGCGCCCCGGACCCGCGCCGGCCGGAGCGCCTCCTCCGGCTCGCCTTTCAGGGGCTGGCCGCTCACACGCGCTGAACAAACGCGCGGTACACCGGCGCTCGATGGACGGTCGCAGCGGTCGAAGGTTCGGGCGATCGAGCCGGTTATACCAAGGAATGGGCCCATCCAGGGTCCTGGAAACTCGAAAGAGGGGATCATGAGCAGGGTTCAGATTATGAAAGGCAGAGGAACGGGTGCTTTCCTCGTGCTGCTCCTGGCGCTCCTGCCCGCCGGCGGGTGCGAGCAGACCGAGAGCAACGCGCAGCCCCGGGAAGAGGGGCCCCGGGAGCGCGTCGTGCAGGTGTCCGTAGAAGCCGTGCAGCCCGCCCCCATTCGCGATGTCCTGATCCTGCCGGGGGAGACCGAAGCGTGGGAGGACGTGCGGGTCCCGTCCGACATGGTGGGGAAGGTGGAGTGGATCGGCCCCGACGAGGGAGACGGGGTGAAGAAGGGCGAGCTCATCGCCAAGGTGGACGTCTCCTCCCTCGAGGCGGCGCTCGACCAGGCCCAGGCCGCCTTCGACCTGGCGGACGAGGTCTACCGGCGCAGGGCCGGGCTGTACGAGAAGAAGCTCATCGCCAAGGAGGAGCTGGACCGGAGCCGCACCGAGCGGAGCGTGGCCGAGGGGGACCTGAAGCGCGCCCGGGTGGAGTACCAGCGGGGCTTTACCCACTCCCCGATCGGCGGGGTGGTCAACCACCTCTACGTGGACCAGGGCGAGTTCATCGGCCGGGGAGAGCCGCTCGCGGACATCGTCAACGTGGATCGGATCGAGGTCAACGTGGACGTGCCCGAGATGGACGTGCGGTATCTGGAGAGGGGCCAGGACGCCATGGTGCGCATCGACGCCTTCCCGGAGGACCGGATCCCCGGCAAGGTCTCCTTCGTGGCCTACAAGGCGGATCCCGCCACCAAGACCTTCCGGGTCAAGGTGGTCATCCCGAACCCGGACCGGAGGATCCGTCCGGGCATGATCGCCCGGGCGGCCTTCCTGCGCCGTGTGATCCCGGACGCGCTCGCGGTGCCGCTCTTCGCCCTGGTGGACAAGAGCGGCGAGAGGATCCTGTACGTGGAGGAGGAGGGCGTGGTGCACGCCCGGACCGTCTCCATCGGGGTGATCGAGGGCGACCGCGTGCAGATCGCCGAGGGGCTCGAGCCCGGCGTCCACGTCATCGTCAAGGGCCAGAAGGAGGTGGAGGAGGGCATGAAGGTGGAGGTCAAGTAGATGTTCGTCAACCAGGCCGCCCTGAAGCGCCAGGTGACCGTCCTGGCCCTGCTCGTCCTCATCGTGATCGCCGGCCTTTACGCCTACGCCACGCTCCCGAGGGAGTCCTTTCCCGACATCACCATCCCCTACGTCTTCGCCACCACCGTCTACGAGGGGGTGGCGCCCCAGGACATGGAGGAGCTCGTCACCATTCCCATCGAGCGGAAGCTCAAGGGGATCTCGGACGTGGAGGAGATCCGCTCCACCTCGGCCGAGGGGATCTCCACCGTGGCGGTCAAGTTCCTGCCGGACGTGGACCTGGACGACGCCCTCCAGAAGGTCCGGGACAAGGTGGACCAGGCCAAGCCGGACCTGCCGGACGACCTGCCGGACGAGCCGGTCATCCAGGAGGTCAACTTCTCCGACCTCCCCGTGATCCGGGTGGTTCTCTCCGGACCCTTCAGCCTGCGCCGTCTTCAGACCTTCGCCGAGGAGTTCGAGGACCGGTTCGAGTCCATCTCCGGCGTGCTGGACGCCACGCTCAGCGGCGGCCTGGAGCGGGAGATCCACGTGGAGTTCGACCTGGACCGGGTCCGGGCCTACAACGTGCCCTTCTCCAGCCTGGTGAACGCCGTCCGGCAGAGCAACGTGAACATGCCCGGCGGGAGCATGGACATCGGCCAGGGGAAGTACTTGGTCCGGGTGCCCGAGGACTTCAAGCACCCCTCCGAGATCTTCTCCATCGTGGCCTTCGTCCGGGACGGCAAGCCCATCTACCTGCGGGACGTCGCCACCATCAAGGACGCCCACAAGGACCCCCTCACCCGGAGCCGGATCGACGGCCGCAGGAGCGTGACCCTGGGGATCCAGAAGCGGACCGGGGAGAACATCGTCCGCGTCACGGACGAGGTGAAGAAGGCCGTCGAGGAGATGCGGTCCCTCGTGCCGCCCGCCCTCCGGATCGACCTCACGGCGGACATGTCGGACGACGTCCGTCTCATGGTGGCCGACCTGGAGAACAACATCCTCTCGGGCCTGATCCTGGTCCTGGTGGTGATCTTCGTCTTCATCGGCGGCCGCTCGGCCGTGTTCGTGGCCCTGGCCATCCCCTACTCCATGTTCCTGACCTTCGCGCTCCTCATGGGCATGGACGTCTCGCTCAACATGGTGGTGCTCTTCAGCCTGATCCTGGCCCTGGGCATGCTGGTCGACAACGGCATCGTGATCGTCGAGAACATCTACCGCCACATGCAGGAAGGGCAGCCCCGAGGGGAGGCGGCGCTCGAGGGTACCAACGAGGTGGCCTGGCCCGTGATCACCTCCACCATGACCACCCTGGGGGCCTTCGTCCCCATGCTGTTCTGGCCGGGGATCATGGGGGAGTTCATGGGGTACCTGCCCATGACCCTGATCCTGGCCCTCACCTCGTCCCTGTTCGTGGCCCTGGTGGTCAACCCCGTGCTCTCGGCCCGGTACCAGACCGTCAAGGCGACCAAGCCCCGCAAGGCCAGGAAGAAGGACGCCCCGGTCCGGGAGGCCCGGGTCAAGCGGATCTACCTGGCGGTCCTGCGCCGGTCCCTGCGCCACCGCTTCCTGGTGGTGTTCCTCTCCTTCGTCCTGCTCTTCGGCTCCATCGCCGCCTACGTGAGCTGGGGCAAGGGGACGGAGTTCTTCCCCGAGACCGAGCCGAGGCGGGCCTACGTGCACATCAAGGCCCCGGAAGGGACCAATCTGGGCGCCTCGGACCGGCTCGTCGCCCAGGTGGAGGAGATCGTCTCCGAGTACGAGGACATCCGCTACGTGATCTCCAACATCGGCGCCGAGGGCGGGGACCCCTTCAGCCAGGGCGGAACCGGCACCCACATCAGCCGGGTGGTGCTGGACTTCAAGGACTTCCACGACCGGTCGCGCCCCTCCTCGGAGATCATCAAGGAGATCCGGGAGCGGGTCCTCTCCACGGTCCACGGGGCGGAGATCCAGGTGGAGAAGGAGGAGGAGGGACCGCCCACCGGACCGCCCGTGAACCTGGAGATCTCCGGCAAGGAGATCCTCGTCCTGGGCGAGCTGGCGGCCCGGGTCCGGAAGGCCGTCAAGGACATCCCCGGCCTGGTGGACCTCAAGGACAACTTCGTCGAGGGCAAGCCGGAGATCCTGGTCCGCGTCGACAAGGAGAAGGCCGCCCTCATGGGCCTGGACACCTACACCATCGCCAACACGGTGAAGTCGGCCATCAACGGCGCCAAGGTGGGGGTCTACCGGGAGGGTAAAAACGAGTACGACATCATCGCGAGGCTGCCAGAGAAGGACCGGCGGTCCATCGAGAGCCTGAAGCGGATCACCGTCTCCGGGCCCCGGGGGGAGCCCATCCCGCTCACCAGCCTGGCCGAGGTCTCCCTCGAGAGCGGGCTGGGGGCCATCATGCGGCTGGACCAGAAGCGGGTGGTCACGGTCTCGGGGGACACGTCGGGCAGGCTCGCCAACGACATCATCCGCGACATGGAGCGGGTCCTGAAAAACGAGGTCACCTCCTGGCCCCGGGGCTACGACTACACCTTCACCGGCGAGCAGGAGGAGCAGGCCAAGGCCCAGGCGTTCCTGGGCAAGGCCTTCGTGGCCACGCTCTTCCTGATTCTGCTGATCCTCCTCACCCAGTTCAACTCGCTCTTCACGCCGCTCATCATCCTGACCTCGGTGGTGCTCTCCCTGATCGGCGTGTTCACGGGGCTCCTCGTCACCGGGACGGCCTTCGGCGTCATCATGACCGGGATCGGCGTGATCAGCCTCGCGGGCGTGGTGGTGAACAACGCCATCGTGCTCATCGACTACTACCACCAGCTCATGGTGCGTGGACTCGACAGCATGGAGGCCCTCCTTCGGGCCGGCCTGGTGCGGTTCCGTCCCGTCATGCTCACGGCCATCACCACCATCCTGGGGCTCCTGCCCATGGCCACGGGGGTCAGCTTCGACTTCCGGAAGATGGGATGGGACATCGGGGGCGAGTCCAGCCAGTGGTGGGGTCCCATGGCCGTGGCCGTGATCTTCGGCCTGGCCGTGGCCACCCTCCTCACCCTGGTGGTGGTGCCGGTGCTCTGCTCCCTGGTCCACAGCCTGAACCGGAGGCTCGGGCGAACGTCCGCTCGCCGGTAGACCTTCGCACGGTTCCAGGGGCGGGGGCTTCGAGAGCCTCGTCGTGGCCGAGATCATCAAGTGCTTCCTGAACCGCGGGGAAGAGCCCGGTGACCCCATTTGCCGGCTCTCCGCTCCCCCGCAGGATTGTGGGGGGTTGAGATGTGGTCGAATCGTGGATACAGTGGGCAAGGAAGACCGCGGGTCGAGGGGCGGCCCCGGGAGCCGAGGAAGCCGACACACCCGAAAGGAGCAGGACAGTGGAGTACACGAAGATTCCGGGTCTCGACCTTCACGCGAGCCGGGTGGCCCTGGGCACTTGGGCCATCGGCGGCTGGATGTGGGGAGGCACCGACGAGATCGAGTCCATTCGAACCATCCACGCCGCCCTGGATCGGGGGGTGAACGTGATCGACACGGCCCCGGTCTACGGCTTCGGCACCTCCGAGGAGATCGTGGGCAAGGCCGTGAAGGAGGCCGGGAACCGGCACTCCCTGGCCATCGCCACCAAGTGCGGCCTGGAGTGGGACGCCGCTGCGAACGCGGTCTGGCGGAACAGCGATCCGGAGCGGGTTCGCAGGGAGGTGGAGGACTCCCTGAGGAGGCTTCGGACCGAGGTGATCGACATCTACCAGGTCCACTGGCCGGACCCCCTGGTGCCGTTCGAGGAGACGGCCGAGCTCATGGAGCGGCTCAAGCAGGAGGGAAAGATCCTGGTGGCCGGGGTCAGCAACTTCGCTCCCGACCAGATGGACGGTTTCCGCCGCCGGGCGGAGCTCGCCGTCTGCCAGCCGCCCTACAACATCTTCGAGCGGGGCATCGAGCAGGACGTCCTCCCCTACTGCCGGGAGAACGGGATCTCCACCCTGGCCTACGGCGCCCTCTGCCGGGGGCTCCTCACCGGCAAGATGACCCGGGAGACGAGGTTCTCCGGGGACGACCTGCGAAAGGCGGATCCCAAGTTCCAGGAGCCCCGCTACGGCCGATACCTGAAGGCGGTGGCCGACCTCGCCCGGTTCGCCCGGGAGCGCCACGGCCGCGACCCCCTGCACCTGGCCGTCCGGTTCATTCTGGACAAGGGCGCGAGCATCGCCCTCTGGGGAGCGCGGCATCCGGACCAGATGGATCCCCTGCCCGGCGCCTTCGGCTGGACCTTGAGCGGGGCGGAGATGGCGGAGATCGACGGCATTCTCGAGGAGGACGTGCCGGAACCGATCGGCCCGGAGTTCATGGCCCCGCCGGCGCGCGAAGGGGTTTCGTCCTAGGGACGCCCGGAGAGGGAGGGCGCGTCGCCCAGCACGCGGGTGATGGTCTCACGGAGCTCCTGGAGCGAGAACGGCTTGGGGAGAAACGCCCGGGCGCCGGCATCGAGAAGCTCCTGGGCCGGCCCCTCCACGGAGTAGCCGCTCGTGACGATCACCTTGAGGTCCGGACGGCGCTGAATCAGCTCCGGGTAGACGCTTCTTCCGTCCATGTCGGGCAGCAGGATGTCGAGGACGGCCAGGTCGATCCGCCCCTCGCGGGCCTCCTCCATGAAGTTGTTGTCCCGTCCTGGATCCCGTGGGCGGTTTTCGCAGGGAAGAAATTGAGGTGTCGTGGGGCGCCGGCAGGTGGCCGTCCATGCAGTCCGCCACGAACCCCTGGGCATTGTTGGCGTGGGTGGAGGTCTTCCAGGAGCTGTAGGCGAAATGGATCTCGTGGCAGGAGGCGCAGAACTGCGGTCTCCACGCTTCCTCCCGTGTGAAGAGGGCGTGCTCACTCGATTCACCCCGTACCCAGTATCCCACGTCCGAGCCCGCGAAGCAAACCGGCCTTACGAGAATCGACAGGAAAACGATGGAATGGCTGTAAATCAAGGGGCTCGCGCGTCGGGCATTCTGTTTCGTCCCGTGCCCCCGGGGAGGAGCTCGTACACGTGCACGGCCTCGTCGAGCCCCTTGAGCCGGTGCGTCCCCCGCTCCTTCAGGGGCCACATTCCCTGCACCCGCCGGCGGGTCTCCTCTCCGATCAGGATCTCGCCCCCGGCGGCGAGCCCGGCGAGCCGCGCCGCCAGGTTGGTCACCTGGCCGCTGGCCGTGTAGGTCATGCGCTCGGCGAGGGCGCCCCGGAACCGGCTCATGCCGACGAGGGCGGTCCCGGAGTTGATGCCCATGTTCACGTGAAGCGGCTCGAGGCCCTCGGGAAGGGCACGGTTCAGCTCCGCGGACTGCTCCTGGATCTCGAGCGCGGCCCGGGCAGCGTTCTCGGCGCTGGCCTGGGCGTCCCCGTCCGTGAACAGGATCATGAGCCCGTCCCCGGCGGTCTCGTTGATCTCCCCGTGAGAACGCTGGATGGGATCGACGAAGCGGCTGAAAGTCCGCTCCACGAGGTCGTTCACCTCGCCTTCCGGGAGGCGGGCGCTCAGACGGGTGTAGTCCTCCAGGTCCAGGAAGAGCACCGTGACGTCCCGCTTCTGCTTCTCCAGGTGCAGCATCCCGGGGTCCCGCTCCGCCATGCGCTGCACGGTCTGGGGGACGAACGGGGAGATGGAGCTCAATCGCTGGCTGATGGCGATCTTCTCCTGGGTCACCTGCCAGTGGTGCTTGGCGTGGTTCAACGCGTTGGCCACCATGTCTCCGATGTCCCGGGCGAAGTAGAGGTCCCGCCTGGTGAACCGCCCGCCGGGTCGAATGACCACGCTCACCACGCCCAGGATGCGGTCTTCCACGAGCACGGGCACGGCGCCCTCGGGCCCGGTCTCCACCACGGTGCCGTCCCGCCGGTGCACCGGGTCGGTGCGGGAGACCACCACCGCCCTTTCCCGCTCCAGGGCCTTCTGGACGGCGGCGCGGTCGCGCTTGCAGGAGAGGCAGTTCACGGGCCGGTCGTACAGGGAGCACTGGAGCGGCCGGGTGTACCTGGGTGCGTCCGGGTCCAGAAGGAGGATGCAGACCTCCATGGACCCGGGGATCTCGGTTCGGGCCTCGTCGCGCAGGATCTCGAGGATCTCGTTCGCCTCCATACTGGAGGCCAGCCTCCGGGCGATGCGCTTGTGCGCCAGGAACCGGTCCTTGTAGTACTTGCGCAAGGTCTTCCCCCTACGGGGCAGCCGGGAGTCTGCGGCCGCCCATCAGATGCCGGCGGCGTCCTTCAGCCGGGCGCTCACCTCCCGCACCACGGTGAACGCCTTTTCCACGGTCTTTTCACGGTCCGGATTCACCAGGCAGCAGGTGGCGGGCGAGATCAGGCTCTGGGCGAGAAGCCGCTCCAGGTCCACGCCACGCTTCCCCAGGGTCTCCCAGAGCCCCTGGATCATGCCGACCAGGGAGTCCAGGCTCTCCTTCTCGAAGGGCTCGATGTTGGTGGGAACCACGCCCCAGGCCAGGACGCCGCCCCGCTCCAGGAACCGGGAGACGCCCTTGGCGTAGGAGGCGAACAGCTCCCCGTTGGTGAAGACGTCCAGGGAGAGGATGTCCAGGTCGAGATCCAGAAGGAAGCTCCAGTCCGGGTTGCCGCAGAGGTGGATGCCCCGGGGGCGGTCGATCATGGCGAAGAACGCGTCCAGGTCCCGCCGGGCCGCGGCCTCGCCGTAGCCGGACATGCCGCTGAACACGAACTGGAGGCCGGGCTCGTCCACGTACATGAAGGCGTTGGCGTTCCGCTCCTTGAGCCGGGCTAGCTGGACGTTCACGCGGCGGGCCATGAACTCCAGCATGAAGGGCCGAACCGTGTCGTCGAACAGGATGGGCCGGTCGTCCTGGTCCTTGACGTTGAAGCCGAAGCTCACCGGACCCTCCAGCTGGCCCCGGATGGCGGGCCGGTCCGCCAGATCCAGCTCGAGGAACCGGGGGTAGACCTCGGAGAAGGCCGGGCTCACGTCGAAGGTCTCCGGATCGTCGAACCGGGCCAGGGTCTCCTCGAGCTCGGCCGCGAACCGGTCCATGGAAAAGCCCAGGGTCCTGCTCTCCAGGTCCAGGACGATGCCCGGGAAGTGCTCCGCGGCCTGGACGTACATGTCCTCGCGGTAGCTCAGCCTGGGGAGCTGCGGCCAGAAGGGGATGTCCAGGGAGAGGGCGTCCTCCAGGGCCCGGTCCGGGTCCGTGTGGGGCATGACGGCCATGGCCGTGGTGAGCAGGCGACCTGGGATGGGCATGCATCGCTCCGTATCTGTGAGACTTCACGGCGTGAACGAGACGGTCTCATCTTACCACATAACGGGGGCCGTGCGCACAGGACCGGCTCGCCTGTGCGCTCTGCGAGCGCGCGCCGCCCTTCATCCGCGTGCGCGATCGCAAACGCAGGCCGCCGGGTCGTCCCCGCTCAGATCGGCGGGGCGATGGTCACGATCACCCGCATGTCGCTCGAGGCCCGAATGCCGTGGGGCTCGGCGATCTCCGAGATGAGCACGTCCCCCGCCTTGGCGGGCAGGGTGGCTCCGTCCTCTCCCAGGAACTCGCCCTCGCCCTCCAGGACCGTGATGGAGAGCTGGCCGTCGATGTCGTGGTGATGGACGGGGAACTCCTGGCCGGCCCGGAAGTTGAAGTTGAGGATCTTGAAGTAGGGCGAGTCGTGGACCAGCAGCTTCTTCATGCCCTTGTCGCTGAAATCGTTCGCTTCGAACAGGTGGATCGTCTTCATGGGGCCTCCTTTTAGTCACGACAGGTTTGACGGGTTCGCAAAAAACCGCTCACCCGCCGCTGGAAATGCCATAACCTATTAATATTTCTAGGGTAGATCTCAAGGTTCAGGGCTTTTTACGACGCCATCAAGGTTTCCTCTACGATAACGACGCCGGACGAAAAGACAAATGCGCCGCGGCCATCGGCTTTCGGATCGCGGCTTCTCGGGCGCCGGCTCCCGTGGAGGGGGTCGCCCCGAAAGCGCTTTTTCATTTTTTCATTTTAACCGCTGAAGAACCCGGGCGCCTTGACCTGGGTCAAGCGAGCGGGTTCTCGAATGGAAGGATGGAGAAAAAGGGTGGAAAAGCGGCGCATGGCTACTCGGAGCGGAACCGCCCGGGAAGGCGGCGGAAGACCGTGGGCGGCTCTCCGGCGCGGAGCTTCCCGGCCTCGTGCATGAAAAGACCGAAGCGGTGCTTGAGCTCGTAGAACCCGTGCCACCATGCGTAGTCGGGCGCCATCATGGCCGTCCCCATGCGGGCGCGCCGGCCCTCGTGGTGCCACAGCTCGTAGAACTCCCACTCCAGGGCCTCGTCGAAGAGACGCTCCCGCGAGAGGAGGCCCTCGTCGTACAGGCCGTCCATCACCTTTCGGGCGGGCAGGTAGTATTGCTGGTTGTAGTGGTCCACCACGCGGTCGTAGGTGCGGAAATGCGCGTCCGCCCACCCGTTCGAGTGGCACTGGAGACAGACGGCCCGCATCTTGGCCCGCTCGGCCTTCCAGTCGGTGTGCGCTGGAAAGGGCTCGAAGTCCGAAGGCCGTATGGTGAGCGGCGCCTGGGTCTCCCAGGCCAGCCGTTCGGTCACGTCGTGGGACTGGGGGACCCCCACGGCCGCGGACATGTGGCAGGCCGCGCAGGTGGGGGCCCGGAAGTCCCGGCCCGCCTGCCACTCTCCGTCCTCCGGCAGCCAGGTCCATTGGTCGGACTCGGCGTGGTACAGGGTCCCGTGCTTGCTCTCGTTGTAGATCTCGATCTGGGGGTGGTCCGGCCCCAGGTGGCACTGGTCGCAGGCCTCGGGCTTCCGCGCCTCGGCCGTGGAGAACCGGTGCCGGGTGTGGCAGCTGGAGCAGCTCCCCAGGGAGCCGTCCGGGTTCATGCGGCCCACGCCCACGTTGGGCCAGGTGCCCGCGACGGGACGGCCGTCCTCGAGGCGGACCTGGGTCCCGTGGCAGGCGTAGCACCCGCTGGTGCGCTCCAGGGCGTTGTTCATGCCGTGGTTGAGCCACGGGTCCACCGCCCACATGATCTCCCGGGTGTGGGCGTGCTTGCTCCGGGCGTACTGGGCGGCCTGGTCCGGGTGGCAGCCCGCGCACGTCTTGGGGGTCACCACCACGCGGATGGGGGTCTCGTCGTGCTTCAGGTGGGCCTTGTGGGCGAGGGGGCTGTTCGGGAGGGTCTGGTGGCAGGTGGCGCAGTTCACCCCCACCCCGGCGTGGGTGCTCCCGGCCCAGTCCGCGTAGAGGCCGGGGTTCTTCTCCTTGTGGCAGCCGATGCACCCCTCGGCGGCGGCCGCCTCTGGCCGCTCCTCGGGGAGAACCGCCACCGGGAAGCCCCAGCGCCAGACCGCGATGCAGGCGAGGATCAGGAACACGATCACCAGGTTGGTGTAGGCGAACGCCAGGAAGACCCGGCGGACGGGAGAGGGAGCCGCTTCACCCTCCTGTCCGGCCCCGATCTTCCCCACCCGGGGGAACCGCTCCAGCACCTCGGTCCCGTGCGGGGCGCCGTCCAGGGCCGAGGTGAGGTCGGCGCCGGCCGCGTGCTTTCCGAAGTGCCGGCCGTCCTTCCACTTGCCGCTCTCCGTGACGTCGTAGATCACCCCTTCCGCCGCCACGTAGGCCGGCTTTCCGCCCGAGCCGTCGAACCGGCTGAGGTTGGCGCCGGTGATCTCGTCCTCGTCCGCCTCGCTCCCGGACCCGGTCGCGGCCTCGGCCTTCATGCGGCGGTGGATCGTGGTGACCGCCGTCAGCCCGAGCGCCACCATGAGGAGAAAGAGGCAGATCTTGACGAAGAGCATGAGCCCGAAGGTGTTGTCGAAGAACTGCTCCCACCGGCCGATCCGGACCCAGGTGAGGTAGCCGCCCGTGACGGCCAGGACGGCCATGCAGGAGAGCCCCAGCATGCGCTCGTGCTTGGGGAGCCCGCCGGTGAGGCGGGAAGGGCGCACGAAGATGTGGATGTAGAAGATGGCCCCGAAAAAGACCACCCCGGCCAGGAGGTGGAGGTAGCCCAGGACGAATCGGAGCACGCTGTGGAGGGGGGTGTCCAGGGCCCGGGCCCGCTCGATCACCCGGGGCGGAATGGGGTCGTTGTATCCGTTCCGGATGTAGGCGATGCCCGTGGCGTTGATGGCCCCGCCCGTGCTCTGCTCGTGGCAGAAGATGCAGCCTTTTCCGGTCCGCTCGGCATAGCGCTCCTTGGCCTGTGCCGGCGGAACGAGCAGCAGGGCGAGCAGGAGGGCCGGGGCGAGCAGGCCGGCGAAACGTTTCGCTGTGGGGCGGTTCATGCAACCTCCCGGGTTCCCTCTACTCTGGAGCCATTCGGGCGCCTTGTCAAGCCGCCCCGGGAGGCGACGAGGCTCAGGAGCCTTTCGGGACCAAGGTCTCCATGACCGTTTCCGCCATGGCCGTGATGGTGAGGCTCGGGTTCACCCCCAGGTTCACGGGTACGTTGGACCCGTCCACCACGTAGAGTCCGGGGTGGCCGTGGACCTGGCCGTCGAACCCCACCACGCCCTGCTCGGGGGTTTCGCCCATGACCGCGCCTCCGAGGATGTGGGCCGTGGTGGGCACGTCGAAGAGCACCTCGGGCCAGGAGCTCACGGCCCGCCCGTCGATGCGATCCGCCATGCGCCGGGCGATCTCGTTGGCCACGGGGATGTAGGAGGGAATGGCGGGCGCGCCCGGTGCGAGCCGCGTGTTCATGCTGCACGCCCCCAGCCGGTACCAGCGGGGCCGGTAGTCCACCTGCATGTGGCTCTCCGTGGTCTGCATGACCAGGAGGATGGGCGTTCGCGCCCCCCAGCCCACGGGGTTGAGGTCCCGGAGGAAGTCGAGCGGGTGACGGATCACGGTCCCCAGGTACCGGACCGCCCGCGGTACCCGGCCGCCGCCGTCGGTCAGCAGGGTGGTGACGAGGCCCATCAGGTCCGACCCCCTGGCGAACCGCACGACCTCCACGTGGGTGTGCTCGTCCGGGTGGATGCCGCTGTTGATGGAGATGTGGTCCGAGTAGTCCGCTTCCGGGTCCCGGGCCACCGCGCCGACCAGGGCCTCGGAGTTGGTGCGGACGAAGTCCCCCAGGCGGGGGCTCAGGTTCGGCAGGAGGCCCGCCCTCCGGCACCGGAGGAGCAGCTTCACTGTGCCCATGACGCCGCCCGAGAGGATCACGCGGGCCGCCCGGAAGGTCCGCACTTTCCTGGAGAGGCCGGAGCTCCTTCGCGTCCTGACCTCCCATCCGTCCCCTGCGGGCTTCACGGCCGTGACCTCGGTCTCCGGGATCACCTCCGCACCCAGGGCCTCGGCCAGGTAAAGGTAGTTCTTGTCCAGGGTGTTCTTTCCCCCTTCCCGGCACCCGGTCATGCAGGCCCCGCAGAAGGTGCACCCCGTGCGGTCGGGTCCCCGTCCGCCGAAGTAGGGGTCGGGCACGGTCCTGCCGGACTCCCCGAAGAACACGCCCACGTCGTTCACGTGAAAGGTGTCCTCCCCCCGGATCTCCCGGCCGATCTCCCGGAGGATCCGGTCGGCGCGGCCCACCGTCGGGCTGGGGTTGGCCCCGAGCATGCGCTGCGCGGTCCGGTAGTTGGCCGCGAGCCGCTCCTTCCAGCTCCCCGGCCCCCAGCCCGGCTTGGCGAACACCTCGTCCGGCGGGACCAGGAGGTTGTTGCAGTAGTTGAGGCTTCCGCCTCCCACACCCACGCCGTGGAGCACGAAGACGTGACGCAGCAGGGTCAGCCCCCAGATCCCGTAGAGCCCCAGCTCGGGCCTCCAGAGGCTCTTTTTGATGTTCCAGTTGGTCTCGGGAAAGTCACCGGGCCGGTATCGCTTCCCCTTCTCCAGGACGGCCACCCGGTAGCCCTTCTCCGCCAGCCTCAGGGCGGAGACGCTCCCTCCGAACCCCGAGCCCACCACGATCACGTCATAGGGGTCGCTCATCGACCGGAGCCCTCGCAGTGTGATGAAACCAAAACATCCTCACCACGTGACGCATTCGCAAAAACCCGCACACGCGCCGGGTTTTTACCACGCCATCACGGATTCGGGGATGCGGGATCCCGCCCTGTTGCCACACAAGGGAAAATGCGCTAGGTTGGGCATCGCTGAGTCAACGCTTCTTTCGGTTCTCAGGGGGCCGCGCAACCCTCTCCTTCCCGCCGAGCAAGCACGGGCCATTGAAGCCCTCGGCCGCGAAGGCACCCATCTTTGCACACACCCAGCGAGGAGGCAACATGATGGTGGGGTACCGCGTGGTGTACTACGCGTTCCGCGGGTTGTTTCAGGGTCGTGTTCCCGATGTTCAGCGGGGTTTCCTCCGCGGGGCCGCTGATCATCGGGGAGGGAAGGATCTCATGAGCTCTTCCAGAGGTGGCGGAAAATGAGGGCTTACCCGGACATCGAGCCGCAGCGGATCGAGCTGCTGAGCCGGGAAGACACCCCTTGCGAGGGGAGGTACGTTCTCTACTGGATGCAGGCCGCCCAGCGCGAGCATCACAACCCGGCCCTGGAGGTCGGGATCCGGCGGGCGAACGAGCTGGATCAGCCTCTCCTGGTCGGGTTCGGCCTGACGGACGCCTTCCCGGAGGCGAACCTCCGGCACTACCGGTTCATGCTCCAGGGCCTGGCCGAGGCCCGCAACGCGCTGGCAAAGCGCGGGATCAAGCTGGTGGTCCTCCACCGCCGGCCCGACGAGGCGGCCCTGGAGCTCGGAGGAGAGGCCTCCCTGATCGTCACCGACCGCGGCCACACCCGGGTGCAGCGGCAGTGGCGGAACCGGGTCGCCGAGGAGGCGAACCGTCCGGTGATCCAGGTGGAGACGAACCTGATCGTCCCGGTGGACACGGCCAGCGACAAGCGGGAGTACGCGGCCCGGACCCTCCGCAGCAAGGTTCACAAGCACCTGGCCCGGTTCCTCCAACCCCTGGAGCGGACCGAACCGCGGAAGCAGTCCCTCCCCCTCCACGTCACCGGGATGGACGTGAGCGACCCCGATGCAGCCTGCGCTCGGCTGGACCTGGACCGCTCCGTACCGCCCGTCGATCGTTTCAGGGGCGGGCAGGAGGAGGCCCGACGGGTCTTCCGGTCGTTTCTCGATCGGCGGCTGGAAGACTACGCCTCCCACCGCAACCAGCCCCAGACCGACGACGTCTCCTACATGAGCATGTACCTCCACTTCGGGCAGATCTCGCCGGTGTGGCTGGCGCTCGAGCTCCGGAAGACCCCCGGCCTCGAGGAGAGCCGGGACGCCTTCATGGAGGAGCTGCTGGTGCGCCGGGAGCTGGCGCACAACTACACGCATTTCGAGCCGGACTACGACGCGTACCATGCCCTGCCGGAATGGGCGAGGACGACCCTCGAGGAGCATCGGAAGGACCAGCGGGAGCCCCTGTACCCTCCCGGGCGGCTCGAGGCCGCCGAGACCCACGACCCCTACTGGAACGCGGCCATGCGGGAGATGCGCTACACGGGGTACATGCACAACTACATGAGGATGTACTGGGGAAAAAAGATCCTCGAGTGGTCCGAAACGCCGGAGACCGCCTTCTCGACGGCGCTGGCCCTGAACAACAAGTACTTCATCGACGGCCGGGACCCCAACAGCTACGCGGGCGTGGCCTGGACCTTCGGTCTCCACGACCGGCCCTGGGCCGAGCGGCCGATCTTCGGCAAGGTGCGCACCATGACCGCCTCCGGGCTGGAGCGCAAGTGCGATCCGGAGGCGTACGTGAGCAAGGTGAACCGGCTGGTGGAAGGCGGCGGGTGAGGCCGGCCGTCGAGAACGGGGCCTCCGGGCTCCTCCGACGACTCCTTCCGGGACCTCCACGTCCAGCCACGGGCAGCACCATCTGCCACGCGTTTCTGCAGTCGGGGGGCATTGTGAACGATCACCTGGCGACGTGCTTTCGGTTCGGGGAGCTGTAGGGTCCCGTGGAGTTCCTGGTCATGGGCATCGCGCTGGGCCTCTACGCAGGGGTGTCTCCCGGGCCGCTGCTGGTCCTGACGATCTCCGAGACCCTCCGGCACGACATGGCGGCCGGAATGAAGGTGGCCCTGGCCCCGATCGTGACCGACCTGCCGATCATCCTCGTGGCGGTCTTCGTTCTGTCGAGGTTTGCCGGGTTCCACGGCGTGCTGGGGGGGATCTCGCTGGCCGGCGGCTGCTTTCTCCTGTACCTCGCCTGGGGGAGCCTCCGCACCCGGGGGCTCGAGGTGGAGGTCAAGGGGGGAAGGGCCGGGTCCCTGACCCGGGGGATCCTGGTCAACGCGATGAGCCCGAACCCCTACCTCTTCTGGCTCAGCGTGGGTGCGCCCACGATCATCCGGGCCGGGCGGGAGGGTTTCTGGCCGCCCCTGGCCTTCGTGGGCGGTTTCTACGTTCTGCTGGTGGGATCGAAGATGACCCTGGCCGTGCTGACCGGCCGTTTCAAGTCGTTCCTGTCGGGCCGGGCCTACCGGTTCATCATGCGGCTTCTGGGGGTGATGCTGGCGGTGCTGGCGGGGGCCCTCTTTCACGAGGGGCTGAAGCTTCTGGAGATCCTGTAGAACGGAAGGCGGCACCGCAGCCGGACGGCCGGTGGATCCTCGACATCGGCATCCCCCTGGAACGCGCCTGGGCGCATGAAACGCCCGGCCCTCACCCAAGGAACCGCCATGGCGTTCACCGGAAGGAAGAGAAGCATCGGGCCCTGGGTGGTGGTCTACCTGATCGGGGTCCTGCTTGGACGGAACATCTGTCACCACACCGGCTGGCCCTGGTGGATCGGATTCACCGTGATTCCCGCCCTGTTCGTTGTGGCGGGGGTGGGGCTGAACGCGCTCCTCGGGAAAGGCGCCCGGAGGAGGCCTCCGAAAGACGGGCGCCCTCCTCGACGTCCGGCCGGCGGGTGACGGATTGGGCTTTCCCATGCGCCGCACCGATCCGGACTACCTGCCGGTCTACCACACCGCGGGCGCGGCCATGGGA
>CAYVVQ010000009.1:0-48657 GCA_964454455.1 uncultured Desulfobacterales bacterium | reverse complement strand
ACGCTCACCTCGATCCCCGGCGTCTCCTCGAAGATCCGAACCCCCACCTCCGACAGCACGTCGCTCACCAGCACCTTCATCATCAATAACCTCCTCGAAGCGTCTCCGGGCGGAAACGATCCCTCTGGGCCCGCCTTGCTCGGAAGCGCAGCGCGGGCGGCTTCTCAACAACGGCCATCTCTTCGTTATTCTACAGAAATGGCACGAACACGAATCATTTTGGAGTCGTAAAAAGCCCGAATCCTCGAGATCTGCCCTGGAAATATCCATAGGATATGGCGTTTCCAGCGGCGGGTGAGCGGGTTTTTACGAATCCGTCAATCATTGAAATCATCAAGGGGATGATGTTCGCTCTCGGGACCCGGTTCGGTCTGTCGCGGTCGGGTCGGCACGGCTGGGTTTCGGAAAAAGGATGGAGAAGGAAACAGGGGTGAATGGATCGTACGCTTCCTTTTATGTTGAGAGGACCGGATCCGTCAAGCCTGTTAATTCGGCGAGAAAACCATGAAAGAAATTCATCGTTCTGCAACACCAGTTTCATGACTCCAGAGGCGGAGGAAGGCCCCGGCCTCCAAAGCCGGCCGTTCCTCCGGCGGGTTGCGGGCGTCAGCCCGCCTTGGACACGCTTTACGCTTTCCTGCGAGGCCGTCCGAAAAGCAGGGAAGGCTACTCCTCGAGGGACATCAGGTAGGATCGGAGGTTGGCGCCCTCGTTCCTGAGTCCGAGCTTGGAGCGGATCTTGTGCCGGTGGCTGGACACCGTGTTCAGCGAAACCCCCAGGAGCTCCGCGATCTCCTTGTTGCGGAGGCCTTCGCGCACCAGGTGGGCGACGCGAATCTCCATGGGCGTCAACCCGAGCGCTGTGGAGGACAGCCGCTGGATGAGCGGGGAGGTGATGCTGTTCAGGTTCGACTCCAGGGTGTTCACGATGGCCCGCTCCTCGCTCCCGAGCCCGCTCCGCTTGAGCCTTTCGATGTAGGGCAGAACCAGCTGCCGGAGGTTGGAGAGCACGTTCTCCTGGTCGCCGCGCTTCTTTTCCTCCATCTGCCTGAGGAGGACCTTGAGCGCGATGTTGGCCTCCTCCAGGCTCCGGGACTGGACCTTGAGCTCTTCCTCCCGGGCCTGCAGGTCCTCCATGGCGGTCTTGAGGTCCGAGATGTCCCGCCCCTCGCAGAGCAGCAGGACGATCCGATCCTCCGTGTCGCGAACCGGCTTGATGGAGATGTCCATGTGCACGGTGCCGGCGTCCGGTGCGGCATTGGTCGCCTCGTATCGGACGAGCTCCCCCCTCGCGGCCCGCTCGATCCCCCGCCTCAGCCTCTCCTGCTCCCGGCCGGAGTGGACCCACCACGGTGTCTCCCAGAAGGACCGGCCCGAGATCTCCTCGTGGCTCGTCCCGACGAAGTCCATGGCCGTCTGGTTCACCTGAATCACCGTCCCGTCCAGTCTCAGTACGCCGATGAACTGGAAGGTCTGGTCGAAGATGGCCCGAAGCATGGTCTCGCTCTTCTGGCGGGCCTGCTCCGCCTGGGTCCGTTCCGCGATCTCCCGCTGGAGCTGCTCGTTGGTCCGGGAGAGGCGTTCCGTTCGCTCCCGCACCAGCTCCTCGAGGTGATCGCGGTGCCTCCAGAGCTCGTCCTCCGCCTGCTTTCGCTGGGTGACATCGATCCCCAGGGCGAAGAAGAAATCGAGCGTTCCATCCTCCCTGAGTACGTGGCGGCCGTGCCATTCGACCATGCGTTCGCGGCCGTCCTTGGTCTTCATGCGGCTCTCCAGGGTCCGGAGCGCCCCATGGCCGTTCAGGGCCTCGAACCCCTGCTGCAGGGCGGGCCAGTCCTCCCTGGAAACAAAGGCGTTCAGGTAGTTCTTCCCGATCACCTCGTCCTGGGAGTACCCCAGGGACCGGAGCATGGCGTCGTTCATGAGCAGGGTCCGGCCCTCCGCGTCGATCGCCACGAAAAAGGCGGGCGAGGTCTGGACGAGGGTGGCGTTGAACTCCTTCTCCTTTCGTAGCGCCTCCTGCATCTGCTTGTACTCGGTCATGTCCCGGCTCACCACGGCCACGCGGGCCACCCGACCGTTGGCATCGAGGACCGGATCCACCGTGGTGTCCATCCAGCGACCCTCCCGGTTGTCCTCGTAGCGCAGGGAGCGGGCCGACCGGACGGCCTGCTCGTGGTAGGACCTGCGGGACTCGGACAGCGGCGGAGGGAAGAGATCGAAGGCGTTTTCGCCGATCAGATCGTCCGCCTCCCGCCCGAAGGCTCGAGCCGCCGGCTCGTTCAGGGCCAGAAGCCGCCCCTCCCGGTCCAGGAGAAGCGCCCTGTCCTTGGGGGCGTTGAGCAGCGCCCGCACCGTCTTCTCGCTCTTCATCAGCTCGTCCTCCAGCCGCTTTCGCTGGAAGAACTCGGGGATGTCGACGGCGCCGAATTGCGCCGGTCCGGACTCGGTCTGCTTCCCGTACCGGGCGATGCGGTCCTTGATGCGGGACGGGGGCGCCATGATGAACCGGCAGTGATCGTCGCCCTTGGCGCGACACGCGATCTCCGCCGCCACGAGGGGAATGCCGAAGCTCTCCTCGCACCAGCCGGAGGAGTAGCCCGCGTTCATGGCGCAGACGGGGAAATCGGTGTGCTCCCCGCTCTCGAGCCAGGTGTGCGCTTCAAAGGAAAAGGGATGGTCGTAGATCAGGTAGAAGTCCTCGTCCGGCGAAGGGCTGGACTCCGGGAGGATCTCCACGAAGGCCCAGCCGGTGTGGGAAAAGTGGACGGGCCCGGCGGAGAGCTTTTCGATGGGGTCGCTCACGTCCATCCTGGAGAAGAACCGCTTCGCATCCGCTTTCCCGATGGAGTGGGCGATGTCGAAGAGGAAGCCCAGGGTGACCGTCCTCGCCTCCTTCTCCCCCCGGTCGCGGTAGAGCGACGTGACGAGGTCGAAGAACTCCTTGGACATGGAGGCCGCGCGGACCAGGATGTACCGTTCCCCCGAGATCTCGATGAAGCCCTTGGCCGGATCCAGGGTCCGATCCCGGAAGTAGCCGGAGACGTACTCCTGGGCCCGCACAAAGGCCGAGACGAACGGCTCCGGAACCCGCACCGCGTACAGGCCTTTTCTCGACTTGGAGAACGGCTGCTCGTCGTTCATCGAGCCTCCAGCAGGCTGTGATAGGGTTTGACGGATTCGCAGGAACCTGCTCACCCGCCGTCGGGCACGCTATCACCTGTTGAAATCCCGGGGGCAGATCTCGAAGCTTCGGGCTTTCTACAACGCCATCGGGTTTCCGAGCAAACCGGATTCCCCAATCCGGCATCGAGATGCTACCCGACGGTATTTGCTGGTGTCAAACGGCAAAAACCGTCATCAGATGATGTAGTGCCCCTACCAGCGGCGCGTGAGCGGGGTTGCGAATGCTTCGAAACTGAATCAGCGTGCCGGGGCGGCCCTATCCAAGTGGATCTCCACCAGGGGGATGTCCCAGGCGTCCACGCGGCAGGTGCCGCGGTACGCGGCGTCCTCGTCGTCCCGGAAGCGGCGGATCACGGCCGCCACTCGAATGGACGAGATTCGGTCCAGGCGGTCGCGCCACGCTTCAGCTGCGGCCCTGGAGAGCCGCGCCACCGGGACGGCGGCCCCGTCCGTCAGGATCACGTGGCCGTTTCGGACCCGGGGTTCCAGGCGGCTCCCGTGGCGAAGCGCTGAGAGGGCCCCGTGGATGGGGTGGTCCGCTGGAAAGCGGGCCGGGTAACCCAGGTGGAAATCCTGGGGGCCCAGGAGGGCCCAGCCCCGCAGAAAGGCCTCCCGGCCGGTCCCCGTCTCCGGGTGGGGCGCGGCCCGGCGACGGAGGACGGCATCTCCGTCGAGAGTCCCGGCAAAAGGATTGGGGGCGTCCTCACGTTGGAGCAGGCACAGGGTCTCCCGGGCCCGGGTCATGGCCACGTAGTAGAGGCGCCTCTCCTCCTCGGCCCGGGCCCCCTGGCAGGCACGGTCCCAGCCCCCGTCCAGGATGATCACGTGATCGAACTCCATGCCCTTGACCCCGTGGGCCGTGCCCAGAAAAACGCCCCGCCCGAGCCTCCGCTCGTGCCGCATCCCGGCCAGGCTCTCGTAGAGGGCCTCCAGGGCATGCCGCACCGGAAGCTCGGCGTCCCCGCTCTCCTCGCGCCAGTCCTCCAGGATGCCCCGCAGCTGCTTCACCCAGGGGTCCCCGCTCCGGCCGGGAAAGAGGCCGCCTAGCCGTTCCAGCAGGTCGGATGCCCGGGCCGGGGACCGGTCGTCGGCCTTCAGGGCCTCCAGGAACGCCGCGTTTTCGCGGATGCGGAGCAGCGGGGGCATCTTGTCCGGCGGCAGGGACATGGACACGGGCACGCCGCGCTCCTCCAGCAGAAGGCGCAGGGGATAGAGCAGGCTCCACTCCCGGCCCAGAACGGCAAAGCGCTCCCAGGCAAGGTCCTTGTCCCGTCCCTGAAGGCGCAGCAGCTCACCGGTCGCGGCAGAGGCCTGCTCCGTCTCGTCCGTGCACGAGAGGACCTGCACGCGGCCGGCCGTCAGGGAATCGAGCCGTGCCCAGCGTCCGCCCGGGTCGAGGCTCTCGCGACCACGATCGATCCGGATGGGGCGGCGTTTCTTCATGCGGTCGCGGTTTCGGGAGATCAGGGCGTTGGCCGCCCCGATGATGTGGCGGCTGGAGCGGTAGTTCTCCACGAGGAAATGGGTGGACGCCCCGTAGTCCTCCTGGAATCGCCGGATGTACGCCACGTTGGCCCCGCGGAACTGGTAGATGTTCTGATCGTCGTCGCCCACGGCCAGGATGTTCAGACGCTTCTCCTCCTCCTGAAGGGAGCGGCCGGCAATGGCCGAGATGAGCCGGTACTGGTCCTCGTCGATGTCCTGGTACTCGTCCACCAGGATGTGCCGGTACCCGCGGAGGAGCCGGTCGCGGAGCTCGTCCTTCTCCAGCCCGAAGGTCTCCACATCCCCTTGCAGCAGGGTGGTTGCGTCCTGAATGATGCGGCTGAAACCCTCCTCGGCGAGCTCGTCGCGAAGATCCCGGCCCAGCAGAGACCGTCCTGTGAGACGCAGGGCCAGCCCGTGGTAGGTCTGGACGGTGACGCCGAGGGCGTCGCGGCCGGCCAGGCTGCGGAGGCGCCGGCGGAGCTCGCAGACGGCGCTCCGGTTGTAGCAGAGCACCAGGATGCTCTCGGGCCTCACCCGCAGCACCCTCAGCAGATAGGCGCAGCGATGGACCACCACCCGGGTCTTGCCCGAGCCGGGACCGGCCAGGACGAGCATGTTCTGGTCCTCCGCGGCGGCCGCCACGGCGGACTGATGGGGGTTCTCCAGGTCGTCCACGATGCGCCGGAACGACTCCCCGCCCGTGGCCCGCTCCAGGATCTCGGGCCGGCCGGGGAAGAACTGCCGCACGAACTCGGTCTTGCTTCGGGTGAAGTAGGCCATCACCAGGGCGAGGGCCCGGCCGATCTCCTCCACGCCCCGGCGCGCGTACTCGTCCATGACATGGACCTGGAAGACGCGCTCGCCGTAGTGCCGGGCGAGTGGCTCGTAGTCGCCCTTGCCGTACCGCCGGCCCCCGGCCTCGGGCAGGACCCGGATGGTCATGGCCTGGCGGAAGACGGCCAGCCCTTTCTGGAGCGTGATCACGCGCTGCTCGTGGAGGAAGAGCAGGGCCCGGTCGATGGCGGCCAGGGGGTCCCGGATGCGGCCGGCCAGGATCAGGTTGGTTCTGAGGGTTGCGAGCAGGTCCTCGGCGGAGAAGTCCACCAGCACACTGGCTGCGGGGGGAGTGCCCTCGGGGATGCGGCTGACGACGGCGTCCAGAACGGCCCGGGCCGCGTCGCGGCGGAGCTCGGCCGTTTGCATGAGGGAGGGCCAGTCCCGCTGGAGCTTGACGTGATACCGGTCGCGGCCCGCGTACCCGAAGACGAGGCTCCCGCGGCTCCCGGCCAGACCTTTGCCGTCCTGAGAGAGTCCGGCCAGGAGGTTTCGAAGGATCTCCGGGTTGCTTTGCCCGTGGCCCCGGTCCAGGAGGCGCTGGTTGAGGTGCCGAAGGGAGAGGACCACCGGCTCGCCGCTGTCCGCATCCGGGGCCTCCTCCCGAAGCGCCCCGAGCATGGCGGATTCCAGCTCGCAGACCCGGTCCAGGAGCACCCCCGAGTGGGCCGCCACCTTGTAGCGGACAAAGGCCGACATGAGGAGGGTCTTCTGGATCAGTCCTGCCTCTGCCATGTCGTAGAGGGTGCGCAGGACCCTCTGGGCCTCGGTCTCGGCCTTGCCGGAAGGGGCGCCTTCGTCCGGTTCTCTCCTGAACGCACCCAGCTCGGCCAGCTCGTCCGCGCTGAACCCCTCGTCCGTATCCGCGTTCATCAGGGTCTCGAGAATCGCCAACCACCGCCTCTTCTGGCGCTCGGAGAGCCCGAGCCTGTCGATTCGAGCCTCGGCCTCCCCGAGGGTCCTCACCTGCGGGCGGCCCTGAAAGACCTGGGTGCGGTTCTCGTTCCGCTCCAGGAACCCGGCCCGCTCCAGCCAGGAGACGGCCGCGACCACTTTGGTGTGGACCCCGCGCTCATCCGGATCCAGGACGCCCTCCATCTCCTCGTCCCGCACCAGTTCGCCCGTGGTGAGCACCACGTTGCCTTCACGGTCCCGCCGGGCCCGCCGGAGCACCCGAAGGATTCGGGCGATCTCCCGCCGATCGAGCCGCGAGAGTGCGGAGAGCCTGAACTGGATCTCGATGTCCTCCTCGTCGTAGAAGAGCACGCACTCGGCATCGAGGCGGTCCCGGCCGGCCCGACCGGCCTCCTGGACGTAGTTCTCGAGAGACCCGGGGATGTCCAGGTGGACCACCAGGCGCACGTCTTCCTTGTCAATGCCCAAACCGAAGGCATTGGTGGCACAGATGACGCGGACCCGACCGTCCACGAAGTCGGCCTGGATGTCGCGCTTTCGGGCCGGGTCGATCCCCGCGTGAAAGGCTTCGGCCTGCCAGCCCCGGTTTTGAAGGTGATCGGCCGCGGCCTCCGCGCCCTTTCGCGTAGCGCAGTAGACGATGGCGCATCCCGGGCGGTCCGGCGGCAGCCGCTCCGAGAGGAGCGCGTGGAGCCGCGGGTGCTTCTCTGCGCTCGAAACGGTCTCCACCTCGAACTGAAGATTGTCCCGGTCCACGCCGCCCTTGAAGACCTCCAGGTCCACACCCAGATGGTTGCGGAAGTGGGCGATGATCTCGCTCAGCACGTCCTCCTTGGCCGTGGCGCTGAAGCACTGGACCGGAGGGAGGAAGCCCTGGTTCTCCGTGGAGAACTCCTTGATGAACCGGGCGGCGTAGAGGTAGTCGGGCCGGAAGTCGTGGCCCCACTTGGACAGGCAGTGGGCCTCGTCAAAGACCCAGCACCCGATCTCCCGGTAGCGGACCGCGTCGCGGAACGAGCGGTTTCGAAGCTGCTCCGGGGAGATGTAGAGGAGGCCCACGTCGCCCAGTCGAACGCCCTCGAGCACATCACCCCGCTCCGGCGCGGTGAGGAGCCCGTTCAGGGCGGCCGCGTTGGGGGCCCCGGTCCGGTTGCGGAGGTTGTCCACCTGGTCCTTCATCAGGGCCTGAAGGGGCGAGATCACCACGGTCAGGACGCCCCGTCGCAGGTAACGGACCTGGGCCGGAAGCTGGTAGCAGAGGCTCTTACCGGCGCCCGTGGGCAGCACGGCGAACAGGGACTTCCCGCCCATGGCCCTTGTCACCACGGCCCTCTGAAGGCTCACGCCCCGGGGTCCGGCCGGCTCGGACCGGAACCCGGAAAACCCGAAGAAGCGCTGCAGCTGCTTTTCGGGGTCATGGGCCTCCGCGCAGTACGCGCAGCCCGAGTCGCCGCACGGGATGTCCCGCAATGCCCGCAGCACGGTCGGCACGAGGGGAAACCGTCGGCCCACCCAGGGCGGAAGCACCGAGTTGCCCCCGGCCACGCCGATCCAGGCCAGCGCATAGGCCAGGGACACCCGCTGTTCCGGGTCCTCCAGCCGACCGGGAACGGTCTCCTTCAGGGCATGGAGGCAGACCCGCCCCCGGCTGAGTCCCTCGAAGATTCCAACGGCCTCGCTCCCTTCCACGGAAGCGGCGCCCATGGCCTTCAAGGCCTCCTGAATGCCCCGATACCCTTCTCTCCCGGAGAAGGCATGGCGGTAGAAGGAGAGGCGCCCGCTCTCCCCGGCCTCGCCGCCGGTCAGGGCCTCCCACTGGTCCGCAAAGAGGGAGGCGGCCAGGCGGGTGTCGGCCAGGGGGTCGTTGAGGGAGTCCTTCACCAGTTTGTAGTCCTTGATCAGCCGGTGGTACGGGTTTTCCGGAAAGGCCAGGGGCGAGAGATAGAGGGTGTCCACCACGGGCATCCGAAGGAGGGGCGATTCCGGAAACCGGGCCTCGATCACGGGCAGGTCGTGACCGAGGAGGTTGTGCCCGAGAAGGAACCGGGCTCTGCCGGCCATCTCATGAACCTCGTCGAGGGCCGCCCCGGCGGGTGCTCGGGGCTTTTGGAATACGGTCTCCTGCCCCAAGGCCGCGCCCAGGGCGAGGATGGTCCCGTCCGGCCCGGTCTCCAGGTCCAGGCAGAGGCAGCGGTCCATGAATGCGGCGAGTTCCGTCTTCATAATGCCTTCAGTGGCCCTCACACCCCTCGGAAATCCTTTGCGGTGCTTGATCACCACAATGGAACCGTCCTGTTCGTCGGGGCTTGCATGGTTTCATGTGCCGGGTCTGTCTGGGGTCCATCATTATCATAGAGCAGCGTCTTGACCAAGGCCCTACCAAAGCGCACTATTTCGAAGGAGCTGATTTTGAAAAGCGTCCTTTGGCTTTGGAAATTGGCCATTCAAGAGGGGTTATACCGTATCTGACGAAATAGAAAACGATACCCAATCCGGTGTGCGGTTGACGCTGTTCATCGTCGTTTGGATGACAAGTTGATTGAACCGAAGGAGCGCGACCTGTCGGGAAAGGGTCACGTGCTTCTTACGACTCGGACCGGGCCGCTGGATATACTGTCTGTTATTGAGGAGGGGAGATCTTATGAGGATCTGCTGGAAAACACCGTGGACATTGATTTCAGTGGCCACACCCTTCGAGTGTTAGTGACTTACTCATGAAACCCCGTCGCGAAAAACAAGAAGTTGTTCACACCGAGGCTGCAGGCGGCGGGGGCCGGGGTTTTCCGCAGCGGACATCAGCGGGAGGCCTTCGTCATTGCGGGCGGTTACGTCCGGGGGAAACCGCGGCCATCCCCCGCCTGTAAACAGAATGAAGCGGTGGAGCAGGCTCGCAGACGCAAGGCCCTCCCATCCGGGAAAGGCTTCGGGGCGGGGGTGGAACGCGGAGGGGGCAGGAATCCCCCGGTCGTAACCGCCCGCAATGACCAGGCCGGGAGCGAAGGGAGCGGAGGAAGGCCCCGGCCCCCAGAGCCGGCCGTTCCGCTGCTGGGTTGCGGGCGGCAGCCCGCGTTGGAACTTATGACCACTAAATTTACGGAAAAGCAAGGCCAACATCTTGCATTTATATACTACTATACAAAGATACACCGGCGACCACCGTCGGAATCGGTCCTACGTGAGGGCGTTCGCCAAGGCCAGGGCCATCTTCTTTTTCGATTCCAGATCCGCTGCCCGGTAGATGGACACATATTGGCTCTGGCTCGGCCCGGAACCCTGATGGGTTCCCAACCCATGGAGCCCGGCCACCCAGTTCTGCAGGAAGCGTGCAATCCGCATGCGCTGGTCGGCCGGGGCCGCGGCCTTGAGGTACTTCTCCATGTAGTCCTTGACCTCCGGATTCTCCAGTTCCTTTTCGCTGGGCATGGTGGCGGGGATGCCGCCGGCGATGTCGCCGGCCAGGGCCATCACCTCCCAGAACCCGTCATTCGTGTTCAGCTTGGCGATGTTGCCCATGGTCTCGTCGGGCATGAACACCCCCGAGCCCTCGGGCTCCTCCTTGCCGAAGTAGGCCGCAGCCGTGGCGCAGGCCAGGGACGTGTCATTCAGCTGGAGCATGCGCGTGATTTTCTGGGCGATGTGAGACGCGTCGGCCAGGCCGTTGTACTCGGCCATGAGCCGGGTGGCCCCGATGATGAGGTCCATGAAACCCACCTTGCAGGCACCGCCGCAGTTCATGCGATGGGTCTTGGCGAACCGGACGATGAACTTCTGCGTGTACTCGACCTCGCCGCACATGAAGACCCGTTCCCAGGGGACGAAGACGTGGTCAAAGACGATGAGGCACGTCTCCCGCTGCCCATATACCGGGTTTCCGAGGACCCGGGTTTCGGGCTCGTGCTCCCGCTCCATGCTGAAAGGGTTGTACTGACCGATGTAGGTGACTCCCGGAGACCCGTTGGGGATGACAAAGGCCAGGGCGTAATCCTCCTCGCCCTTGCGGGAGGAGACCCCCGGGAGCACCAGGGTCTCGTCTGCAGCATAGGCCCCCGTGGCGTGCTGCTTGGCCCCGTTGACCACAATGCCGTCGGTCCTTTTCTCCACCACGCGGACATAGAGATCCGCGTCCTGCTCCAAGGGACGCTTGCTGCGGTCGCCCTTGGGGTCGGTCACCGATCCGCTGACCACCAGGTCGCTTTCCTGGGCATAGCGCAGGTAGTCGTTGAAGCGGTGGTGATACTCCGTCCCCTTGTCGCGGTCGATTTCCCAGGTGGTGGCGGCGAGGGAGGGCAGCATCTCATTGCCGGGGCAGCGGTAGTTGCAGGTTCCCAGCTTCTGGCTGCTCAGCCGAGCCATATCCAGGCGTTTGAAGAGGTCCTCCCTGCTCTGGTGAATGTGAAGGGCGCGGCTGATGGGCTCGCCGGTCAGATGGGACGTGGCGGTCATGACCTCGGCGTGCTCAGGCTCCATGGTGAGCTCGTAGACCCGCGCGGTTGCCTCGATGACCCCTTTGCTGACGGGGTGATCCTGAAGCCGTTCCACCCGTTTTCCGCCGAAAAACAGTCTGGGACGGAGCGCTTCCACGCGCTCCCGGTACTCCTTCTGGGTGTTGATGGCCATGTTCTCCTCGTGCGTATCCGCCCTACTTTTTGAACTCCGGCTTCCTCTTCTGGAGGAAGGCGGAGATCCCCTCCTTGGCTGCGTCCGTGCACCCGGTCCGCGCAAAGCCCTTGTAGCCTACCTCCAGGGCCTCGGCAAAGGTCTCAGCCTTGCAGCCCTCCTCGATGGTCTCGGCGGTGATGGAGACGGCCTCCCTGCTCAGGGGCATCTTCCCCGAGGTGGGGCTCTCGGGCACCTCCACGGGCGGGATGTCCACCCGGCCGTCGGGGATGCCGGGGAGGTTGCCCTCCAGCCTTTCGACCTCCGCCACCGCGGCCCGAATGAGCGATCCGTAGTCCTCGGCCAGGGCCGAGACCATCCCAGCCTCGTGGGCGGCTGGGGCGAAAAGCGGCTTTCCCGTCAGGAGCATGTCGTGGAACTGCGCAGCCCCGGCGGGCCATCTCCGGTAGGGGACGATGCACCCCCCGATGCCGGGGAGGATGCCCAGGGTGATCTCGGGGAACTGGAACATGGCCTTGTTCAAGGCTACGATGCCGTGGCAGCGGATGGCGAGCTCGAGCCCGCCGCCGAGGGCCATACCGTTCACGGCCGCCACCACGGGTTTGCTCATCCGGTCCATGTAGAGCTGGGTCCGGGCCCACTCCTTGGTGTAGCCGTAGAGGGCGTCGAAATCCCCCAGGTACTGGGGGAACTTCCCGATGTCCGCGCCGGCGCTGAACGCGCCCGTCCCGTACCCCGTGATGACGAACCCCTTGACCTTCGGGTCGTCCTCCCCGGCCTGGAGCACGACCCGGATCTCGTCGGTGATCTCGGGGGTGAGCGCATTCATGGCCTGGGGCCGGCGGATGGTGATCACCTCGACCCCGTCCACGTCGTCCACCAGGACGAACCGGCGAAAGCCCTGGTAGTCGGCGAACGACCCCTTGGCCGTCGGGAAGCCGGGCCGCTCGGAGACGAACCGGTCCATGATCCGCTTCACCTCGGCCTCCCCGAGCTCCCGCATCACGTCGAGGGGCCCCTTGCGGAAGCCCAGGGCGATCTGGCACCCGAAGTTGAGGTCCGCCTCGGTGCCGATGCCCCGATCGATGATGTCGAAGGACTGGGAGAAGAAGATGCCCAGGAGCCGGTCCCGGATGAGGCCCTTCAGGTCGTCGGGGACCTCCACCTTGGAACCCGGGCGATGGGTGTTCCAGCGATCCACGGAGTTCAGGATGGAGGCGGGTCGGTAGTGCTCCCCTTCCTCCATCTGGAGGGTGTTCGTCTCCACGATGATCGGGTTTCCGTTGGCCATGTTCAGGACGAAGAACGGACCGGCGAAGACGAACTCCTCGGCCACCTTGTCGATCTGGCTCGCCGTGGCGTGCTCCAGCAGGTAGGCGGCCTCGTTGCACCAGTTGTCGAAGATCCGGTCCAGGACGAAGCAGATGGCGTTGTCCGTGATGATGGGCGCCTTGCCGGTGGATGCGAAGAACCAGAACAGGTCGTCCACCACCTGCGGGTCGGCCTTCTCCCACCGGATGACCTCCACGGGGAGGCTTCGCCAGGCCGGGGCGAAGAAGTGGGTGACCGTGGCCCGGTCCGGCCGCTTCATGGCGCCGAAGATCCGATCCGCCGGGATGGAGCTGGTGTTGGACGTGATGATGGTCTCCTCGCTCACCCGCTCCTCGATCATCTGGAAGATCTTCTGCTTGAGGGGGATGCTCTCCGTGGCCGCTTCGATCACCAGGTCGCAGCCGGCGATCCGGTCGTAGTCCTGGGTGTAGAAGATGTTGGCCATCACGGCATCGGCCTTCTCCTGGGTCATCTTCCGCTTGTCCACGGCCTTTCGGGCGTACCCCTGGAGGCGCTTCTCCGCGCCCTGGAGCGGACCCTCGGCCACGTCGACGAGATGAAGCGTGATGTCCGGAAGGGCGCTCTTCACGTAGTAGCCGATGTCGGGCCCGATGGTGCCGGCCCCGATGATCGCCACCTCCTTGGGAAGCGGGCGTTTGGGTTGGATCAGCAGGGGGTTCAACGCCGTCGGATAGAGCTTCTTCTCCGTGTCCATGGTATTCCTCCTCGATTGCCTGCCTTGTTTCCGCCTGAACGGTTCACGTCAGCCCACGCCGCCCCCGGGGAGACGCCGGTGAGACCGTGACGCGGTTTTGCCCTTTTCACGAACCACGAACACGGCCCGTCACACCTCCTCCCCCCTCAGCGCCTCGAGGACCTTCTCGGGCGTGATGGGCAGGGAGTGGATGCGCACCCCGATGGCGTCGTAGACGGCGTTCGCGATGGCCGGAGCCGTCGGGACCAGCCCCGGCTCGCCCACGCCCTTGGCGCCGAAGGGCCCCTCCTCGTCGTGGGTCTCGATGCAGTCCACGTCGATGGGGAAGTCCACGTCCGGCGCGGAGAGGATCTTGTAGTCCAGGAAGTTGGGGTTCAGGTTCTTCCCGTGATCCGATTTGTACTCCTCGCACAGGGCGTAACCGATGCCCGTCATGACGCCGCCGTAGATCTGTCCCCGAATGGTCTGCCGGTTGAGCACCTGCCCCACGTCGTGCGCAGCCGCGAACCGGAGGACCTTGACCTTTCCGGTCTCCGTATCCACCTCCACCTCGGCGCCCTGGGTCCCGAAGATGTAGGTGGCGGAGAGATTGCCCCGGCACGTCTTCATGTCGAGCATCTGGTTGCAGGGATCGTAGAAGGCTTCCGTCACGATCATGGTCCCCTGCTCCTTGTAGTGGGCCTCGCGCAGGAGTTCCTCCAGCCGGAGGTGCAGGAGGGGATGCTCGGGATCGTCCTTGAGAAAAACCACGTCCTCCTTCATGTCGAAGTCGGACGGCTCGAGAACCTGCTCGAAGTCGAGATCGGGGATCTGGTAGTCCGGGGCCTTCTTCTGCTTCCGCTTCTCCTTGTACTGGATGCGGGGCATGAAGTGCTCGGCGGCGATCGTGAAGATCTTGTCCCGGGCCAGCCTTGCGGCCTGGATCGCCGCGTTGCAGGCCGTGAAGGCCCCGCGGCTGGCGTGGGTCCCCACGTCCCAGGGACAGGTGGCCGTGTCTCCGGTGACCACCTTGACCTTCTCGGGGGTCACGCCCAGGGCCTCGGCCGACGCCAGGGACAGGGAGGCCTCGAACCCCTGACCCATCTCGACCCCGCCGGCGATGACCGAGACGTTTCCGAAGTCGTCCAGCTTCATGATGATCCCGGTTCCGTCGGAACGGTAGACCCGCCCGGAGCCGCCCACGTGAAAGAGAGAGGCCATGCCCACCCCGCGGACCTTGCCGTCCTCGGCCTTTCTCCCTTTGCCCCGCTTCTCCTTCCACCCGAGCCGGTCCGCCACCGTCTCCAGGCACTCCTTGTGGCCGCAGGTGGTGATGTTGAGACCCATGGGCGTCAGGTCGTCCGGGATGTTCCGGTTGATCATGCGGAACTCGTAGGGGTCGATGCCCGCCTCCTCGGCCAGGTGGTCCAGGTTGCCCTCCAGGGCCCAGGCGGCCTGGGGGTTTCCGTACCCCCGCATGGCCTGGCAGTAGGTGTTGTTGGTGTAGACGATCCGGGTGTCGTAGAGGACGTTGGGGACGCGGTAGATGCTCGAGACGGGAAGCATCATCACGCTGGGGGTGGTGGCCCCCCAGGACGTGTAGGCCCCGTTGTCGAGGATCATGTGGAGCTCGCGGAAGGTCAGCTTTCCCTCTCTGTCGCACCCCTGGATGATGCGGCTCCGGGTGGGCTGACGCGGCGAGAGCGTGACGAACTCCTCCTCGCGCCCCAGCACGATCTTGACGGGCCGGCCGGTCTTGTACGCGAGCAGGATGGCGATGAACTCGTAGCCGTGGGTGTCGAGCCCGGTCCCGAAGGAGCCCCCCAGGGTGGGGACGATCACCCGGGTGTTCTTCCCCTTGAGCCCCATGGCCGCCAGGGCCTGGTTGAAGTCGTTCTGGGCGAGGAAGGGAATCTGGGTCTTGGTGTGCATGATCAGGTTGTTCTGGAGGTCGAACTCGGCGATGCACCCGGCGGTCCCCATGCACGACTGCTGAATGAGCTGGGTCTCGAAGGCGTCCTCGGCCACGTAGGCGGCTTCCTGCTTGGCCTTCTCCACGTCCCCTGCGGCGAACCGCCACGGCACGGGGACCAGGTTGTCCTGCTTGGGCTTGCCCCGGGCGTCGGTGTCGTGGATGAGAGGCGCCCCCTCCTGCAAGGCCTCCTCCGGATCGAACACGCCGGGGAGCTCCTCGTACTCCACCTCGATCAGGTCAACGGCCTCGGCCGCGATGTCCGGGTCGGTGGCCGCCACCGCCGCCACCTCGTCCCGGTACTGCCGGACCTTGTCCCGCTTGAACACGAAGTTGTCCTTGATGAAGCCGTACCGCACCTGCGGGCTGTTGTCCCCCGTGAGCACGGCCCGGACCCCGGGCAGCCTCTCCGCCCGGGAGGTGTCGATCCGCTTGATCCGGGCGTGCGCGTGCTCGCTGTACTTGATCTTGCCGAAGAGCATGCCCGGCCTGACGAGGTCGTGAATGTACACCGCCTTGCCCGCCGCCTTGTCCGGAGCGTCCGGTCTGGCGGCTTCGGTCCCGATGAAGCTGTATTTCGTGGTCATTTTGGTCCTCTGAGTTCGATTGCTGATCCGGTTTTCGAAAGGGTTCCCCGGCGGATGGAATCAACCGGCGTTCTCCCGCATCCGCTCCGCCGCGTCCCGCACGGACTCCACGATCTGGACGTAGCCGGTGCAGCGGCAGAGGTTGCCGGAGATGGCCCGCTTGATCTCGTCGTCGTCCGGCGACGGGTTCTCATTCAGGAGGGCCGTGGCGGACATGATCATCCCGGGCGAGCAGAAACCGCACTGGATGCCGCCGCGATCCACAAAGGATTTCTGGACCGGGTGGAGCGTGTTGCCCTCCCCGATCAACCCCTCGATCGTGGTCACCGACTTCCCTTCGATCTCGAAGGCCGGGTAGAGGCACGAGTCCACGTTGACGCCGTCCACGAGCACGGTACATGCCCCGCACTCCCCCTGCCCGCAACCGGGCTTGGTCCCCTTCAGGTCGAAGGTCTCCCGCAGCAGCTCGAGCAGCATCCGGTGGGACTCCACCTCCGCGGACACCTCGTGGCCGTTCAGGGTAAAGGAAATGAGCTTCTTCATTCGTTGTCTCCCAACGGTTCTTCGGTTCGTCCACAGTTCGGCTGCGGACTCATGTTCTGTTTCCGTTCTCGACGGTTCGCGCCGGTGCCCGGCGATCCGTTTGCCCTATGCCCCTCACCGACACAGCCCCTACCCGGCCGCCCGGACGGCCTGCATGAGGGCCCGCTTGATCAGGACGCCGGACATGGTCCGCCGGTAGTCCGCCGTGGTCCGCACGTCCGTGATGGGACTCACCTCCGCCTCCGCCAGACCCTTGACCTCCTCGAACAGGTCCGGTGTGACCTCCCGCCCCTCCACGGCCTGCTCGGTCTTCTCGAGGCGCAGGGGGACGGGCGCCACGGCACCCGCGGCCAGGCGGCAGGTCCGGCAGACGTTCCCCTCCATGACCACGTAAGCGGCCGCATTGATCAGCGCGATGTCCTGGCTCACGCGCCCGGTCTTGAGAAAGGCCGAGCCGCCGCCCTTCTCCCGGCCGGCGATCGTCACCGACCTGAGCAGCTCCGTCTTCTCCATGCAGGTCTCGCCCGGCCCCTTGAAGAAGGCCTCCATGGGGACCTCGCGGCTTCCGCCGGGCCCCTCGATCTCGGCGGTCGCGCCCAGCACCAGGAGCGGCGGCGCGCAGTCCGCAGAGGGCGCCGCGTTGGACAGGTTCCCCCCCAGCGTGGCCACGTTCCGCACCTGGGGGTTCGCCAGGACCGACACGGCCTGATGCAGGGCCGGAAACGCCCGGGCAATCTCCTCGTCCCGTTCGATGTCCCGGAACACGGTCATGCTGCCGAGCCGGAGGCCGCCGTTCCAGTGAACGCCGGTGAGATCACCGATGTGCCTCAGGGAGATGAGCGCCTCCGGCTCGATGGCCCTCTGCTTGATGCGCACGATCACGTCCGTTCCGCCTGCGATGTAGCGGGCCCGGCCCTCCTGCTTTTCCATCAGGCCGTACGCCTCCTGCAGGCTTTCGGGCATGTAGTAGTCGAACTTTTTCATGAAACGCCTCCGTGAACCCTAGAACCCCCGGTCGAACCGAGGCACTCGAACACTGTATCCGTGGACTGTATCCGTGGGATGTTTCCGCGGCCGCCGCGAGCCGTCTTCACTGGGTTTGCCGCCGTCCGGCGAAGCCGCCCTGTTACTCCCGGTTGTCGAACACCCGCTTGCTCTTCCGCTCCGAGCGGGGCAGGGAGCCGTAGTCCACCAGCTCCACCTGGCAGCTGACCAGGATCTGCTTCTTGATCTCCTGCCCGATCCGGCCCAAGAGCTCCTCGTTCCGGTGGCTCTCCACTCCCTGATCCCGCTCCACGCGCAGGGTCATGTAGTCCTTGCCGTCATCTTTGCGGTCCAGGACGATCTGGTACTCGCTCCCGAGACCCGGAATGCCGGACAGGACGTGATCCACCTGGCCGGGATAGATGTTCACGGCCCGGAAGATGATCATGTCGTCCGACCGGCCCAGGAGGCGATCGTGCCTGGGCAGCACCGAGCCGCATTCACACCGGCCCGGAATGAGCCGGGTCAGGTCCCGGGTCCGGTACCGGATCAGCGGCACCGCCTCCTTCTCGAGCGTGGTGACCACCATCTCGCCCACCTCGCCCTCGGGAACCGGCTCCAGGGTGTCCGGGTCCAGGATCTCGAGGATGTAGTAGTCGGCCCAGTAGTGGATCCCGGCGTGATAACGGCAATCGAGGCCGGTGCCCGGTCCGTACAGCTCGGTCATGCCCGGAATGTCGTACATGTGCTCCACGCCGAGAAGCTCCTGGATCCGCTTTCGCATGGCGTCGCTGGAGCGCTCGGAGCCGAAGATCATGGTCCGGAGGCTGATCTGGTCCCGGAGGCCGCGCCGGTTGATCTCCTCGGCCATGAGCAGGCCCATGGAGGCCGTGCAGCACATGGCCGAGCTCTGGAAGTCCACCAGGAACTCGCACTGCATGTCCATATTCCCGGGGCCTGCGGGCACCGCCATGGCCCCGAACCGCTCGCATCCCAGCTGAAAACCCACACCCGCCGTCCAGACCCCGTACCCCACGGCGATCTGCACCCGGTCGGCGGGGGTCAGCTCGGCCATTTCGTAGCACCGGGCGAAGAAGTGGGCCCAGTCCTCGACATCCTTCCGGCTGTAGCAGAGGACCTTGCGCTTGCCCGTGGTGCCCGAGGAGGCGTGGATCCGGACCACGTCCTCATGGGGGATCGAGAGCAGGGGAAACGGGTAGCCCTCCTGGAGGTCCTTGGAGGTGGTAAAGGGCAGCCGCCGGAGGTCCTCCAGGGACCGGATCCCGTCCGGTCCGACCCCGGCCTCGTCGAGCTTCTGCCGGTACACGGGGGAGCCGTCGTAGGCGTGGCGGACGGTCCACTTCAGGCCATCCAGCTGCCGCTGTGCCAGTTCCTCCTCGGTTTTCGCCGTCGGCATGAAGGTTTGTGCTGTTGTCATGATTCCATTTCCTCTTTGTTTTCTTTTCTCCGCTTTTCGCATTCCTCATGAGAGCCGGCTCGGCCGACCCGTTCCCGGACAGCCAAACGATGTATTTGTCTTTTCCTGTTTTCCCTCACCTTCACCTTTCACCACTCACCGCTTTTACCGCACCAGGTTCGGCAGGAACGTCACCAGCTCGGGGAATACCATGAGCAGGATCACGCTGAGGATGTACGCGGGCATGAAGAACGCTACCCCTTTGAATACGCTTTCGAGGGGAACATCCCTGGCCATGCCTCCCACCACGTAGGTGGTTGCGCCCACCGGCGGGGTGACGGCCCCCAGGGTCGTGATCACCGTGATGGTGACGCCGAACCAGATGGGGTCGTGCCCCATGCTCTCGGCCACGGGGAAGAAGATGGGGATGGTGATGAGCAGGAGCGCCAGGGCGTCCATGACGGCGCCGCCGATGACGAAGATGAGGAAGATGATGGCCATGACCACGAAGTCCGGCACCGGCAAGGAGGTCACCCACTCCGCGATGTTGAAGGGGATCCGGGTCACCGTCAGGAACTTCCCGAAGATGACGGCGCCCGCCACGATCATGATCACCATGCAGGAGATCCTCAGGGTGTCTATGACGGAGTTGACGAACCCCTGCCAGCTCAGGCGCCCCTGGGCCAGGCTGATCACCACGGCGAAGAAGGAGCCCGCGGCTCCCGCCTCGGCCGGCGTGAAGAAGCCGAAGTAGAGGCCCAGCATGACGAGGAGGAAGAGGATCAGCATCTCCACCGCGCCCGGGAGCGCCCGGAGCTTCTCTCCCAGGGTGGTCTTTTCGCCCACGGGGCCCCATCCGGGTTTGAAGGAGCAGACCACGTACACCGTCAGCGTGAGGAGCAGGGCGAGCAGGACGCCGGCGGCCACGCCGCCGTAAAACAGCTTCCCGATGGACTGTCCCGTGTAGAGGCCGATCACGATGAGCACGACGCTCGGGGGGATGACCACGCCGAGGGTGGAACCGCAGGCGATGGCCCCCGTGCTGAGCTTGCTGTCGTACTTGAACTTCTTCATCTCCGGCAGCGCCACCGTGGTCATGGTGGCGGCCGTGGCCGCGTTGGAGCCGCAGATGGCGGCGAAGGCGGCGCAGGCCAGGACCGTGGCCATGGCGATGCCGCCCCGGATCTGCCCCACCCACTTGTACGCGGCGTCGTAGAGCTTCCGGTTCACGCCCGAGTAGAAGGCGATCTGCCCCATGAAGATGAACAGGGGGATCACCGTGAGCCCGTACTTGCTGAAGGTCGTCCAGAGCTCCGTGCTGAGCATGCCCAGGCCCGCCTTGAAGTTGAGCACGTAGCAGTATCCCACGAAACCCACGATGGCCATGGCGAAGCCCACGGGCATCCCGAGAAAGAAGAGAACGGCCAGGAGGACCAGGATCCCGATGACACCGACAAGCGCTAGGCTCACTGTTCGCCCTCCTTCCGTGGAATGATCGATTGGAAGAACTCCGTCAGGAACACCAGGGCCAGCAGGCCGCATCCGATGGCCACCGCATAGGTGAAGGGGTAGTAGGGAAATCGGAGCGTCTCGGTCACCTCACCGGTGGCCCTGAGATTTCCCGCGTACTTGGTGATCTGCCAGGCCACGAACGAGAAGAAAACCGTGCAGATCAAGCTGTTGATGACGTCCAGGATGCGTCGTGTCTTGTTCGAGAAGCTGAGGATGAGGACGTCTACGGAGATGTGCCCCTTCTTGATCTGGGTGTAACCCAGGGCGAAGGCCGTGGTGATGGCCCCGAAGAACCCCATCAGCTCGAAGGTGCCCTTGACCGGCACCCACACCAGACGGAGAAGGATGTTCGTGCAGGTGAGAAGAATCATCGCCACCAGAAAGCCCCCTCCGATCCAGATCAGGAGACGATTCAGAAACAGGGTGACCTTTTCCAGCGCATTCATAGCGCCCTCCTGTGCCCGTTTTCACCCGCGGGCGCCAACGGACGGCCCGTCCCCTTCCCGCGGGGCCGGTGCGGGCCGGATTCATCGAACGAGGCCGCCCGTCGGCGCAAAACGGCCGGGAGCGGTCCTCACGGCATCCCGGCCGGCCGCCCGACGGCGGCCGGCCGGAACGGCAGAGCATGCGGATCTACATCGAATGCTTCTTGATGAGGCCCTCGATGTCCTCGACGATCTGGCCGCCGGGGAAACCCTTGCCCTCGGCATCCTTGATCCAGGCCTCGGTAATGGGCTCCAGCCTGGCGTCCCACTTGGCCCTCTCGTCGGCGCCGAGCTCGATGAACTCCACGTCGTAGGTCTTCTTGGACCATTCGATGGACTCCTGCACGTGGTTGTCCATGTAGGTCCCGGTCCACTCGGACTGCTCCACCCGGAGCTCGTCGAACACCTTCTTCACGTCGTCGGGCAGCTTGTTCCAGGCGTCCATGTTCATGACCACGGAGAAGGGATAGATGACCGTATCCGTCATGGTGCAATAGCGGCAGAGCTCCGCGAACTTGAAGTCCTTCATGACCTCGAGGGACGAGAACAGGCCGTCCACGACCCCCTTCTGCAGGGCCTCCGGGGTCTCGGACATGGGCATGCCGACCTGGTTGGCGCCCCAGGCCTTGAGGATCTGGGCGGCCCCGCCGGAGGCCCGGAGGTCCACGCCCCGAATGTCATCGAGGGTTCGGATGGGCGCCTTGGACATGATGTTGGCCGGCGCCGTGGTGAACATGGCGAGGACCTTCACCTTGGCGAACGCCTCGGGCTGGTACTTCTCGTACAGGTCCCACAGGACGAGGCTGCCCACCCTGGCGTTGGGGATCCCCAGGGGCAGGCTGGTGGCGTTGGTGACCGTGAACCGGCCGGGCTGATAGGCCATGCAGAGACATCCGATGTCGGCCTGACCCGCAATGACGCCGTCCATCATGTTCTTGGCGCCGAGCAGGGTCCCGCCCGGAAAGGTCTTCACCGTGACCTTGCCGTCGGTCCTCTTCTCCACCTCGTCCGCCCAGCGCTCCATCTGGACGCAGGGGAAGGTGGGGGCAGGTGGAAAGTTCGCGTAGTTCAAGGTGATCGATTCGGCCGCGGCCGGCGCCGGAGCAAAGCCCACGGCGAACAGAGAGACCAGCAACACCCCAGCCAGCAGACATACGATATTCCTTCTCATGGTTCAGACCTCCTTCGATGACGGGTGTACGTGAAAGCAACCCCCTCGACATGCGCTTTGCTCTTGGCCCCTCACCCCCTTTCTCGATTCTGAACCGGGTGCGTCACCCGGCGTCTTGCGGATTGACGCAAACGCACTAAAAGATGCTCGGCTCGACGTACTCGCCGAAAACGTCGCGGAACACGTTGGCCATTTCTCCAACGGTCGCATAGGCCTTGCAGCAGTCCACGAGGTAGGGCATGACGTTTTCCCTTCCCCCGGCCGCCTTCTCCAGGGCCTTCAGGGAAGCCGTCACCTTCTGGTTGTCCCTTTCCTTTCGGAGCGCCTGAACCTTCTGAACCTGCTTCTGGGCCCACTCCTCGTTGTACTCGTGGAGTTCCACCTCCATGTCGACGCCCTCGGTGTACTTGTTGACCCCTACCTTGATGACCTGCCCCTCCTGGAGCTTGCGCTCGTACTCGTAGGCCTGCCTGGCCACCTCGCGCTGCACGTAACCCGAGGAGACCGCCTTGACCATGCCGCCCACCTGCTCCACCTTCTCTATCTCCTCGAGGATCTTCTCCTCCATCTGCTTGGTGAGGGTCTCCAGGAAGTAGGAGCCGGCGAGCGGGTCGACCGTGTCGCGAAGACCGATCTCGTCCATGAGGACCTGGAACGTCCGCAGGCTGAGCAGGGCCGCCCGTTCGGTGGGGATGGTGTAGGCCTCGTCGAAGGAGCAGAGAGCCGTGGTCTGGGCCCCGGAAAGCGCGGCGGCCAGGGCGTAGTATGCTCCCCGCATGATGTTGTTCTCCGGCTGCTGCTTGGTCATGCCCGACCCGCCGCCGCCGAAGATGCCGCGCAGGAAGAGCGCCTTCTTGCTCTGGACGTCGTAGCGCTCCCGCAGCAGCTTGGCCCAGAGCTTTCGAGCCGCCCGGAACTTGGCCACCGTCTCCCAGAGGTTTCCGTAGATGTTCAGGTTGAAGGAGAAGCGGCCCACGAAGTCCTCGGCCTTGTACCCCCGGGCGATCACCTCGTCGATGTAAGCGAAGGCGATCTCGAACGCGTAGGAGATCTCCTGGACCGGCGTGCAGCCCGACTCCCGGATGTGGTACCCGCACACGGAAACGGGGTTGCAGCGCGGGAGCTCCTTCATGGAGTACTCGATGGTGTCGCCGATGAGACGGACGGCCGGCTCCACCGGGTAGATCCAGGCCCCACGGCCCACGATCTCCTTGAGGATGTCGTTCTGGGGCGTGGCGGAGATCTTCTCCCTGGCATACCCGTACTTCTCGGCCACGGCCTGGTACATGGCGAGCATGATGGAGGCCACGGCGTTGATGGTCAGGCCGGACCCGATCCGGTCGAGCTGGATGTCCTCGAAGGCGATCTCGAAGTCCCGGAGCGAGTCGATGGCCATGCCCACCCGGCCCACCTCGCCCTCGGCCATGGGATCGTCCGAGTCGTAGCCCATCTGCGTGGGGAGATCGAAGGCCACGTTGAGCCCGGTCTGCCCGTGGGAAATCATCAGCTTGAACCGCTCGTTCGTCTCCTCCGGGGTCCCGAATCCGGTGTACTGGCGGGTGGTCCAGTTCCGGCTCCGGTAGCCCTGGGGATGGAGGCTCCGGGTGTAGGGGAACTCCCCGGGGTCCGCCAGGTCCGTCTCGTAGTCGAACCCGACCTCCTCCAGGTCTCCCGGCCTGTAGACCGGCTTGACCTCGATGCCGGACTGGAGAACCACCTTCCGGATGGCGTCCTTTTCATCCTTGATGTACGTGGCAACGCCCATGGTCGAACACCTCGCTTTGCTCTGGCTGTGGAACGGAAACGAGCCCCGCGTCTCCGCATCGGGGTCCCGGTTGTCCCGGAATGCTGGGTTTCGGGCGGGCAGACCCCGCACTGTCCGGGGTCGGGCCGGGTTCAGTTTCTCGACGTGTTTTCCCGGATGAAGCCGACGATCTCGTCGAACGACGTGCCGCCCGGAAACACGCCGCGAACGCCGATGTCCTGGAGCACCGCGACGTCCCGGTTCGGGATCACACCGCCCACGACGGTGAGCATGTCGTCGGCCCCCTTCTCCTTCAAGAGCCCCATGAGCTTTTGGCAGATCGGGACGTGGGCCCCCGACATGATGGACAGCCCGACAACGTCCACGTCCTCCTGGACCGCCTGCTCGGCGATGCTCTGGACGGTCTGGTGAAGACCCGTGTAGATCACCTCCATCCCGGCATCCTTCAGCGCGTGGGCCACCACCTTGGCGCCGCGATCGTGTCCGTCCAGGCCCGGCTTGGCCAGCAAAACCCTGATTTTTCTCTCCGGCGTCATGGCTCGTCGCTCCTTCGATGTCCTTTTACCCGACGTTCCCTCGTGGTTTGCAAAGCGCCGCTCCGTGCCCGGTCGGCGCATCCCGTTCGGCCGGCGGCAAAGATTCCTACCCCGAGCCTCCCATGGATCCCGACCCCTCGAAGTCCTTCAGCACGACGTCCCGCCCTCTCAGAATGTGCTCGCGGACGAGACGCTCCACCCCCTCCTCGTCCCGTTTCCGGATGAAGGTGAGCATGAGCCGGTGATCCTCATTGCTGATCCTCGCCCACGCCTCGGCCTTGAGCAGCACCTGCCGGAACCGAAAGATCTGGTCCCGGAGATCGTTGATCATCTTGATCAACCGGGGGCTCCGGCTCAGGGCGTACAGCTGGTCGTGAAACTCCGTGTTGATGCGGGGCAGCGGATCGAGGCTTCCCCGGTCCATACAGGCCTGGTACTCGCTGATCTTCCGATCCAGGGGGGCCAGGTCCCTTTTCTCGTGCTTCACCGCGGCGAGGCGGGCGGCGTAGCTCTCCAGCACGGCTCGAATCCCGAAGGTCTCCCGCACGTCCTCGTGCGTCAGGCCGGCCACGAAAAACCCCCCGGAGGGTCCCTGCCGGACCAGGTTCTCCCTCTCCAGCTTGTGGATGCCTTCCCGCACGGGCGTGCGGCTGATACCCAGGGCGCCCGCCAGGCGGCTCTCCACCAGGCGGCTTCCGGGGGCCAGCTCGCCTCGCAGGATGGCCTGCCTCAGGCGCAGGTAGACGTCCTGCCCGAGCGACCGCCGCTCCGGCAGGGACTCGAGCCCCCTGAACTCCTCGCCTTCGGTTTCCGCACACCTGGCCATCTTACACCACACTCGTTCTTTTCCTTACCTCTTTCCTCTTGCCTCTGCTCAGTACCTTCCCAGCACCTCGCGGGCGATGATCATCTTCTCCACCGCCTTGGTGCCCTCGTAGATCTCGATCACCTTGGCGTCCCGATAGAACCGCTCGATGGGGTAGTCCTTGAGGTAGCCGTAGCCGCCGTGAAGCTGGAGCGCCTCGTCGACCACCTCCACGCCGATCCGCGCGCCGTACCACTTGGCCATGGCCACCAGCCGCTTGTTCACCGTCCCCTGGTCCAGGTTCCAGCAGGCCTTGTAGATCAGGTTCCGGGCCGTTTCGATCTTGGTGTCCATCACGGCGATGGTGAACTGGACGTCCTGGAAGGCCGCCAGCGGCTGCCCGAACGCCACCCGCTTCTTGACGTGCTTGACGGCCTGCTCCATGGCCCCCTGGGCGAGCCCCAGTCCGTGCGCGGCCACGTAGGCGCGGGAGTGGTCGAAGAAACGCATGAGCTGGTAGAACCCCTGGCCTTCCTTTCCGCCCAGCAGATGGCTCTCGGGCACCCGGCAGTCGCTGAGGAAGATGTCGCCCAGGTCCGCCGCCCGCGTGCCCATCTTCTCCGCATGGGTGGCGTCGTAGCCCGGGGTGTCCGTCTCCACGATCAGGAAGCTCCACTTCTTGTGCCCCTCGGCCTCGGGGTCGGTCACGCAGAGGACCAGAACGAAGTCGGCGATGGTGGCGTTGCCGATCATCACCTTGTTCCCGTTGATGACGTAGTCGGATCCGTCCTTCTCCGCCCGGGTGCTCACGTTGCTGACGTCGCTCCCCGCCTCGGGCTCGGTGGTGGCCATGCCCATCTTCTTTTCGCTCTCCGCCACCCGGGGGAGGTACTTCTCCTTCTGCTCATCCGTGCCGAACCACCAGAGGAGCTCGCTCCCGAAGGAGCAGTTGATCAGGGCCTGGGACACGCCCGGGTCCACCCGCCAGAACTGCTCCAGGATGAGGGCCTGGTCCAGGAACCCGAGACCCGGGCCACCCTGATCCTCCGGGATGGTGCTGCCGACGAACCCCAGTTCGCCGGCCTTTCGCCAGACGGCCTCGGGGAACTCGCTGTTCATATCGCAGTCCGGACCCACCTCGGGGAATTCCTTTTCCGCGAACTCCCTTGCTGCGCTCTGTATGTCTTTCTGCTCGTTGGTCAGTTGAAAATCCATGGCATGCCTCCAAGATGGGTTCGCGACCGTGCGATGAACACGTCTAGATGACCCCCTTCTCCTTCAGCTCCGCCAGCATTTCGGCCTGGACCCCCAGGTCCCCCCCGTAGATCGCCTCGTTGTGCTCGCCGAACCGGGGAGGAAAGCCGAGCTCCCGGTTGCGGGCCGCTACGAAGGGCGTCATGTTGGGCGGAGGGGCCAGGGTAACGGTGGTGCCGGTCCGTGGGTCGGTCGAGCGCATGAGCCGGCGCTCCACCAGGGGATCCGCCACGACCTCCGAGATCTTTTTGATCTTGCTCGCGGGCAGCGTGATCGAGCGGAGCAGATCGATCAGGGCGTCCGACGCGTACTGCTTCGTGATTCCGCTGATCTCCCGGTTCAGGCGCTCCACCTCCGCGATCCGGCCGGCGTTCTTCTCGTACTCGGGACGGTCCAGGGCCCGAAAGCCCTCGAGGCCCACGAGGGACCGCCACTGCCGGTCGTTGCCCACGGCCAGGTAGACGAACCCGTCCCGGGTGGGGTAGACCGAGACCGGGCAGAAGAACTCGTGGGTGTTGCCGCGCCGCGTCATCTCGCGGTCGAACAGCGTCGACAGGGTGATGGGGACCGTGAGCCAGGAGACGGAGGACTCGAACATGGACACGTCGATGCGATTCCCTTCCCCGGTCACGGCCCGGTGGTACAGCGCCTTCATGAGGAGCCCGTACGAGTGCTCGCTCGTGCCCATGTCCGGCAGCGGGATCCCGAGCACCTGGGGATCGCCGTCCGGCTCCCCGGTCATCTCCATGAGGCCGGAGCGGGCCTGCAAAATGGGATCGTAGGCCGCCTCGTTGCTGTCCGGGCCGAACCCGGTCACACCGAGCCAGATGATGTCGGGCTTGACGGCGCGCAGGGCGTCGTAGCCGATGCCCAGCTTCTCGTAGTTTTTCGGCAGCTGGTTGGTGGCGAAGATGTCCACGTCCAGCTTCCGGATCAGGTCGTGGAACAGCTCCTGCCCGGCGGGGTCCGCCAGGTTGAGGGTCAGCGCCTCCTTTCCGGCGTTGATGCACAGAAAGTAGGCGTTCATCCGCTCCTCGCCGAGGACGTTCTCCCCGATCATGCGGTTGGGATCGCCGTACACGGGATGCTCCAGGCGGATCACCCGGATGCCGTCCTGGGCCAGGCGATAGGTCAGGTAGGGGAGCACGGTGGCCTGCTCCAGGGACAAGACGGTGATCTCCTTGAGGCTGTCCATGTCTCCTCTCCACGAAAAAAAGTTCGGAACGAGGGACGGTGCCGGGACGCAAATCCCGGAACGTCCCTGACACCGCCTGTATACTGTATACAGGCGGACAGTGTCAAGACGTTTTGCCCGGCCCCCGTCGTCCGCCCTTCTGATAGGTCCTGACCGCCCGGTTGTGCTCGGACAGGGTCCGGGAAAACTGGTGGGATCCGTCGTTCCGCGAGACGAAGTAGAGGTAGTCCGACTCGGCCGGGTCGAGCACCGCCCGAATCGCGGCCTCTCCCGGGTTGGCGATGGGACCCGGGGGAAGCCCCCGCTTCCGGTAGGTGTTGTAGGGCGTGGGGGTCCGGAGGTGGTCCCGGGTGAGGTTCCCGTCGAACCCGTCGATCCCGTAGATCACCGTGGGGTCGCTGTCCAGGCGCATGCCTCGCTCCAGGCGATTCAGGAACACGGAGGCGATCAGGGCCCGCTCCTCCGATCGCCCGGTCTCCTTCTCCACGATGGAGGCCAGGGTGACCACCTCGCGGAGGCTCAGGCCGGACTCGACCACCCGGGGCATCAGCGGTTCCATCACCTCCCGGAACCGGCGGACCATGGTCTCCGCGATCCTCCGGCTGGAAACCCCGCGGGCGAACTGGTAGGTGTCGGGATAGAGATACCCTTCCAGGGTGGGTCCGGGCAGGTCGTGAGCCTCCATGAACGCCCGGTCCCGGAAGAGTGCCATGAACGCTTCACGGACGGCCAGACCCTCCCGCTCCAGGGTGTCGGCGATCTGATCGGCCGTATACCCCTCCGGGATGGTGACCGGATGGCTGATCACGGATCCCCGGGTCAGCATGTCGAGGATCTGGAGGGGGGTCATGTGCGGTCCGAGGCGATACTCTCCCGCCCGGATGCTCCGGCCGGCGTCCTGGATCCTCGCCCACAGCCTGAAGAGGGAGCGGCTGGTGATGATGCCCCGGCGCTCCAGCTCGACGGCCACATCCTTCAGCGTCCAGCCTTCCTCCACCACGAACACGCCGGCCCCGCCCTCCCGGTCCGCGGGGCTGCTCAGCTGGTGGGCGAGTCCCAGGGCCACGAGAACGGCGAGCAGGAGGACGAGTCCCGCCGCGGACAGCAGCATCTTTCTGGAGGAAAAGGATACCTTCATGGGTTGCCTCCGGGACGCAGAGGGCCGTCCGGCACGAGCTCCCATGGTATCTCCGATGGGGGCGTCAATCAAGATGGCGTCGTAAAAAGCCCTGAACCTTGAGATCTGCCCTCGAAATATCAACAGGTTATGACGTTTCCAGCGGCGGGTGAGCGGGTTTTTGCGAACCCGCCAATCAAGGAGAACGAACGCCCGCTTCACCGCCCGGGGGGTCGGTTCGAAACGGGGATCCCCCGCCGCACCGCTACAGGCCGGCGCGGACGGGGATCCAGAGAACGGTCTTCCCGGGGGACCCGGCGTCAAATCAGGTCATCGATCAGCACGCAGTCCAGCCCGAAGGCCTCGCCCACCCCGGAGCAGGTCACCTCCCCCCGGATCACGTTCGCCCCGAGGCGGATGCCCCGGTTCTCCTGCATGGCCCGCTTCCAGCCCTTGTTCGCGATCTCCACGGCATACGGGAGGGTCGCGTTGGTCAGGGCCAGGGTCGAGGTCCTCGCCACCGCGCCGGGCATGTTCGCCACACAGTAGTGGACCACGCCGTCGATGGTGTAAATGGGATCGGCGTGGGTGGTCGCCCGGGACGTCTCGAAGCAGCCCCCCTGGTCGATGGCCACGTCCACCAGCACGGACCCCTTCTTCATGGTCTCGAGCATCTCCCGGGTCACCAGCCGGGGGGCCTTGGCGCCCGGAATGAGCACGGCCCCCACGACGACATCCGCCTTGGTCACCAGCTCGCGAATGAGCGGCGGGCTGGACATCAGCGGGAAGCAGTTGCTGGGCATCACATCGCTCAGGTAGCGCAGCCGGTTCAGGTCCGTGTCCAGCAGATACACCTTGGCGCCCAGCCCGCAGGCCATCTTGGCCGCGTTCGTCCCCACCACGCCGCCCCCGATGACCACGACCGTTCCCGGGTCCACGCCGGGGACGCCGCCCAGCAGGACCCCGTGGCCCCCGTGGGTCATCTCGAGGTACTTGGCCCCCTGCTGAAGGGCCATCCGGCCGGCCACCTCGCTCATGGGCGTGAGGAGCGGCAGGGACCCGTCCTCGTCCTCGATGGTCTCGTAGGCGATGTTGATCGACTTCCGCTCCATCAGGGCCCGGGTGAGCTTCTCCTCGGCCGCCAGGTGGAGGTAGGTGAAGACGATCTGATCCTCCCGGATCATCTCGACCTCCGACGGCTGGGGCTCCTTGACGTGCATGACCATGTCGGCCCGCTCGTAGACCTCGGCAGGCGTGGCCGCGATCTCGGCGCCCGCCTTCCGGTAGAGGTCGTCCTCGAAACCGCTCCCGGCTCCGGCCGCAGCCTCCACCAGCACCGTGTGGCCGTGCTCCCGCATGACCTCCACCCCGGCCGGGGTCATGGAGACGCGGTTTTCGGACGCCTTGATCTCCTTCAGAATTCCAACGATCATGCTCTCCTCCTCATGGGCAAAGGGTTGATGCGACCGCCCAACCTCTCTTGCGCCGGCAAGACGCCTGCCAGACCGATCCTCTCCCGCGCCGGGGGCCGGCGCCTTTGAAGTCCGGCCGCCCGCACCCCGCGAGGGGCGGGGCTCTCCGGCGTTCTGTTTCCGTCGGGTCGATGTTTCCGCCCGCATTCGCCGGATCGGGTTTCGTCCCTCGGGCGGGCGGAAATCGTACCACATCCGGGCGGGGGAATGCCCTAACATTCGTGAGTGACGCACCGTTCGGTAACCGGCCACTTTTCATACCGCATGGCGCCGATGGTTACCAGGCTCTGAATCCGGCCTCCCAGGCAAAAAAGACCCTTTCCGGATGGAAACGAGCCTAGGACAGCAGCCAGTACAACCCCATCCCCAGCACCACACTGCCTCCAAGGGACCGGGTCTTGAGGGCGAAGAGAAAGGTGGGGATCGCCGCGTACAGCTCCGGACGGAGCAGGTCGAGATGGCGGGGCTCGCCCGACGTCACCAGGGAGGGCAGGACGAGCGCGCTCAGAACGGCCGCCGGAATCAGGTCCAGCCAGTCGAGGACCCAGTCGGGAAGGCGCCGCCTGGAGAGCGCGAACAGGGGGATCCATCTCGGCAGGAAGGTCACCGCCCCCATGCCGAGGACGACCAGGATGTAGTGGGTTCCGCCGTTCACGGCTTTTGGGTCTCCCTGCTCCGTCCGCCCTTCGCCTCTGTGTTCCGTCGCAGAGCAAGGGTTCCGAAGGTGGCCGCCAGGAGCGTGGCGATGATGATGTAGGCGTTTCCCGGAAGGAGCAGCGACAGGGCCACCGCCAGGAGGCCGGAGATCGCGGCCGTGACCGCGTGGCGGCGGCCGCGGAGCTGAAACACCAGGAGACAGAGGAACATGGCGATCAGGGCGTAGTCGATGCCGAAGGCCCCCTGGGGGATGAAGCGGCCGGCCCAGGCCCCGGCCATGGTGGAGGCCACCCACACGAGGCAGGCGCTCTGGTTGAGGGCCAGGGCCGGTCTCCAGTGCCATCCCCCGCGGCTGAACCGCGCGTGATTGACGGCGAAGCTCTCGTCCGTGATCCCGTAGGCAAAGAGCGCCAGCCAGCCGTGGCCCACCCCCTGCAGGTGGGGGGCCAGGGCCGAGCTCATGAGGAGGTGGCGGAGGTTCACCACGAAGGTCGTGGCCACTACGGCCGAGGCGCCGGCGCCGGCGGCCAGCATGGAGACGGCGATGAACTGGGCGCTGCCGGCGAAGACCAGGAGAGACATGAGCCCCACGTCGAATGGATGGAGGCCGCTCTTCTGCGCCAGCACGCCGAAGGCGATCCCGATGGGCAGGTACCCCAGGAAGATGGGCCACGCCGCTCCCGCCCCGGCTCGCACGGCCTGCGGCCAGTCGTACCCACGGGGGGGCGTGCTTTCCCCCGGACTCATCATTCCAACCCCTGAACGGGGCAGCGCTCGCAGAGAGGTCGCTTCCGGCAGTAGGTCTTGCCCGCCATGACGATCAGGGCGTGAAACTCCCGAAAGAGCGGCACGTCCTCCGGGAGGGCATCGGAGAAGGCGGTCTGGATCTCGTCGTAGGAGGCGTCTTCCTCCACCAGGTGGTGGCGGCTCAGGATCCGGTGGGTGTAGGCGTCCACGACGAAGACGGGATACCCCGCGGCGTACAGCACAATGGAGTCCGCGGTCTCCGGACCGATCCCGTTCACCCCGAGGAGCGCGTTCCGGAGCGCACCCGGCTCCTCCTCCAGCATGGCGGGCACGTCGCCGCCGTATCGCTCCACGATGAGCCGCACCAGGTTCTTCAACCGCTTTGCCTTGACGTTGTAGTACCCCGCGGGCCGGATCGCGAGGGCCAGGGCATCGACCTCGAGGGCATGGAGGCGGGCCGGGTCCAGGAAACCCTCCCGTTCCAGGTTGCCCAGGGCCTTCTTCACGTTCCCCCAGTTGGTGTTCTGGGTGAGCACCGCACCGGCCATCATCTCGAACGGGGTCTCCGCCGGCCACCATCCCTGCGGGCCGAAGTGGTCGAGCAGGAGGCGGTACATGGCCGTCAGGCGTTCGCCTGTAGGGGAACCGGACTTTTCGTTCATGCAACGTCTCCGCTTCCAGACCGAATGCTTCGGCCCCTCGGGCCGGCCCATCGCCCCATGAATGATGATGGAGTCGTAAAAAGCCCTGAACCTTGAGATCTGCCCTCGAAATATCAATAGGTTATGACGTTTCCAGCGGCGGGTGAGCGGGTTTTTGCGAACCCGTCAATGATGGCTCATCGCCCGCCTTGACAGGCCCGGGAAGATACCTTAGATTGTCGCTTCGTGTCAACGGAACACCGAGCCTTCCGCCTTCGGAGAGACGTCATGGCCGCGCCCCGGAACCTGAGGACCACCCGTAACATCGGCATCATCGCCCACATCGACGCGGGCAAGACCACCATCAGCGAGCGCATCCTGTTCTACACCGGCCGGGTGCACCGGATGGGCGAGGTCCACGACGGCGCGGCCACCATGGACTGGATGCTGGAGGAGCGGGAGCGGGGCATCACCATCACCTCCGCGGTGACCACCTGCCACTGGCGCGACCACACCATCAACCTGATCGACACGCCCGGGCACGTGGACTTCACCATCGAGGTGGAGCGGTCCCTTCGCGTCCTCGACGGCGCCATCGGCGTCTTCTGCGCCGTGGGCGGCGTGGAGCCCCAGTCCGAAACGGTCTGGCACCAGGCGGACAGCTACCGGGTCCCCAAGCTCGCCTTCATCAACAAGATGGACCGGATCGGCGCCGATTTCAACCGGGTCGTGGAGATGATCCGGGATCGTCTGGGCGCCTCGCCCATCGTCCTCCAGATCCCCTGGGGGGCCGGGGACCGTTTCAACGGCGTGATCGACGTGCTCCGCATGAAGGCGATCCTCTGGGAGGCGGAGACCCTGGGGGCCGAGCTCCAGGAGGAGGAGATCCCCGAGGAGCTGAAGGACGAGGCGGCCATGTACCGCGAGGCCGCCCTCGAGGCCTTGGCGGAACAGGACGACCGGATCATGGACAAGTACCTGGGGGAAGAGGAGATCAGCCTCCAAGAGATCAAGGAGGCGATCCGCAAGCTCACCCTCAGCCTGGCGCTCGTCCCGGTGCTCTGCGGCGCCGCGCTCCGGAACAAGGGCATCCAGCCTCTCCTGGACAGCATCGTGGACTACCTCCCCTCCCCCATGGAGGTCCCCCCCATCGAGGGGAAGAGCACGGTCACCGGGAAAACCGAGACGCGCCCGGCCGACGTGAAGGGGCCGTTCGCGGCCCTGGCCTTCAAGGTGAGCATGGACCAGGGACGCCGGATGACCTACATCCGCATCTACTCCGGCCGCATCCGGGCGGGAGACGCGGTGTACAACCCCCGCCGGGACACCAGGGAAAAGGCGGCCCGGATCCTCAAGATGCACTCCAACAAGCGGGAACGGGTCGACGAGGCCTCGGCCGGGGAGATCGTCGCCGTCATGGGCCTCAAGCTCGCGGCGACCGGGGACACGCTCTGCAGCGAGGACTACCCCCTTCTCCTCGAGCTGATGCAGTTCAACCAGCCCGTCATCTCCATCGCCCTGGAGCCCAAGCGGGTTCAGGACCAGGACCGCCTCATGGACGCCCTGGACAAGCTCTCCGCCGAGGACCCCACCTTCAAGTTCAAGGTGGACGAGGAGACCGGGCAGATCGTGGTCTCGGGCATGGGGGAGCTCCACCTGGAGATCATCTCAGGCCGGCTCAGCCGCGAGTTCCACGTGGACACCAACCAGGGACGGCCCCAGGTCGTCCACCGGGAGGCGATCCGCAGGTCGGTCGAGCACGAGGAGATCTTCGAAAAGGAGCTCGGCGGCCAGCAGCACTACGCGGGGGTGAAGATCTCCCTGACGCCCCTGCCCAGGGGAAGCGGCGTCCGTTTCACCGACCAGTGCGAAAATTCGAACCTGAGCGGGCCGTTCCTGGCGGCCGTCCGCGAGGGCGTCGAGGAGGCCGCCACCAGCGGTCCCGTCATGGGGTACCCCGTGATCGACGTGGGGATCGCCCTCCTGGACGCGCGCATTCACGATCTGCACTCCAGCGACACCGCCTTCCGCGTGGCCGCCGGCATGGCCTTTCAAAGGGCGGCTGCGCAGGCGGATCCCGTCCTGCTCGAACCCGTCATGAAAACCGAGATTCTGGTGCCGGAAGACTTCATGGGGGATGTCATCGGGGACCTGAACGCCCGCCAGGGCAAGGTCGAGGAGATCACCAACCGGGGCCCGGTCCAGGTGGTCTCCGCCAAGGTGCCGCTCTCCCGGATGTTCGGCTACTCCACGGCGCTTCGCTCCGCCTCCCAGGGCCGGGGGACCTTCTCCATGCAGTTCAGCCACTACGACAGCATGGAGTAACTCCCTCCGCCCGGTCGATCGAGGAACCCACCCCCCACAGACGCCGCACCTGCCCGGCCCGCCCCCTCAAAAGGCCAAAAACCGGTTGACAAATCTGCACTTTTCGTGCGTAGAATGTCTCATTGCAGAAGCAAGCGGGTCACTCACAATCAGCATCAGGAGGTGCCAATGAGAGAGGAAAAGGGTTTTTACGAGAGGCTGGAGGAAAAAGGAGTCTCACGAAGGGACTTCATGAAGTACTGCGGCTTCTTGACCGCAACCATGGGGCTGTCCTCCTCGTTCGTCCCCAAGGTTGCGGAGGTCTTCGCAGCCCCGAAGCAGCGTCCCCCGGTGGTGTGGCTCCACTTCGCGGAGTGCACCGGCTGCTCCGAGGCCACCCTCCGATCCATGTACCCCTGGATCGATCAACTGGTTCTCGAGATCCTGTCCATCGAGTACCATGAAACGATCATGGCCGCCTCCGGCCACCAGGCCGAGGACGTCCTCCAGTCCGCCATCCAGAAGCACGAGGGGAAGTTCATCTGCGTAGTGGAAGGCGGCATCGCCACCAAGTACGACGGGGCCTACGGCAAGATCGGAGGCCGGACCTTCCTCGAGATCGGCAAGGAGGTCACCTCCAAGGCCGCGGCGGTGGTCTGCATCGGCAACTGCGCCTGCTTCGGCGGGATCCAGGCGGCCGCGCCCAACCCGGGGGGCTACAAGGGAGTGGGAGACGCCCTCGGGATCCAGACGGTGAACGTCTCCGGCTGCCCGCCCAACCCGATCAACTTCGTCGGAACGGTGGTCAACTACCTCCTGCTCGGAAGGCTTCCCGAGCTGGACTGGGCCAACCGTCCCCTTTTCGCTTACGGAAAAACCATACACGATCAGTGCCCCCGAAGGTCCCACTACGAGATGAACGAGTTCGTGGAGGAGTTCGGTTCCGAAGAGGCCGCTATGGGCTACTGCCTCTACAAGATGGGCTGCAAGGGACCGAGCACCTACAACAACTGCCCCATCGTCAAGTTCAACGGCGGCACGAGCTGGCCGATCCAGGCCGGGCACCCGTGCATCGGGTGCAGTGAGCCCGCTTTCTGGGATGACTACACCCCCTTCTTCGAGTCCCAGTAAGCAGAGGAGCCTGATCGAGACGGCCCAGACCCGACATTGACGGATTCGCAAAAACCCGCCCACCCGCCGCTGGACACGTCATGACCGATTGAAGCTCCAGGGGGGGATATCAAAGCTTCGGGCTTTTTGCGACGCCAAGAACATTCCGAAAGCGGGAGGAGACGATATGGCCAAGAGAATCACGATCGATCCGATTACCCGTATCGAAGGCCACCTTCGAATCGAGGTCGAGGTGGCCGGAGGGAAGGTGGTCAACGCCTGGAGCTCCGGGCAGATGTTCCGAGGCATCGAGATCATCCTGCAGGGCCGGGATCCCCGGGACGCGCCGCTGTTCGTGCAACGCTCCTGCGGAGTCTGAACGTACACCCACTACTTGTCCTCGGTGAGGGCAATCGAAAACGCCGTCGGCGTGAAGATCCCGGACAACGCCCGGATCATTCGAAACATGCTGCACGGGGCGCAGTTCCAGCACGACCACATCGTTCACTTCTATCACCTGCACGCCCTGGACTGGGTGGACGTGGTCAACGCTCTGAAGGCGGACCCGAAGAAGACCGCCGCCCTGTCCGACAACGTGAGCAACGCCCCCTGGGGCGGCGCCAACTACTTCAAGAACGTCCAGCAGCGGATCAAGACCTTCGTGGACAGCGGACAGCTGGGTCCGTTCGCCAACGCCTACTGGGGCCACTCGGCCTACAAGCTGCCGCCGGAGGCCAATCTGATGGCCGCGGCGCACTACATCGAGGCCCTTCGCCTCCAGGCCAAGGCGGCCAAGATGCACGCGGTCTTCGGGGCCAAGAACCCCCACCTCCAGAGCCTGGCCGTGGGCGGGGTCACCTGCGTCAAGGACCTGACCCCGGACAACATCGCGGAGTTCCTCTACCTCTGGAAGGAGACCCAGGACTTCGTCAAGAACGTCTACATCCCGGATCTCCTGGCCGTGGCCTCCTTTTACAAGGACTGGGGCGCCATCGGCGGCACCACCAACTTCCTGGCCTGGGGCGACCTGCCCGAGTCGGACCAGGAGCCCGAGAGCCTGTTCATGCCCCGGGGCGTCATCATGAACCGGGACGTGGCCGGCGTGAAGATGGCCAAGCAGGAGCAGGTAAACGAGCACGTGGCCCACTCCTGGTACCAGGGCGACGCCGCCAGACACCCTTACAAGGGGGAGACCGCCCCTCAGCACGGGGATTACGACACCGAGGACCGCTACTCCTGGTTCAAGGCCCCGCGCTACGACGGGGAGGCCTGCGAGGTGGGACCGCTCGCGCGCGTGCTCGTGGCCTACGGCAGGGGCAAGCCCGAGATCAAGGCCCTGGTGGACAGCACCCTCAAGAAGCTCGGCATCCCGGTGACGGCCCTCTTCTCCACCCTGGGACGGACCGCGGCCCGGGGTCTCGAGACCGTGGCCATCGGCGACGCCATGGAGGGGTGGGTCATGGAGCTGGTCGGCAACCTCAAGAACGGCAACAGCCAGACCTACCAGGCCTGGGAGATGCCGGACAGCGGCATGGGCGTGGGTCTCAACGACGTGGCCCGGGGATCCCTCGGTCACTGGATCGAGATCGAGAACAAGAAGATCAAGAACTACCAGTACGTGGTGCCGTCCACGTGGAACCTGGGCCCCCGCTGCAAGGCGGGCAAGCTCGGACCCGTGGAGGAATCCCTCATCGGGACCCCGGTCGCGGACCCCAAGCGCCCGCTCGAGGTCCTGCGGACCGTCCACTCCTTCGACCCCTGCATCGCCTGCGGCGTCCACGTGATCGATCCGGACTCCAACCAGGTCTATCAAGTCAAAGCCCTCTGATCGGCTCCACCGGTCCCCCTCCTCCGGGAGGGGGACCCCCTCCTTCGCCTTTACGCCCCGGAACGGAATCATGAGCAGACCGCAGCAGGCCGCGTCCAGCCCTTCCTGGCTCCGCTTCATCGTCCGACACCCGTTTCTCGTTCTCCTCGCCGCCGCCCTGTTCACCGGGCTCCTTGCATGGCGGCTGCCCTCGCTCCGGTTCGAGACCTCCATCTACGACATGGCCATCGAGGACCTGCCCGAGACCCGGGCCTACCAGGACTTCAAAGAGCGGTTCGGCAGCGAGGAGATGATTCTGGTGGTGGTTCGGGCCGAGAACGTCTTCGACCCGAAGACCTTCGGGGAGGTGGAGTCCCTGGCCGCCTCGCTGGCGGAGGTCCAGGGAATCCGCCGGGTCATCAGCCTCCCGGGCATCAAGAAGGACATGGACCTGACCGGTCAGTGGGACGTGGCCGCGTTCGAACGGGCCGTCGAGCCGGTGGATCTCTTCACCCGCAACCTGGTCAGCGAGGATCACGCCGCCACGGTCGTCACCCTCGTCCTGGAGGACGTGGACCACAAGGCGCCCGTGGTACAAGAGGTCGAGGGGATCATCCAAGACCGCCGGGACGGGCTGACGCTCTACCAGATCGGCATGCCCCTCGTCTCCGAGGCCCTGGCCGAGTACACGGAGGCGGATTTTCGACGCCTTCCTCCCGTGACCTTCCTGGTCATCGCCGGGATCCTCTTCCTGTTCTTTCGGAACCTCCGGGGCGTTCTCATCCCGGGCGGGAGCGTGCTCGTGGCCCTGACCTGGACCTTCGGTCTGATGGCCTGGACCGGGGCCCCTCTCAGCATGCTCACCATGATCGTGCCCATCTTCATCATCGCCGTGGGAACCGCTTACTGCATGTACGTGCTTCCGGAGTACACGGAGGCCTTTCAGGAGACCAGCGCTCCCCGCGAGGCGGTGATCGCCTGCTTCGCTCGGCTCTCCTTTCCCACGACCCTGGCCGTGGTGACCACGACCATCGGGCTCGGGTCCCTCCTCCTGAACCGGATGCAGTCCATTCGTTCCTTCGCCCTGTTCGCCTGCTTCGGGATCTGGTGCATGCTCGCGATCATCCTGGTCGTGCTCCCGGCCTTCCTCTCCCTGCTCCCCGCGCCGAAACGGGGGGGCTCCTCGGCCGACAGGACCCTCCGGGGCCTCCTTGCGAGAATCCTCGACGCCGTGGTCCGTCTCAACCTGGAGCACCAGCGGTGGACCCTCACCGTGGTGGCCCTGCTGGCCGCGGCGGGCCTGGCCGGCATCTTCCAGATTCGTGTGGAGACCAACCCGGTGGGGTACTTCAAGTCGAACACCGAGGTGAGCCGTCACTTCCACGACGTCTACCGGGACATGGCCGGCAGCTTCCCCGTGAACGTGGTCCTGGACAGCGGCGCCGCGGACTACTTCGAGGACCCCGGGCACCTGAAGCTGCTCGAGAGCCTGACCCCCTTTCTGGCGTCGCAGGAGGGCGTGGACAAGGCCGTCTCCTTCGCGGACTACTTCAAGCTGGTGAACTACGCGACCAACCAGTACGAGCCGGAGGCGTACGCCCTTCCCGACGAGGGCTTCGCGGTCCGCATGGGCATGAACAGCTACAAGACCATGCTGGGCGACGACATGTTCGAGCGGTTCATGAGCGAGGATTTGTCCACGGCCAACATCCTGCTGCGCACCCACATCGCCAGCAGCGATCGCTTTCTCGAGCTCAGAAAGACCATTCTGGAGCACCTCGACAACACCCTCCCCGAGCCGTTCGAGGTCCAGGTCACCGGCTTCGGCGTGGTCGTCAGCCAGAGCAGCCACCTGTTGACCCGCGGGCAGATCGAGAGCCTCAGCCTCACCCTGGTCCTCATCTTCGGAATCATGTTCGTCCTGTTCCTGTCCGCGAAGGTGGGGCTGATCGCCATCGTGCCCAACTGCTTCCCCATCATCATGAACTTCGGCATCATGGGCTGGCTGGGCATCGAGCTCTCCGTAGCCACCAGCCTGATCGCCAGCATCGCCATCGGCCTCGCCGTGGACGACACCATCCACTACCTCGTACGCTACAACCGGGAGTTCAAGAAGGATTTGGACAAGGACCGCGCCCTTCGGGACACCGTGCGAAGCGTGGGCCCCCCGATCCTCGTCACCACCCTCACCATCGGCCTGGGCTTCTTCGTCCTGACCTTCTCCCACTTCGAGCCCACGGCCGTGTTCGGGCTGATGATGATGATCACCATGGCCTCGGCCCTGGTGGGGGACCTGATCGTGCTCCCTTCTCTCATGACCCGGGTCGAGCTGGTGACGGTCTGGGACCTCCTTCGCATCAAGCTCGGAAAGGATCCGCAGGAGGGCATGCCGCTTTTCGACGGCCTCTCCCGGAACCAGGTCCACTACATCCTCATGGCCGGAACGCTGAGCGAGTACAAGACCGGAGACGTCCTGTTCCGCAAGGGGGAGATGAGCGATTCCATGTACGCCGTCGTCTCCGGTGAGCTCGAGGTGGTGGATGTCCTGGACGACAACGGGCCCGGGGGTTTGCCGGGGACCCGGCGGCGGATCGCCGCCCTGAAGGCCGGGGACACGGTGGGGGAGATGGGGATGATCCGGGCGTGCCAGCGGTCCGCGACGGTGATCGTGACCCGGCCCTCGGAGCTCCTCCAGATCAACGACCGGATGATCCGGCGGCTCTACTGGCTCTACCCCCCCACGGCCCAGCGGTTCTTCTTCAACCTCATGAGCGGCATCTGCGACCGGCTGGAGACCATGACCGAGGGTCTCGCCGACGTGACCATCACGGACGGCCTCACGGGCCTCCTCCTCCGCGACCATTTCATGGCCACCGTGGAGCTCGAGATCGAGCGCGCCTCGCGCTACGAGTCCGACTTCTCCCTCTGCCTCCTCGACCTGGACAACTTCGAGGGGATCAATCGGAGCGTCGGGCGGGAGGCCGGGGACCGGATCCTGGCCGGGGTGGGAACCTTTTTTCGAAAGCACCTGCGCAAGAGCGACGCCTCCTGCCGGTACGGCGGTCAGCGATTCGCCGTGCTCCTCCTCAACAGCGCCGGCCCGAAGGCGCTGAGGGCCTGCGAGCGGTTCCGGAGACGGCTTTCCGAAACGCCCTTCAAGGAAAACGGCACCCCGATCCACGTGACCGCGAGCATCGGGGGGGTATCGGTGAGCCCGGCGGTGGTCGAGTCCGCCGAGGAGCTCGTCCAGCTGGCCTCACGGGCCCTCCTGCGGGCCAAGGAAAAGGGAAGGAACCGCGTGGAGATGTACGACGGACCGCTGGAATGAGGCGCGCGGCCTCGCGATGGACGGGTTCGCCAAAGCTCGCTCAGCCGCCGCTGGAAACGTTATAACCTATTGATATTCCCAGGGCAGATCTCAAGGCTAAAGGCATTTTACGACGCGATCAGGGTTGGGCTTGCACCCCGGACGGCTCCGTGTTAGTGACTTACTCATGAAACCCCGTCGCGAAAAACAAGAAGTTGTTCACACCGAGGCTGCAGGCGGCGGGGGCCGGGGTTTTCCGCAGCGGACATCAGCGGGAGGCCTTCGTCATTGCGGGCGGTTACGTCCGGGGGAAACCGCGGCCATCCCCCGCCTGTAAACAGAATGAAGCGGTGGAGCAGGCTCGCAGACGCAAGGCCCCGGCCCCCAGAGCCGGCCGTTCCGCTGCTGGGTTGCGGGCGGCAGCCCGCGTTGGGGCCTTACTCATGAAACCCTGTCGCGAAAAACAAGAAGCGGTTCAACAGGAAGCCGCATGAAATCGAAGCGAATCACCGTCATGGGGGTGGGAAACATCCTCTTCCGGGACGAGGGCGTGGGCGTTCGGGTGGTCGAATGGCTGCACGAGCGATACGACTTTCCGGAAAACGTCAACCTGGTGGATGGTGGGGTCCTCGGAATGGGGCTCTTGGGCGTCATCTCCGAGACCGACCACCTGGTCGTCGTGGACGCCATCCGCAACCAGGGCGAGCCGGGGACCCTGTACCGCCTGGAAGGGGACGAGGTCCCCAAGCGGTTGTACGCCAAGAACTCCCTTCACCAGGTGGATCTGCTGGAGACCCTCGCCGTGGTCCCTGCGCTGGACCACGAGCCGGAGACCGTCATCCTCGGGGTGGAGCCCGAGGACATCGAGTCCATGAGCATCGAGCTCTCCCCCCGGGTCCAGGACGCCGTGGCGTCCCTCGGGGAGGGTGTCCTCGGGGAGCTCGCGCGGCTCGGCGCCGCCGCCCGGGAGAAAGGAGCCGTAGGGGATGTGCCTGGCCATACCCGCGAAGATCATCGAGATTGACAACGACATGGGCCTCGTGGACATGGAGGGCACGCGGAAGAGCGTGAGCCTTCTGCTCCAGGAGGACGCCGAGGTGGGGGATTACGTCATCGTGCACGCGGGGTTCGCCATCCACCGCATCGACGAGGAGGAGGCGCTGGAATCCCTTCGAATCCTTCGTGAAACGGTCAACACCCTGTACCCGGAAGACGAAGAGGAACCGCTTCCCTGAGCGCGGACCCGGCATTCCTCCTTGACAAGCCTTCCCGCCTTTGACTATGATTACAGGCGCTGCGACAGGGTCGAAGCGGAGTCAACCGGAGTCAAGGAGCCCTTTCGGGCGAGTAAAGAAAACAGGAAAGGAGGTGTTACGGTCGATGAAGAGTCGCTTGTTGAACCTGATGCTGGTGGTGATGGTCGGGGTGATGTTCGCCTCCGTGGGTGTGCTGACCGCCGCGGAATGTGAGGATGCGCCCGACGTGATCATGATCGACAACGAGGGGTACGCGGCGGACAAGAAGGGGCCGGTGAAGCTCACCCACAAGAAGCACGCCGAGGAGTACGGGGCCGCCTGCACGGACTGCCACCACGTGTTCGAGGACGGGAAGAACGTCTGGAAGGAAGGCGATCCGGTCCAGAAGTGTGTCGAATGCCACGACTACGAAAAGAGCGAGGGCAACGCGAAGAAGCTTCAGCTGGCCTTCCACGCGAACTGCAAGAACTGCCACAAGGACGCTTACAAGGCGGGCAAGAAGGATGCCCCCTTTCGGAAGTGCAACGACTGCCACGAGTAAGCCGGGCGTCCCAAGCCGGTCATTGTCATTGAGGCGATGGTGAATGCGGGGCCGTTTCCCTCGAGGAAAGCGGCCCCGTCCTTTTTCGGACTTCCGCCCGCGACGCCGAACGCACCACGAAAAAAGCGCCCGCCCCGAGTCGGGGAAGGCGCCGGCTTCCTTATTCCTGCCCGCGATACCCGGGCCCGGGAAGGAGGGTTAGACCTCCGTCACGGTGATGGCTTCCTGATCGCAGACCTCGACACAGCTCTCACAGCCCAGGCACTCCTCGGCGTTGACCGGATCCGCCTTTCCGTCCACAATCTCGTACACGTCCACGGGGCAGACTTCCACGCACTCCTCGCAACCTTCGCACTTTTCCTTGTCCACCACAACTTCGTAACCCATGCTCGCTTCCTCCCATATTTGGAATTGATATAGAAATCCAACATCTTGTGTTCTAAGCTCGATGCTGCCGCAGGCACGACACGGCCCGATTTAACAGAGGAGCTCCACTGTGTCAAGTTGTTTTTGGCTCCAACAGCAAGCCCCGACCCGGGCTCGGGTCGGGGCTCCCTGTTCCTGTTTCTGTGGACTCGTGGAGTCTCCTACTTGGTTCCGGCTCCGTAGTAAGAAACGCCGGCCGCTTCTTCCTTGACGCCGATCGCCATCTTGTAGAGGACGGTGAGGATCAAGAACCCCGTGGCGAACACCCCGATGGAGATCGCCATCTCCGGCAGGGTGGGCCAGTAGGGCGTCACCCGCTCGAAGGGGTTGGGCGTGAAGCCGGCGATGATCAGGCCGAGCCCCTTGTCGATCCAGGTGCTGATGATGACCGCCACGCACCCCACGGCCAGGGTGTCCTCGTTCCGCCGGGTGGCGGGCACGATGAGCAGGACCAGGGCCACCACGGCGACCGCGGCTGCGGTCCACATCCAGGGGACCAGGTAGGTGTACCCGTCCAGGCCGTGGAACAGGAACTCGATGGCGTGCATGTGCCCGGGGATCTGGCTGTAGAAGGCCGTGAACAGCTCCAGCGTAAAGAAGAACACATTGATGATGAAGGCGTAGGCGACGATGCCTCCCAGGGTCCGCATGGCCTCCTTCCCCGGATCGAACCGGCTCACCTTGCGTACGATCAGGCAGAGCAGGAGGAGCAGCGCCGGCCCGGCCGCAAAGGCCGAGGAGAGAAAGCGCGCGGCCATGATGGCGGTGAGCCAGTAGTGCCGGCCCGGAAGGCCCGCGTACAGGAAGGCCGTGACCGTGTGGATGCTGAAGGCCCATGGAATGGAGACGTAGGCCAGCACCTTGACCCACTTCTGGTATGGGATCCCTTTTCGCTCCGCGCTCAGCACGTTCCATCCCACCACGATGTTCAGGAGCAGGTAGACGCTCAGCACCGTCATGTCCCAGAACAGGATGGAGTTGGGCGTGGGGTGGACGATCACGTTCATGATGCGGGTCGGCTGTCCCACGTCCACGAAGACGAAGAGCATGCACATGATGACCGCCGCGATGGCCAGGAACTCGCCCAGGATGGTGATGCGGCCGAATGCCTTGTAGTCGTGGAGATAGTAGGGCAGCACCACCATCACCCCCCCGGCGGCCACACCCACCAGGTAGGTCAGCTGGGCGATGTAAAACCCCCAGGAGACGTCACGGCTCATCCCGGTGATCTTCAGGCCTACGAAGAACTGGTAGAGGTAGGCGCCGAACCCGATGCCCATGAGCACGAGCAGAAAGAGCAACCATCCCCAGTACCTCTGACTTCCTCGAATTGTCTTCTCTAGCATATCGACCTCATATCACGTAGAAAACGTTCGGTCCCGTGCCAAGCTCGGGTTTCCGCCGGATTGTGTACTGCTCGCGAAGCACCGCCCGGGGCTCCGATTCGGGATCCGCGAGGTCCCCGAACACCAGGGCGCCCTCCACTTCCTCGGCGACCGCCTCCACGCATGCGGGATACTGACCCTTGGCCAGGCGCTCCGCACAGAAGTTGCACTTCTCCACCACACCCATGCTGCGGGTGGGGTAGTCCGGGTTCCAGGGGAAGCCGGGGTTCAGGGCCTCCGGAGCCTTCCGCGGGTCCCCCCAGTTGAAGCTCCGAGCTCCGAACGGACAGGCGGCCATGCAGAACCTGCAGCCGATGCAGCGGTGCATGTCCATGATGACGACCCCGTCCTCGCGCTTGAAGGTGGCCTTGGTCGGGCAGACCCGCACACAGGGCGGGTTGGTGCACTGGTTGCAGAGCAGGAGGAACGGCATCTCCTCGATCTCCTCGGTCAGATACTCGTTCTCCCTGCCCGGAAAGGCGTGATGATAGGTCTCCTTCCAGAGCCACTTGACCTCATCCTTGGGGTTCCCGATGTTGGGGACGTTGTGGTAGCGGTGGCAGGCCTCGATGCACTTTTCCATCAGGGCCTCGTCCATCTTGTGCATGTCCACGACCATGCCCCACTTCTGTGCCTCGCCGAGGGGGGCTTCCTGAGCATCCAGCTCCCCGGGGGCCAACAGGTCAAAAGCCGTCGTCCCCCCCAGGCCCGCCAGGGTGGAGAGCCCGGCGATCTTCAAAAACTCTCGTCTGTTGACGCCCATCACTCACTCTCCTTCGGTGCGATGTGACAATCCCAGCAAAAGGGGTCCACGTTTGCGTAGTTGTGGCACCGGTCGCAGAACTTGGTCTTGTTCGAGTGGCAATCCATGCAGGTGGCCTGCACGCTCTTGTAATGGACCTTGCCCGTGAGCTCGCTCGTGTAGTACCGGTCCGCATCGCGAACGACTTCGTCCCGCCACTCGTCGAGTATCTTCATGTGCTCGGTCTTCATGAAGGCCGTGTCCTCGATGCACTTTCCCGCCTCCTTGGCCTTGGGCGTGAGCTCGCGCTCCGGCGCCCTGGACGCCTTTCCGGCCGTGTAGAAGAACGGGAACAACAAGAGGGCCAGACCGATCACAAGCCCGGTTATGATCTTGCCGCCGTCATACATCCTCTTCCTCCTCCATGCCGGGGAGCGGTTCTCCGCGCAGATCCGTGGTCCGCTCCTGCTCCCCGTCCAAGATTAGGGCGTTGCCGACCATTTCGTGGACTCCGGTGACATCCACCTCCGGGACCCAGTACTTCATGAGATCCGGAAAGGCCGCCCGGTCGATGGCGCAGACGCAGGCCAGCATGTTGACGCCGTGCTTTTCATGGACGTGCCGGACGGCGTTCGCCCGCGGCAGCCCGCCGCGCATGCGGAGCTCCATGTCCTCGCCCGCGTTCAGGCCGGCCCCGCTCCCGCAGCAGAAGGTCTGCTCCCGGATCGTGTTCTCGGGCATCTCGTAGAAGTGATTGCAGACGTTCCGGATGACGTACCGGGGCTCTTCCAGGAGGCCCATTCCCCGGGCCGGGTTGCAGGAGTCGTGGTAGGTCACGACCAGGTTGTCGTTTCGGCTCTTGTCCAGCTTGAGCTTGTTGTTCTTGATCAGGTCGGCCGTGAACTCGGTGATGTGGACCATCTTGGTGGACGCGGCGTTCTCGAACCTGGTTCCCGTGATGGGGGAGACCGGGACCTCCATGTGATCCGGCGGGCCGTTGAACGTGTCCATGTACTGATGGATGACCCGCCACATGTGGCCGCACTCCCCCCCCAGGATCCATTTCGCGCCCAGCCGTTCGGCTTCGGCGTACATCTTGGCATTGAGCCGCTTGGCCATCTCGTGGCTGGTGAAGAAGCCGAAGTTCCCGCCCTCGCTCGCGTAGGTGCTCCAGGTGATGTCCAGGCCCAGGCTCTCCAGGTAGTGGAAGAGGATCAGGTATCCCATGGCCGTGTAGGTGCCGGGATCGGCGAACACGTCGCCCGAGGGCGTGATGAAGAGGATCTCCGCGCCCTTCCGGTTTATGCTGGGGTTCGGACGGATGCCCGTGACCTCCTCGAGGTCCTCGCAGAAGAAGTCGATCATGTCCTTGTAGGCGTGGGGCTGGATCCCGAGGTGGTTGCCCGTGCGGTAGCAGTTGGCCACCGGGGCGGCCACCCAGTCCACGTTGAGGCCGATCAGGTTGAGGAGCTCTCGGCCGATGATGGTGACCTCGGCCGTGTCGATCCCGTAGGGACAGAAGAGGCTGCAACGGCGGCACTCCGTGCACTGGAAGAAGTAGTACCACCACTCCTTCAGCACGTCGTAGGTCAGCTCCCGGGCCCCGGCGATCTTCCCCATGATCTTGCCGGCCGTGGTGTACTCCTTCCGGTAGACCGAGCGCAGGAGCTCCGCCCGCAGGACCGGCATATTCTTGGGATCGCCGCCGCCGATGAAGAAGTGGCACTTGTCCGCGCAGGCGCCGCACCGGACGCAGATGTCCATGAACACCTTGAGGGACCGGAACCGGTCGAGGCGCTCCCGCAGCCCGTCCAGGATGATCTCCTTCCAGTTCTCGGGCAGCTTCCAGTCCTCGTCCATCGGGTTCCATTCCCGCGGATTGGGCATGCCCACGTAATCGAGGCTCTGCGGCTTGCCGGCATAGAGCGCGATGCCCGGGCGGATCTGGACGGGGGTGTCCATCCATCCCAGCAACCCCTTGTGGAGGGACGGGGAGTGATCGATCTGTGTGAGCTCTTCGGGTTTGGGAAGGTCAGCCATGACTACTCCTTTTCTCCGGTCTCTTCTTCGGAGGCTTCGCCTTCGGGTTGTTCGGGTGCCTTCTCCACCGGCAGCCCCGCCTCGACCATCTTGTCCCGGAACTCCTCTTCGTACTCGTCATAGGTGTGGGTCTTGACAGGGTAGCTCCAGGGGTTGACGTGCCGCACGGCCCGGCTGTTGTTGGACAGGTTCCGCGTGGGGCTCAGGAAGACGCCTCCCAGGTGGACGAGCTTGCTGAAGGGAAAATAGAAAAACAGGACGCTCACGAGGAACAGGTGAATGTAGAACAGGACCCCGACATCTCCCGGAATGATGGGGTGGAAGCTCACCAGGCCCATGGTGAGCTCCTTGACGGCCACGATGTCCACCTTGAGCAGGTAGCGCATCAGAATGCCGGTGAACCCGATGGCCCCGATCAAAAACAGCGGGAAGTAATCCCCGGCCAGGGAAATGTGACGGACCTGGGCGGAGAGCAGGCGCCTCAGGAAGAGAAAGCCCACCGCCGCGAGGAGCGCCAGGCCGCTCAGGAAGAGGGCGGGCAGCTGGAACCCGGTGAGCGGGGCGATGCCGATCTGCATGAAGCTGTCCAGCTTCTCCAGGAGCGTGACAAAGAAGGGGACCGGCTCGGTGAAGAACCGCAGGTGTCGGATGATGATCACCAGGAACGCGTAGTGGAAGAGCAGGGCGAAGAGCCACAGCCACTTCTCGAACTCGTAGGTGATCCTCGGCCCGTTGCGGAACTCCATGCGGGTGTTCCGGAAGAGTGACCGAAAGAGGAGCACCTCGAAGATCATCCGGAGCACCACACCGCCGTTTCCCTTCGGGTTGTCGACCCGGTTCGCCTTGATCCAGGGAAGGGACCACTGCTGACCGGCCGTCGTGGGAATTCGGAACGGCACGGGCGACCTTCCCCACCCGATGACCTTCCCGACGAGCCCGACGAAGAAGACGAGCACCGCCGCGTAGGGGATCACGATGCCGAACAGGACGCGCAGGTCGAACGCCCAGACGCCCACCCAGGGAATCAGGGCGAGCAGGGTGACCACTGCACCTGAAAACACGATGCTGACCACAAAGTTCATTGACTGCCACCTCGTTTCACGTTGAATTCAGTGGATGGTTCTCGCCGCCCTCTTCAGAAGCGGCATCCCATGAGGGGACCTCGCTGATCAGCCCCGCCCTCCGAAGAAGGGCGGAGACCTGATTCTTCATCTGATCGGCCCTGAGGATGTAGAGCTTCTCCTTGCAGGACACATAGACGTCGAGCGCCACGAGAACGGCCTGGTCGATCCGGGCCTCCAGGGTCTCCACCTCGCGCGCCAGCTCCTGCTCCCGGCCGGCGTCCGCGACGACCTCCCGTACGATGGGCTTCAGCAGAAAGAGAAAGGAAAGGCTCTGGGAGGGCGCGAACTCCTGGACTGCGCGGATTCGAACGATCCGGTCAAGGGAGGCCCGGAGGCGCTCGCTGTCCGAAGGCTCCAGGATCTCCCGGAGGAGGCTCTCCAGCTCGGTCGAGAAGGTGTGCCCCACCGGATTGGCGAACTGGTCCTTCTGCTTCTTGAAGAAGCGCCTGGAGTCAGGGGGATAGCTTTCCAGTACCGCCTGCAGCCATCGGGACTGGACGGCGTCTCTTTTTTTCAGAAGAAGCTCTTCGAGGGCCATGGGGAAACAGTGCGTCAACTTGTGAATATGGTTCCGGAAATTGCACTCACTCGCCAGTCTGTACCGCGAGCGGACTATAGACAATACCCCCTGGAGTGTCAAGCAAAAAGGCGGTGGGGCAGTGTATGTTTAGGTGTAGGTGTAGGTGGGG
>CAYVVQ010000008.1:39480-49597 GCA_964454455.1 uncultured Desulfobacterales bacterium | reverse complement strand
GGGCAGATCTCAAGGCTTCGGGCTTTTTACGACGCCATCAAGATTCAAACGGACGTCACCTCGGACGAGATCGTGGACATCGTCCGAGAGGGCAGGGAGCGAGGATAGAAGAAGGCCGCCTGGTCCGGGGCGGGGGCCGGCGGGAATCACTCCGGCGGGACCCGGGCGGGGATTTCACCGGGGCTGCGGTTCACCACGATCAGGCCCGCGCTCACCAGGACCAGGGCCAGGACGAGGCCCGGCTGGATCAGCTCGCCCAGGATGATCGCGCCGCTCAGGAAGACGCCGATGACCGGGGTCATGAAGGTGAACCCGTGGAGCAGGCTGACCGGGTAGCGGTGGATCAGGTGGAACCAGACCAGGTAGCTGAGGAAGGCCACGATGACGCACTGGTAGAGCACGGCCGCCGCGGTCAGGGCGGAGAACCCGGTGACCGGCGTCTCCCCGAAGCCCAGGCTCAGGAGGAAGAGGAAGGGGGCGGAGAAGAGGACCTGGTAGAACAGGGTCTGCAGGGGCACCGCCCGGTGGGCGAGGAACCGCTTGATGTAGACCGTGGTCGATGCCCAGAAGAACCCGGCCAGGAGCGCCAGGAGATCCCCCGGCAGGGTGTCGAGGGTGAAGGCGCCGATGTCGCGGACAAAGAGGGAGACCACGCCCGAGAACGCCAGGACGAGCCCGGCCACCTTCCACCGGCTGAGCCGGTCCCCCTGGAGCAGGAGGTGGGCCTCCAGGGCCACGAAGAAGGGGGCCGTGTGAAGCAGGATGTAGGTCCTCGAGGCGAGGGTGTGCTGGAGGCCCGCATAGACGCACCCGAACTCGGCCCCGAACAGGAGCCCGGTCACCACGCCGTGCAGGAAGACCGCCCGCGAGGGAAACAGCGGGATCCCCTTGATCCGCAGCCAGGCATAGAGGCAACAGCTCGCCACCAGGGAGCGCAGGCCCGCCATGAAGAGCGGGGCCATCTCCCGGGACGCGATCTTGATGGCCGCCATGTTCGCGCCCCACAGGGTGGCCAGGCAGAGCATGATGATCACCGGCTGCCACTGCAGCTGACTCCTGTACACGGAAGCCCCCTTTGCTCGGACAAGACGAAAAAAACCCCTTCTCGGTATCGGCCCGGTCCGGTTCCGAAAAGGGGTTTTTTGTCGATCGGGGAAAAGTGGTCGGGACGAGAGGATTTGAACCTCCGACCCCCGCGTCCCGAACGCGGTGCTCTACCAGACTGAGCCACGTCCCGACTCGTTTCGATCTATACCGCAATCCCCCCGGGAAACGCAACCCCAATTTGCGGTCCGGGTCTACTCCAGGGCGAGCGCCCTCCGGCCCGAGCCGTGGGAGGCGGCCTTTTCGATCTCGCTGAGGATGCGGCCGCCCCGGAAGATGGTCACCTTGCCGGTGGACTCCGAGATCACCAGGCCGAGGGAGTCCGTGGCCTGGGTGATGGCGGCCGCCGCCGCGTGGCGGGCGCCCAGCCCCTGGGGGAGCGGCTCCCCCTGGTAGCCCACGTTCAGGTACCGGCCGGCCGCCAGGAGCACCCCGTCCTCCCGGATCACGAAGGCCCCGTCGATGGAGGAGAACTCCTTGAGGGTCTCCTGGACGTCCGTGTTGTGCACCCGGAGGGTCTCCTCGGGGTGGCCCTGGAACGGGTTGAACACCAGCTGGTAGGAGAGCTCCATCACCCGCTCGTGGTCGCCCAGGACGAAGATGGACCCCACGGGCTTGCCCTCCCGCCCCTCGTTCGCCAGCTCGATCACCAGGTCGAGGACGGTCTCGAAGACATCCGGCTGGATGCCCGAGGGAAACGCGATCTCCTCGCCCCCCCCGAAGAGCTCGGACTCCAGGCCGGCCTCCACCAGCATGATGGTGTCGAGGAACCCCTGCTCGGGCACGCCGCCGACGCAGACGATCACGTCCCCGCTCTTGATCAGCCCCTTGGAGATGGCCGTGAGAAACCCGATCTTGAGGTAGCCCACCCGGGTGAGCTGGACGTCGGGCAGCAGCACCGCGGTGATGGAGAGCTTCGCCGCCTTCTCGATGCACTCCTTGCGCTTCGTGAGGAGGATCAACCGCGCGTCGCTCTGGAGCTTGGAGAAGGGATCGAGGTCCTTGGTGCTGTCCATGTAGAAGAGCACGGCGTTCGCCTCGACCCGCTTGGCCATCTGGATCGCCTGCCGGATCACCATACCCGTCCACTTGGCGGGTTCGGGTCTTTCCGGAGTCTTGGCCGGGGTCTTGGCCGGGGTCTTGCCCGGTGCCTTGGCCGGTGCCTTGACCGGCGCCTTGCCCTTCGAGGTGCGGCCGGACGGTGCCTTTTTGGCGCCGCCGCCCTTGTGGGCCGGCATCTGCTTTTCCTTCTTTTCCTTCTTTTCCTTCTTTGCGTTCATCTCGGGGCCCGGTGTCAAATGGGGAAATCGAATGGGGCGGCTCAGCTCGTTTCCGGCTCCACGCCGTAGGTGTCCAGGTAGGCGTCGAACTCCGCCTTGGTCTTCGGGTCGATGGCTCGATGCTCGCCCCGGATCCGGACCGGGGTCTCGCTCTCACACAGGTGGTCCACGATCTCCCGGACCCCGGCCGCCGCGTACACGGGGATCCCGGTCCTCGCGGTAAAGGCCTGAATGGCGTTCTCGCCCTTCCGGCCCGGCAAGGGCCGTCCCGCCCCGTCGTGGACGGCCGTGGTCTGCTGCCGGTCCACGGCGATCCCCACCCCGAGCCAGAAGATCGTCGTCCCTTGCCGCCGGGCCTCCTCCGTCACCCGCTCGACGAGCTCCACCTTGGTGCCCATGGAGGTGGCCACGTCGTCCACCACGAACACCCGGCAGCCGTCGAACAGGGTCTTGTTGACGAGGATGCTTCCGCCCTTGCTTCCCTCCCCGTGGGTCTTGGCCTCCTTGCGGTCGTAGTCGAACAGGAGGTCCCTGCCGTGGTCCCGGTAGAGGGCGATGGCCGTCGAAAGCGCCAGGGCGCTTCCCTTGTAGCTGGGGCCGAGCACGATGTCGGTCCCGTCCGCGAGGCCTTCCTGGATCATCATGTCGGCAAAGACGGCGCCCAGCTCCATGGCCAGCCCGCCGGTGCGGAACATCCCCAGGTTGACGAAGTAGGGCGTGGGGCGGCCGTCCTTGAGGACGAGGCCCTCGTCGAAGAACAGGGCCCCGGTCTCGGCCAGGGTCCGGGCCAGACGCTTCTTGTAGGTTTCCATATGCCGATCCTAATGGACAAGGCCCCGGGCTTCAAGCGGAATCTCCGATCCGGGGGGGGAGATTCCCGCGGCTGCGAGCGTCGTTCCGTCTCGTTTCCTCTGTCCGGCAAGCCCTCTTTCGGCGGGATGGAAAACCCCGCCCTACGAAGGACGGTGAGGCTACGAGGCTTGAGGGGCGGGTTCGGGAGCACGGCCGGGTCCTGCGCGTCGTCGATCAGCCGGAGAAGGCTTCCAAGGCGGCCGGGATCAACTTTCGAATGAAGGACTCCTTCTCGAACGTGCTCACCGTTCGGTAGACCTCGTAGTCCGGGTGGTCCCGGCTCAGCTCGGGGACGGCGGCCTGGAGGACGGGGGCCAGGGTGTCGTGCTGCCGCACCAGCTCCACGAGGGATTCGTCCTCTCCGGGGAAGGCGTCCACCCACCCGAGCCGGCGCATCACCTCGAACCGCAGCCGGTCCAGCACGAACAGGTACCGGTCCATCACGCGCAGCCGGTCCTCGGGAGAGAGCGCCCGAATCTCGAAGCCGCTGCCCAGCTGAAGCACGCTCATGATCAGGTCGTAGAGGTAGAACGCCGCTTCCTCGCTCCCCTGGGAGAGAAGCCGAAGGGTGGCGTCGGAAAGGTCCGTGGCCCGGGTGGCGTCGTCGAACTCCTCCTGGAAACGGCTTCGCCAGTTGCGATAGCCGCGCCGGACAGCCGCCTCGTGCCTCGCCCTGTCCAGGTCGACGACCTCGGTCATGGAAACCTCCCTATAAGCACGGCTTGCAATCCACGATCATTACACGCCCAGGTCCCTCGCCCCCCGGCCTTTCGGGACGGCATCAGCTCCCGTCTCTCGGGGTTTCCAGCGGGCACCCGCATCGCCCGCAAAGGTCCCTGCGCAGCTGCTTCATGCCGCACTCCGGGCACTCGGCAAACGCCCCCAGCGACGGGATCCCGTGGCGACCGGGACGCCGTTCCTCCTCGACCCGGCCGTGCTCCTGAATGCTGACCCTCCCCCCGGCATCCTGCACGGCGTCCGCATAGGCACGCGCGTCCCGCAGGGACAGGTCCCGTTTCATCTCGACCGGCGCGCTCCTCAACAGCTGCGCCACGATCTGCGAAGGCACGCCCAAGGCCTCCATCCGCTCCCGAAAGGCGGGCTCCCGGTCGACCAGGCCCTGAAACACCACGCGATAGACCTTCTCCATCCCTGCTCCTTTCAGGGGACGTATTTGCGTAATTCGATAACTCCTTCAACGATCAGGCGGGTGGTGGCACGATTTTTACGAAGCGACCCGTTGAGACCCTCGGGCGAGTTATCGAATTACGCAAATACGTCCCCTTTTTTTACGCAGGGACGTCCTCTGAATGCGACTTCCGCTCCAGGCAGGCCTTGACGAAGCCGAAAAACAGGGGGGCGGGGATTTCCATCCGGGACTTGAGCTCCGGGTGGGCCTGGGTGGCGAGAAAGAAGGGGTGGTCCGGCAGCTCGATGAACTCCACCAGCCGTCCGTCCTCGGACAGGCCGGAGAAGATCATCCCCTTTTCCTGGAGCAGGTCGTGGTATTCGGGGTTCACCTCGTAGCGGTGCCGGTGCCGCTCGGACGCCTCGGGCGCCTGGTAGAGATCGCGGACCCGGGTGCTCTCCTCGAGCAGGGCGCGATAGGCGCCGAGCCGCATGGTACCGCCCTTGTCCACGATGTCGCGCTGCTCCGGCAGGATGTCGATGACGGGGTGGGGGGTGCCCGGATCGAACTCGGTGGAGTTCGCAGCCTCCAGGCCGCAGAGATGGCGCGCGTACTCGATCACGGCCAGCTGCAGGCCCAGGCAGAGGCCCAGGAAGGGGACGCCCCGCTCCCTCACCAGCCGGATCACCTGGATCTTCCCCTCGGTGCCCCGGGTGCCGAACCCGCCGGGCACCACGACCCCGTCCACCTGCTCCAGGTCCTCCAGGTTCTCCAGGTCGGAGGTCTCGACCCACTTGAGGTTGATCTTGCACCGCAGGTGCGCGGCGCAGTGGTTGAACGACTCGATGATGGAGGCGTAGGAGTCCTCCAGCTTGGTGTACTTGCCGCACATGGCCACGGTGATCTCCCGGTCCGGGCGGCGGAGGTTCTCGATGTACTCGCGCCATCGTCCCAGGACGGGCGGGCTGTAGATGTTGAGCTTCTTGTGGAGGATCGCCGAGAGGCCCTCCTCCTCGAAGACCAGCGGGATCTCGTAGATGTCCTCCACGTCGAGCCCGGTGATCACCGCCTCGGGGACCACGTCGCAGAAGTTTGCGATCTTCCGTTTGATCTCCCGCGTCAGGTAGGTGGAGCACCGCCCGATGATGATGTCCGGGAAGATGCCCCGCTGCTTGAGCAGGTTCACGCTCTGCTGGGTCGGCTTGGACTTCTGCTCGTTCACGCCGTAGGGGATGGGCACGTAGGTCAGGTGGACGTAGACGATGTTCGACCGGCCGACGTCCTCCCGCATCTGCCGCATGGCCTCGAGGAACAGCTCGTTCTCGATGTCCCCCACGGTGCCGCCGATCTCCACGATCACCAGGCCCGCCTCCTCCTCCCGGGCGATGTCGAAGATGTGATTCTTGATGGTGTCCGTCACGTGGGGGATGTACTGAACGGTCTTTCCGAGGTAGTCCCCGCGGCGCTCCTTCTGGCGGACCATGTCGAACACCTTGCCCATGGTGAGGTTCCACTGGCTCTTGCAGGTGACCCCGGCAAAGCGCTCGTAGTGGCCGAAGTCCATGTCCACCTCGCCCCCGTCGTCCAGCACGAAGACCTCTCCGTGCTCGTAGGGGTTCATGGTCCCCGGATCCACGTTCAGGTACCCGTCGCACTTGACGGGGATGATCTTGAGTCGCGAGGAGAGGAGGTGGCCGATGGATGCGGCGGCGATGCCCTTGCCGAGGCCGGAGAGCACGCCGCCGGTCACGATGATGTACTGGGTGGCAATGTCGTTCATGGTCTCGTCTCCGAACGGCGTTCCGGCCCTCGATCCCTGCGCCGCCTTTCCGCTGGTCCGAACATAAAGGGATCGCCCCGTGCAGTCAAGCCAAAAACCCGGTGCGAATCCTGAGAAAGCACAATATGTTCCATTTTTTCAACGGGCACACAATATATCTTGACATCCGCGCTCCGGCCCCTGTATGATCCCGCAAATGTTCGAGGATGTGCGGGATGCATGCAAAAATGGCACGTCCGACCCAGGAAGCACCGGCACAGGATGCTTATCGGACCGGCGGCGAGGTTCCCCGCGGTTGACGGCGAGGATGATCATGGCGGAATCGATCAGGATTCTACTCGTGGACGATGACGAAGAGGTCAACAATGTCCTGCAGGAGGCCCTGCAACTCATGGGCTACGAGGACGTGGTCTGCGCCAGGAACGGGGAGGAAGCCGTAGAGCGGTATGAGGCGTTTCTTCCGGACCTCGTCTTCATGGACATCGAGATGCCCGTCATGGACGGACTCGATGCGTGCCGGCGAATTCGGGGGCTGGATCCCGAGGCCCGGATCATCGTGCTCACGGGCAATCCGGCCGATCGGCGGGTCGAGTGCCTCCTGGACGAAAGGATCATCGAGACGGTGGTGCCCAAGCCCATCCGGCTCAAACACCTCAGGACCCTGATCGAATCCCGTTCCGGGGCCTCGCCTTCCCTGGTTTCGCCTTCGCTCCTCTCGCACGAGCATCCGGCCCTCGAGCCGCTGCTCTGAGCGTTCTCCAGGCCGCCCGCCCGACCCGGCAACGAGCAGGCGGCCTCCTTTCCGCCGGTCCCTCTCGCGACCGGCACGTCTCCATCACCGATCGACCATGACCGCCGTCGTTGCCATTGTGGGACGCCCCAACGTGGGCAAGTCCACCCTGTTCAACCGCCTGAGCCGGTCCCGGGACGCCCTCGTGGACGACCTGCCCGGGGTGACACGGGACCGCCTCTACGCCTCGATCCGGTGGGGGGGAGCTCCCCTCCGTCTGGTCGACACCGGGGGATTTGCGGCCGCGGAGGACGAGCCCCTCCTGGCCGGGGTCAGGGAGCAGGTCCTCAAGGCGATCGAGGAGGCCGACACGGTCCTGTTCATGGTGGACGGCCGGGCGGGGGTGCTTCCCGGGGACCGGGAGATCGCAGGCCTCCTGCGCCGCACCCGCAAGCCCGTGCTCCTCGCGGTGAACAAGATCGACGGGCCGGAGCACGAGTCGCGCGCCCTGGAGTTCTACGAGCTGGGCGCGAGCGAGGTCCATCCCCTGTCCGCCGCCCATGGGTACGGTCTCCGCACCCTCATGGACCGCCTGGTGGAGACCCTCCCTCCCCCGGTCGACGAGGAGCCCGAACCGGACCGGATCCGCGTCGCGGTGGTGGGACGTCCCAACGTGGGCAAGTCCTCCCTCATCAACCGGGTGCTCGGGCTCGATCGGCTTCTGGTCAGCGACCTCCCCGGCACCACGCGGGACTCGGTGGACACGCCCTTTTCCTACGACGGAACGGAGTTCACGCTGATCGACACGGCGGGCTTGCGGAGGAGGTCCCGGGTCCGGGAGCGGATCGACAAGTTCAGCATGATCAAGACCCTCGAGAGCCTCGACCGGTGCCACGTGGCCGTGGTGCTGCTGGACGCGGCCGCCGGGGTGGCGGAGCAGGACGCCCGCATCTGCGGCTACGCCCTGGATCGGGGTCGGGCCCTGGTGCTGGCCTTGAACAAGTGGGACCTGGTCAGGCGGGATGACGAGCAGAGGCGCGCTTTCCTCAAGGGCGTCGACCGGCAGCTGGGGTTCGTCTCGTTCGCCCCGACCCTGCGCATCTCCGCCCTGACCGGCGAACGGGTGAAGCGGTTGCTCCCCACCGTCCGGTCCCTGTGGGACCCCTTCTGCCGCCGGGTTCCCACGGGGGAGGTGAACCGGGCCGTGGCCGAGATCCTGGAACGCAAGCCCCCGCCCAGGACGGGACCGAGGAGCGTGAGGCTTCTCTACGCCACCCAGACCGCGGTCCGACCGCCCACCTTCGTCCTGTTCGTGAACCGGCCCGACCTCCTGCACGTCTCCTACCGGCGCTACCTGGTGAACCAGCTGCGGGATCGCTTCGGCCTCGACCGGATCCCCATCCGCCTGTATCTCAGAAAACGGGAGGGGCGGTATGGCAGGTGAAAGGTTAGAAGTACTGCTTGTTTTTGAAGATGATCTCCACCCGGCGGTTCCGGGCCCGACCCTGCTCGGTCTCGTTGCCGGCCGCCGGCTTGAGGGCGCCGTAGCCGGCGAGGGCGATGTCCGACTCCACCGCCCCGTGCGTCTCCTGCAACTGCTCCATGACGGCGACCGCCCGCGCCAGGGACAGCTCCTCGTTCGAGCCGAACCCTCCACCGCGCATGGGGATGTCGTCCGTGTGGCCGTCGATGTAGACCTGGTAGTCCGTGTGCTTCATGAAGCGGGCCACCTTCTTCAGGACCGGGGCCATGGCCTCGCGGACCTCGGCGCTGCCCGAGTCGAACAGGAGCCCGTCCCCGAACACCATCTTGAAGCCGTCCTTGAAGTACTCGATCTCGAGCTTGCCCCCGGCGCTCTCGAGCAGCTCCTCCTCCATGCCGGCGGAGAGGTCCTCGGGCGGGTCGTCCGCCTTCCGGACCACCAGGGCGTCCTTGAGCTTGGCCGTGATGCCCTCGATCAGCACCTCCCGGGGCTGGTAGATGTCGCCGTACTCCTTGAAGAGGAGGATGCCGCAGCTGCTCGTGAAGTTGTTGAACAGGCTCTTGAGCTTGCGCTGGTCCATGGACGACATGGAGAGCAGGAGGACGAAGAAGGTCAGGAGGAGCGTGGACAGGTCGGAAAAGGTGACCATCCAGGCCCCGCTTCTTCCGACCTGCACGTCGTCCCCGCCCCTTTTTCTCTTTCGATCAGCCACCCGCGTCTCCCGGAAACCGGAACAGGAATCCTTCGAAGTCCAATATGGAGTCCCCGGGGCGCCGCTTCATCCGGAAAGGAACCTCCTCGGAGAAGTCGAGGATGATCTGGACCTGCCGGTCCAGCTTTCCCCGGTTGCGCTCACCCCGGTTCAGGTACGGGTCCCGGCCGAAGCCGTGGGCCACGAGCTCTTTTGCGGGAACACCGGACTCGTCCGTGTAGTGGCGGAACACGGCCAGGCCCCGGCGGGTGGACAGCAGCACGGCCGCTCGAGCGGGATCCTCGGCGAAGACGGTCTCGGCGTGGGCCGCGTACCCTCGGAGCTCGATGAGCCGAGGCTCGTCCCCCTTCAGCACCGGAGCCAGATCGTTGAGAAACGCTTTCCCCCGCTCCCGAATCCGGCTGGAGCCGTCCTGGAACAGCACCCGGTTTCCCAGGGTGAGCACCACCCGGTCCGCCTCCTTCTTGACGGTCACTTCCTTCTCCAGGGCGTTCTTGAGCACCACGTTCTGGAGCTTCTCGTAGACGATCTCCTCGGGTTTCATGGGGGCCGTGCCCAGGGTGATGTTCATGCCGTCGGGGCTCCCGATGATGGAATGGGCCCCGGGCTTGAACCCGAAGGCCCCGACCAGGGAGTTGAGCGCGATGCGCCTGTTCTGTTCGTCGATGGTGGAGATGCTCAGGAGGAGCACGAAAAAGGTCAGCAGCAGCGTGCACAGGTCGGTGTAGGTGGTTATCCACCCGTTGGTGTCGGCCTTGGTCTCCTCTTTCGGTTTTCCCGGCATCTCCGGCTCCCGCAGGCCTACCTGTCAAAAATGCGTCGTCCGGCGTCAAAGGCCGCACGCACCTCACCCCCGGGTTTCTCAGCGCATCCAGGGGCTTGCGCCCGGCGACGGCGGAACACCTCTGCTCATGCGGGGGCGGACGCCCCCCGCCCCCCCGATGAGCAGCAATATGCATGCCAGCCGCGAGCCGATGGTTCAACAACGCCCCACCCCGCCTGGGATTTCCACCGTTCCTGTGATATGCTGGATGAGTGAATGAGGGG
>CAYVVQ010000008.1:33331-39380 GCA_964454455.1 uncultured Desulfobacterales bacterium | reverse complement strand
CCGGTCAACATCATCGGTCGCGTCCTCGGGGACGCCGCTCGGCTCAAGGAGGTCATGGGGGAGCGGGAGATCCGGGTGGGGCCGGCGTGAACAGCGTCTCCGCGTTCCCTCCGGTCACCTTCTCCAGGGCCTCCCTGGAAAGCCCGGCCCCGGAAAGCTCCCGCAGGTAGCGGTCCGGCTGGATCAGCGGGTAGTCCGAGCCGAAGAGGATGCGGTCCTCCCCGGCGATCTCCACGGCCGTCCGGTAGATCGCCGGCTCGTAGAGAAACGGGGAGGCCGCCGTGTCGAACCAGACGTTCTCGAGGACCGTGCGGACCTCCCGCTTCAGCAGGCGGTAGAAGAAGAGGCCGCCGCCCCAGTGCGCCAGGACGACGCGGTTTTTCGGGTAGGCCTCGAGAAAGGCGTAGAGCTCGGAGAGGCGCATGGGCGTTTTTCCGGGGTAGAAATGCCCCACGGGCTCGTTTGCGTGGAGAAGGAGGGGCGCCCCGCGGGACTCACAGACGGCCATGACCTCCGGCAGGGCGGGGATGGCCTCCGTGTCGAACCCGCTTCCGTAAACGGCCAGCTCCCCGATGCCGGCCATGCCGCTGGAAAGGCAGCGTTCCGCCTCGACGGCCGCCCGGGCCGAGGCGAGGGAGAAGCAGCCCAGACCGATCAGGCGGTCCGGGCGGCGGGATGCGGACTCCATGATGTAGTCGTTGTGCCGCCTGTAGACGTCCTCGCTCTCCCAGGGGAAGCCGAAGACCACGGCCCGATCCACCCCGCACCGGTCCATGTCCCGCAGCAGGTCCTCCCGGCCGGCGATCCGGGACCTCGGATCCTTGTACAGGAGCTCGAAGGCAGGCTCCGCCCCGAAGAAGCGGTCCCTGGCCTCGCGGATCGAAGGCGGGAAGATGTGGACGTGGCAGTCGATGATCAAGGCGCGGACCCGTGGGCGATTCGAGCCGAAGAACAAGAATGGGTACGGAACGTTATCCGAGCATCCGCGGCCGGTCAGAGGATCCCGCGAAGGGCCTCTTCCAGGGCCCCCGGGACAAAGCCGACGTGGCGATCCACGATCTCCCCGTCCCGGTTGATGATGAACATGGTGGGGATCCCCAGCCGCTCGTCCCCGAAGTAGTCCCGGACCACGCGCTCCCCTCCGCGGAGGATCGGGTAGTTCATGCGGTTCTTTTCCACGAACCCCTGGAGGAGTCGGTCGCTGGTCTTCGCGGGATCGTCCAGCGAAACCCCGATCACCACCAGGCCCTGGTCCTCGTAGCGGTCCTGGAGACTGACCAGCTCGGGGATGGATTTCCTGCAGGGCGGGCACCAGGTGGCCCAGAAATCCAGCAGGACGACCTTGCCTCCGAACTCGTGGAGAGAGACGTCCCGGCCTCCCAGGTCCTTCAACGTGAAGCTCGGGGCTACCCGGGGGAAATTCGCTTCCGTACTGTGGTTACAGGCCGCTGCTCCCAGCATGAGCGCCAGGAGGAGCGGGAGCCAGCGAAACAGGGTTTTGACGTTCGATCTCATCTGCCGTCCCTTGCCGCCGCGGCGGTCTTCTCATGGTCGACGGCTTCGCAAAAACCCCGCTCAGCCGTTGGGAACGCCGTGACCGACTGAAATCGAAGCGGCGGCTCCCCTGCTTCCAGGCCTTCTGCGACGCCGTCAGGGTTCGTGGTTTCATGGCGGGCACTCCGCTCGGCGCCCGGATCGACGCATCGTATCAGGAGCGTACCGCATTTGGCAACCTCACCGGGGATGCCTCCCCGGAGCGCACTGCGCCCTCCTGAAAGAGACTTTTCGTGTAAAAGCGTTTCAAGGAAAAACGGGAAAGCGTCGGACCGGGGGAATTGCACCCCCCGCGACTCTGTGGTATGGGGTTGGATCGGCCCGGCCCCTTGACCGGCGCTTCGGGCCCTCACACCGGGAAAGGCGCGCATGATCGGGACCAACGGAAAGCATCGGACACGAATCGCCCTGGCCCTGGCCGGGCTCGCCGTGGCCCTCCTCTCCTTCCTCGAGCCGAGGATCCCCGCCCTGGCGGAGCTCTGCGGTTTCTTCGGAGGGGGGTGCCGGGATACGGCCTCCTTCACCCTCCTGGGCGTTCCCGTGTCCGTCCTGGGCGTCGCCTACTACCTCGCCCTCCTGGCCTGTCTTTTCCGCATCCGCGCCTGGGCGCTTCGCCTGGTCATGGCCGGAGCCGGCGTAGAGCTGACCTTCGTGTACGCCATGGTCGTACACCGCATCTTCTGCCCTTTCTGCCTCCTCAACCTCGTGGTCATGGCCGCGCTGGTCGTCTTCACATTCATTCCCCGGCGCGGCTGGGAATCCGTGGCGCTCGTCCTCCTCTTCCTGATCGTCTCCCTGGTCCCGTTCACCCTGGAAAACAGGCTCCGCGCACCGGCGGAGGACGCCGCCCCCTCCCCGCACGCCGTCGCCCTCGTGGCCGGGGAGCCGATCACCGGGAAGGAGCTCGAGCGCGCCATGGCCTCGAAGCTCTACGACGCCCGCATGGAGCTCTACGTCCAGAAGAGGCAGGAGCTCGACCGGATCATCCGCGACCGCCTGCTTCTCCTGGAGGCCCGGAGGCTGGGAAAGAGCGAGGAGGAGGTCCGCTCCTCGGCCTTGGAAGACGCAGACCCCGTGGGACCGGGCGACGTCCGGTCCTTCCTGTCGGACAACCCCGACCTCCGGTCCTCCTGGCAGGGAGCCGAAGAAGCGCTCCTTCAAAGGGTTCGGGACTACCTGCAGGAGCGCCGGGACGCCGAGGCCCTGAACCGCTTCGTGGACGGCCTCCGGGAGCGGTACGGCGTCGAGCTGCTGCTCGAGGAGCCCCCCCTCCCCCACACCCGGGTCGCCCTCGGGGACAGCCCGGTCCAGGGTCCCGAGAACGCCCCGGTCACGGTGGTGGAGTTCTCCGACTACGCCTGCCCGGCGTGTCGCAAGGCCCACGAGATCGCCATGGAGGTCCGGGAGGCCTACCGGGGAAAGATTCGATGGGTGTTCAAGGACTACCCGCTCGAGCGCCACGAGGGGGCCGGAACCCTGGCCGAGGCCGCCCGATGCGCCCGGGATCAGGGGATGTTCTGGGAGTACCAGGATATGCTGTTCCTGTCCCCGGTGGACCCGGACGAGCAGAGGCTCGCGGCGCTCGCCGAGGAGATGGGCATGGACGGGGATCGGTTCGAGCGCTGCCTCCGGAGCGGCCGGCACCGGGAGGACGTGCTGGCCGACGTGAAGGCGGCGGAGGAGGCGGGGGTGGAGGTGACGCCCACCTTCATCGTAAACGGCAGGCTCCGGCCCGGGACGCCCCGGCCCGAAGCGTTCCGGGAGCTGATCGAGTCCGAGCTCGCCCGGGCCGAGGATCGGGAGGCCGAACCCTGACGTTCTCCGCGATCACTCCATCTGCTGGTCCTGTCGAAGCTCTTTCTCGAACTGCTGGAAAAACGCGTCCTTTTCCTTCCAGTCCGGCCCGAACCGCTTGTTGAAGTAGTCGCCGAGCCGGTCGAACAGCTTCTTCCAGACCGGCTTCCCCCGTTCGAGGACCACGTCCTCCAGGAACGAGCGGATCATAAAGACCTTCTCCTTGGGCAGGAACGACACCGCGCCCAGCTTGATGGAGGTCTTCAGCGACTCCGCCGACAGGGCATGGGCCGTGAGCATGACCGTGGGAAAGCCCTTGGAGACGGAGATCTTCAGCAGCTCGAAGCCGTTCACCCCCATGATATCCAGGATCACGATGTCGTACGTGTAGCTGACCAGGTACTGGTAGGCCGTGTCGTAGTCGCCGGCCTTGTGCACGATGCACATGTCCAGCTCCTCTTCCAGGGTCTCCAGCACGTCCGGCTCATCATCGACGGCCAGAATGACCTTGTCCTTCAGAGGACTCTCCTGCACCTCCATGACTCCGCTCCTTTCCCCGAATCAGCCCTCTCCGGTCTCACCCTTCTTCTTTTCCTTCTCCTTCTGCTTTTCCAGCTTCTTCATCTGCCGCTTGCTCATCTCGGGCTCCTCTCCGCCCGCTTGCTCCTTCTTTCCCTTTTCCTTCTTCGGCGTCTTCGCCTTCTCCTGCCTGCCCCTCGCCATCTCCTCGAGCTTTTCCTCCCGCCCCCGGATGACCGAGAGACGTTCGTTCGCCTTGCGTAGATCGGCCCGCAGCTTCTGAATCATGTTGTCCTTCGCGATGGCCTGGGGCTCCATCCCCTTCTCCGTGAGAAGCTTCAAGCGCTCGTTCAGCTGGGCCTCCACCAGGGTCTTCTGCTCCAGGCGGGCCTCCTTGGATTTGGACGGCATCTGGCTGGTCTCCTTTCTTCAGTGAATTCCCAAGCGCCCCGCCGGCGGCAGGCGGGTCCAGAGGGATCCCAGGGCCTTTTCCGACCCCATCAGGGGATTCTTACCAGGAATCCGCCCAAGAATAAACCCGAAAATTCAGGTTCGGCTTGAATCCGCCCAGGCGGAGGGGTATGGTGATGGATTGCAGGGAATCCCCTTCGGCCGACCCCGGGCCGTGCCCTCCGGACGGAAGGCGCCCCAGCCCCTGGAGCAGCAGATGGACGAACGGGAACCGGTCATGTTGGAGCCGCATCCGGGCCAGTGCGTGGAGACCCTGGCGCGTGAGCGTTACTGGAAGCGCGTGGACGCGCTGATGAGGAGGCTGGCTGAGGACGCCCCCGCAGCGGTGCTGGAGGAGGAGGTCGAGACCCTTCGGGCGTTCCTGGAGACCGCCGACGTGGCGGCGGTGCGGCGGGAGAGCGAGGAGATCATGGAAAGCGGCCGCCGCGCTCGCGTCGCGCTGAGGCGAACCGCGCGGGGAGGCCTCGAGGTCCGGGTCGAAGCGCTCCCGGAGTGACGTTGCGGGAAAGCCCGGGGGACCGTTGCCCGTGTACGCGTATCAACAGGCCGGGAAGTTTTTCGCCCAGGTCCCCAAAGAATGGGTCGGGGAGGCCGAGGAGGAGCTGGTCTCCCTCGGGGCCGGCTCCCTCCGGCCGGTGCACAGCGGGATCCATTTCGAGACGGACCTGGAGGGTCTTTACCGGATCACCTACGGAACACGGCTCGCGGCCCGGGTCCTCGTCCCGCTTCTGGAATTTCGCTGCCATGCCCCGAAGTACCTCTACAAGAGGGCGCGGGAGGCGGGCTGGCCCGAACTCATCGGCGCGAATCGAACCTTCGCCGTGTTCGCGTCCGTGGCCAACAGCCGCATCCGTCACTCCCGGTACGCGGCCCTCAAGCTCAAGGATGCCATCGTGGACGCCGTCCGGGACGCATCGGGCAGGCGCCCGGACGTGGATCGCAACGACCCGGACGTCTGGATCGGCCTCCACGTCGAGAACGACTGGGCCACGATTCACCTGGACGCCTCGGGCGGTTCCCTCCACAAGAGGGGCTATCGGGTGCGAAGCGTGGACGCGCCCATGCAGGAGACCCTGGCCGCCGCCGTGGTCCGGCTCTCCGGGTGGGACGGCTCCCGGCCCCTCGCAGACCCCCTGTGCGGGTCCGGGACGCTCCTCTGCGAGGCGCTCATGGCGTGGGCACGCATCCCTTCGCAGATGCTCAGGGGCCGATTCGGGTTCGAACGGCTGCCGGACCACGACCCCGGCACCTGGCGACGCGTTCGCGACGCGGCGGATCGGGCGGTGCGTTCGCCGCCGCCGGGGCTGATCTCCGGAAGCGACATCTCCTCCGAGGCGGTCCGGGCGGCCCGTGCGAATCTCGAGCGGCTCCCCCACGGCGGCGCCGTTCGGGTGGCCCGGTCGGACTTTCGCGCGCTCACCTCCCTCGAGGGCGCTGTGATCCTCTGCAACCCGCCCTACGGGGTGCGCATGGGATCTTCCGGGGAAGCCGCCCGGCTCCACCGGGAGCTGGGGGACTTTCTCAAACAACGGTGCAACGGCGCATCGGCGTTCATCTACTTCGGGGACCCCGGGCTCGTCTCGGCGATCGGCCTCCGGCCCGCCTGGAAGAGGCCGCTCCGGAACGGGGGCCTGGACGGGAGGCTCGCCCGCTTCGACATCTACTGAGCCGCCCCTTTTGCCCTTTGCGCTCCCGGCGGCTTTGCGAGAAA
>CAYVVQ010000008.1:12642-33231 GCA_964454455.1 uncultured Desulfobacterales bacterium | reverse complement strand
TATGATTCACATTCGCAACTTCAGCATCATCGCCCACATCGATCACGGGAAGTCGACCCTGGCGGACCGGCTGATCCAGCACGCCGGGCTGGTGACCGATCGGGATTTCCGGGACCAGATGCTCGACACCATGGACATCGAGCGGGAGCGGGGCATCACCATCAAGAGCCAGACCGTCACGCTCCCCTACACCGCCCGCGACGGCCGGACGTACCGCCTGAACCTGATCGACACGCCCGGGCACGTGGACTTCTCCTACGAGGTGTCCCGCGCCCTGGCCTCCTGCGACGGGGTCCTCGTGCTGGTGGATGCCGCCCAGGGCGTCGAGGCCCAGACCGTGGCCAACGTCTACCTCGCGCTGGACCACGACCTGGAGATCATCCCGGTCATCAACAAGATCGACCTGCCCGCGGCGGACGTGGACCGGGTCCGGGCCCAGATCGAGACGGAGCTCGGCCTGGATGCGGAGGAGGCCGTGCTCTGCTCGGCCAAGGAGGGGACCGGCGTCGAGGAGGTGCTCGAGACGGTGGTCCGGAGGATCCCTCCCCCGAGCGGGCGGGCGGACCGCCCCTTGTCGGGCCTGGTGTTCGACGCCCACTACGACCCCTTTCGGGGCGTGATCGTGAGCTGCCGCATCCTGGACGGATCGCTCGCGAAGGGGGATACCCTGCGTTTCATGTCCAACAACGCGAGCTACCGCGTCGAGGAGGTGGGCTACTTCCGCCTCCGCCGCGACCCCCAGGAGACCCTGTCGGCCGGGGACGTCGGGTACGTCATCGCCGGGATCAAGGACATCGCGAACGCCCGCATCGGGGACACCATCACCGCGGACGACCGCCCGGCGGAGAAGCCGCTCCCCGGCTTCCGCAAGGTCAAGCCCATGGTGTTCTCGTCGATCTACCCGGTCGCCTCGGACGAGTACGAGGACCTGAAGGAGGCGCTGGAGAAGTACACCCTGAACGACGCCGCGCTCTCCTATCAAAAGGACGCCTCCGCGGCCCTGGGGCAGGGCTTCCGCTGCGGGTTCCTGGGGCTCCTGCACCTGGAGATCGTCCAGGAGCGGATCGAGCGGGAGTACGGCATCTTCCTGGTGCTGACCGCCCCGAGCGTGCAGTACCGCGTCCACCTGAGGTCCGGGGAGACGGTGGTTGTGGACAACCCCCAGGAGTTCCCCGACCCCACGGAGATCGAAGGCGCGGAGGAGCCCTTCATCCGGGCCCACATCTACGTGCCGGAGCGCCACATCGGCGCGGTGATGTCGCTCTGCATGGAGCGGAGGGGCGTGCAGCCACGAACCGCCTTCCCCTCGCCCGAGCGGGTCGAGCTCACCGTGGACATGCCCCTCGTGGAGGTGATCTACGACTTCTACGACCGGCTCAAGACGGTCAGCCAGGGCTACGGCTCCCTCGACTACGAGATGCTGGACTACCGGCCGAGCCAGCTCGTCAAGCTGGACATCCTGGTCAACCAAGAGAAGGTGGACGCCCTGTCGGTCATCGTCCACGAGGAACGGGCCCGGGAGTGGGCCCTGCGCGTGTGCGAGCGGCTGAAAACCGAGATCCCCAAGCACCAGTTCAAGATCCCCATTCAAGGGGCCATCGGCGGCAAGGTCATCGCCCGTTCCACCATCACCGCCTTTCGGAAGGACGTCACGGCCAAGTGCTACGGCGGCGACATCACCCGAAAGCGCAAGCTCCTCGAAAAGCAGAAGAAGGGCAAGAAACGCATGAAGATGGTGGGATCCGTGATGATCCCCCAGAGCGCCTTTGTGGCGGCCCTCAAGTCGGAAGATGACTGAACCGGAAACCCGGAAAGCGGAAGCCGGCAGGACCCGGCCCGGACCGTCCCCACGGGAGGAGGCGGCGGGGATGTACGTGCACGTCCCCTTCTGCTCCGGAAAGTGCGCCTACTGCGACTTCTTCTCCGTGACCGATCCGGCCCGGACCGCCGCCTGGAGCGACGCCCTGCTGCGGGAGGCCGCTCTTCTCGGCCCCCGTTTCGGCCCGTTCGACACCCTCTACCTGGGCGGCGGGACCCCCTCCCTCCTGGAGCTGCACACCCTGGAGCGGTTGATCCAGGGCCTGCGTCGAACCGTCCGCTTCCTCCCCGGCACCGAGGTCACCCTGGAGGTCAACCCCGAGGACGTGGAGCCCGATCGCCTGTCGGCTTACGCCGGCATGGGGGTGACCCGCGTCAGCATGGGGATCCAGTCGCTGGACGACGGGGCGCTCCGCACCCTGGGCCGCAGGCACTCGGCCGTGCGGGCCCGCTGCGCCCTGGACCGGCTCCTGGAGGCGGGCTTCCGGAGCGTGAGCGTGGACCTGATCTACGGCATTCCCGGCCAGGGGCCGGACCCATGGCTGAGGACCGTTTCGGCCGTCCTGGAGCAGGGGCCCCAGCACCTTTCCTGCTACGAGCTGACGGTCCCCCCCGAAACGCCTCTCGGGCGGCGGGTCGCGTCGGGCAGGGTGCAGATGCCGGCCGAACGGGAGATCGCGGCCCTCTTCCTGGACACCTCGCGGCGGCTCCAGGATCGGGGGTTCGTCCACTACGAGATCTCCAACTTCGCCCGGCCGGGCCACGAGTCGCGCCACAACCGCAAGTACTGGCGCCGGGTCCCGTACCTGGGTCTCGGACCCGGCGCCCACTCCTTTCTCCACCCGGACCGCTGGTGGAACCCCTCCTGCCTCGACCGGTGGACCGCGCGGCTGGCGCGCCATCGTCCCCCCGCCGAGGGGCGCGAACGACTCACGCCGGAGCAGGAGATCCTGGAGCGCCTCTGGCTGGGGTTCCGCACCCGCGAGGGCGTGGCCGCGGACCTCCTCGAAGGCGTCCCGGGGGCGGACCGGATCGCCGGCGAGCTGGAGCGCTCCGGCCTGATCACCCGCCCGGGGCCATGCCTGGTGCCGACCCCGCAGGGGTTCCTGGTGTCGGACAGCCTGCCGCTGCTCTTCGCGGAGTGAGCCCATGCCTTCCGGCAAGCATGGCGGAGACGCGAAAACCAAACAAAGGAGAGTCCCATGAAAGCACAAGCGAGAGCCCTGGTCATCCTGATCGCCCTGCTGGCCCTGGCCCGGCCCTTTCCCGCCGGCGCCGGCATCGGCGACTTCCTGAAGGGCCTCGGCAGGACCCTGGAGCCGGGCGCCCTGTCCGAGGACAAGATCGTTCGAGGGCTCAAGGAGGCCCTCGAGGTGGGCGTGAAGAACGCCGTCTCCAGGGTGTCGCAAACCGACGGCTACCTGGGGAACCCCGACATCCGCATCCCCCTCCCGGAGACCCTCGGGAAGGTGGAGGGCATCGTGCGGGGAGCGGGGTACGGCGCCCGGGTGGACGCCTTCCACGAGAGCATGAACCGGGCGGCCGAGCGCGCGGCGCCCCAGGCCCAGTCGATTTTCTGGGAGGCGGTGCGCGGCATGAGCATCGAGGACGCCCGCGGCATCCTCGAAGGGCCGGACGACGCGGCCACGAGCTATCTTCGGGAGAAGACCTCGAGCCGTCTCGAGGATCTGTTCCGGCCCGAGGTGCACGGCGCCATGGCCCGGGTCGACGTCACGCGGCGCTACCAGGAGCTCACCGGGCGGATCACCTCCCTTCCCTTCGTGGGGCAGCTCGCCGACCTGGACCTGGACGGCTACGTCACCCGGGAGGCCCTGGACGGCCTCTTCTACATGCTCGCCCGGGAGGAACGAAGCATTCGACAGGACCCCGCCGCCAGGGTCACCGACCTGCTGAAGGAGGTGTTCGGCCGCTCCGGCTCCGGAAGGTAGCGACCCATTTTGATTGATCCCGCGGTCGCTTCCGGCTATACCTGGGGCACCGGACGGACAGGGAAGGAACAGCCACATTGCCGGCGGCTGGGCGGGCTCTCGCGGAGCCGTCGATGCTGAACCGCTTGGAACATCACGGAAGGAGGTTGCTGCAGATGGACATCAAGACAATCGGCGTTGTGGGTGCGGGACAGATGGGCTCGGGAATCGCCCAGGTCGCCGCCGCCGCGGGATACTCCGTGGTCATGAACGACATCAAGGACGCTTTCCTGGAGCGCGGCTTCGGGGCCGTCGAGGGGAGCCTGGCCCGGATCGTCAAGAAGGGGAAGCTCGCCGAGGAGGACCGGAAGGCGATCCTGGGGCGAATCGAGGGGACCACGTCCATCGAGGACATGGCCAAGGCCGACTTCGTGGTGGAGGCCGCCACGGAGAACGAGAGCCTGAAGCTCCAGATCTTCCAGGACCTGGACCGGAGCTGCCGGGAAGGGGTCGTGCTCGCCACCAACACCTCGTCCATCTCCATCACGAAGATCGCCGCGGCCACGAACCGCCCGGACAAGGTCATCGGGATGCACTTCATGAACCCGGTCCCCGTGATGAAGCTCGTGGAGGTCATCCCCGGGCTCGCCACCTCCGACGACATCCTGCGGCTGACCAACGACCTGTCCGAGAAGCTCGGCAAGACCCCGGTGCCGGCCAACGACTACCCCGGCTTCGTGGCCAACCGCATCCTCATGCCCATGATCAACGAGGCGGTCTACGCCCTGTTCGAAGGGGTGGGCAAGGCGGAGGACATCGACCGGATCATGAAGCTCGGCACCAACCAGCCCATGGGACCGCTCGCCCTGGCGGACCTGATCGGCCTGGACACCTGCCTCGCCATCATGCGGGTCCTCCACGAAGGGCTGGGGGACGGCAAGTACCGTCCCTGCCCCCTGCTGGTGAAGCACGTGGAGGCCGGATGGCTCGGCCGCAAGTCCGGGAAGGGGTTCCACGACTACTCGGAATGATGAAGGAGTCGTAAAAAACCAGAAGCTCCGGCCGGAAGGAGTGCTCGATTCACGAAGAATCGCAGGGGCTTCCAGCCCCTCAGCGCCCGGACCGTTTGGAGATAGTGTTTGCCTGGTCTCCGGAACTGTGGTAGCCTTTCAGGAGATTTGGATGTCGATTCGTCCCGGGCGGGCAGCCCAGCCTCGCCGGTGGGGACACGAAGCACGACAATCGGAAGCACTCAAGATCGTGGGAGAGCATCATGGCCAAAATCCTGATCGTTGACGACGAGGAACACATCCGGTTCCTGTACTCGGAAGAGCTCACCGAGGCCGGCTACGAGGTTATTACCGCGGACAGCGGATACAGGCTCATGGAGAAGATCGAGGAAGAAAAGCCGGACCTGATCGTGCTCGATATCAAGATGGTGGACTACAACGGCCTGGACCTTCTCCAGGACATCCGGAACAAGTTCTACGACATGCCTGTGGTCCTGTGCACCGCCTACGACACCTTCAAGGAAGACATGAAGTCCATTGCCGCGGACTTCTACGTGATCAAGTCGTTCGACCTGACCGAGCTGAAGAACAAGATCGCCATGGCCCTCGAGGCGGGCACCAAGCCGGAAAAGCCGGAGAAACCCGCCAGTCAAGGCTCGTGACGGTCCCACATCACTTGTGGTACTTCTCTCCCGCCATGATGGTGCAGGCCCGGTAGAGCTGCTCCAGGAGGACGAGGCGCACCATCTCGTGCGTCAGCGTGAGCCTGGAAAGGCTCACGACCGCCTCCGCCTGCCGGATCAGCTCCGGGCTCATGCCCAGGGGGCCGCCGACCATGAAGCAGATCGGACCGCCCGCACGCCTGGACAGGTCTTCGAGCCAGCGGGCGAGCCCCTCGGAGTCGTACTGGGTGCCCGAGCGATCCAGGGCCACCGGGATCTCCCCTGAACGAAGCCGTTTGGCGAGCGCGCTCCCCTCTTCCCGGACCACATCCTCCTCCGGCCGGGCCTTGGTCGTCCTCGCCGCCTTCACCTCCGCCCAGTCGGTCTTCACGTACCGTTTCAGCCTCTCCAGGTAGAACGCCTCCCCCTCGCGCAGGAAGGAGGCGCGCGTCCGCCCCACCACCATGATCCTGAACCTCAGCAAGGCCTCGCCCCCCGTTGCGTCTCCTCGATGCGCCTCACAAGGCCTCGGACGGCGGCCATGATGCTATCCCGTCCCCTATGCCTTCCTCTCCAGCCCCAGCAGCCCGGCGACCTCCAGGGCGGTCTCCCGCACGAACCGTTGCAGGTCCTCTCCTTCCAGGGGCCTGCCGGGCTCGGGAAAGCGCTGCACGCCCGCCGGCCGCACCAGGGCCGGCGCGTTCTTCAGCTCGGGCCTGGGCGTGACCCCGAAGGCCGGATCGAAGGCGTCCTCGAAGTAGAGATCCTGAAACCCCAGGAACTTGAGCATGTGCGCCGTGGAGTCCAGGATGCCGATCTCCTCCTCCCGAACCACGCCCTCGTCCACGGCCCGGGCAAAGCCCGCCATGGACTCCCCGCCCTGGGTGCAGGCGATGTTCCCGTTCCGGTTGGCCACGATCATGGCGTCCATGATCTCCTGCTCGCTCACCTGGACGACGAAGACGCGGCGCTCCCCGGCGGCTTCGTCGTACTGCCGCACCCGTTCGATCACGCGGGGCATGGAGACCGGGTTTCCGATCATGGCCGCCTGGGCCACGCTCGCACGCACGTTGACCGGCTCGAAGGACCGCTTCCCGGGGTCCTGCTCCAGGTAGTAGCGGAACACAGGGTCCGCGTGCTCGGACTGCACGCCGATCACCTTGGGCAGCTCCGTGATGAGCCCGGCGTCCAGGAACTTCAGGAACCCCCCGAGGACGGCCGTGATGTTGCCGGCGTTCCCGATGGGCAGCACCACCGCCTTGTCGCCCACCTCGTAGTCGAAGTCCTGGGCGATCTCGAAGGAGAAGGTCTCCTGCCCGAGGATGCGCCAGCTGTTCTTGCTGTTGAGCAGGGCCACGTGGTAGTCGTCCGCCAGGCTCTCCACCACCTTCATGCAGTCGTCGAACACCCCCGGGATCTCCAGGACCCTGGCCCCGCTCCCCAGCGGCTGGCCCAGCTGCTGGGGGGTCACCTTTCCCTGGGGGAGCAGCACGGCGGACTTGACCAGGTCCGAGAGGTAGGCCGCGTACAGGGCGGCCGCGGCCGACGTGTCGCCCGTGGAGGCGCAGATGGACAGGACGTCGTCGACGCCCTGCTCCCTGGCGAAGTGGTTGAGAAAGCTCAAGGCGCAGGCCATGCCCCGGTCCTTGAAGGAGGCGCTGGGGTTCAACCCGTCGTTCTTGAAGTAGAAATCGCGTCCGATCTCCTGCCTGAGACGCCGGTTTCCACGCACCACCGGGGTGTGACACTCCCCCAGGTAGACCACGCGGTCCAGCGGGATCACCGGGGCGATGAACTCATAGTAGCGGAACACCCCCTTGAGGGCCTGGATGTTGAGCATCCTCCGGTGGTCGAGGATCCGGCGCCACCGCCGTCCGTCCGTCTCCTTGACGCGATCGAAGCCCGGGTTCTCGAGCAGGAGGACACTGCCGCATCCCGGACAGGTGTAGAGCAGGCGGTCTATCCCGTACTCCTCCCCGCACCCGAGGCATCGGTAGAGCATGCGCCCCGACGGCTCGGGGATGAGGGCCTCGCGAATGTCCTCGGGAAACTCCTCGATCTTCATGGGGTTCGTTCTCCTTCCTGGCCGGCTGGGCCTCTCGACTGCCACCTGTAGTAGCACCCATTCGGCGGGTTTTCAAGCGGAGCGGGGAGAGGAAGGGCGGCGCGGCCTGCTTAGGCCTTGTGATGCCCCCGGGTTCGTGATAAGGAAACGTTGATGGAGTCGAAAAAAGCCCCAAACCTTGGGATCTGCCCTTGAAATATCAATAGGTTATGGCGTTTCCCGCGGCGGGTGAGCGGGTTTTTGCGAACCCGTCAATCCGTCAAACGGTGTCGTCCCGAAGGGCCTCGCCGAACCGCTCCGCCGCCGGGGACCTGCATTCCGAACAGGACAGGGGCCGATCAGCGGCCTTTGGGCAGTCGGTAACGCCGTCTATGGTTCTCGAACAAGTCAAGGAAGTCCTGAAGATCGAGGCCCAGGCCATCCTGGACCTGGTGGAGCGCGTGGGGCCCGAGTTCGAGCGCGCGGTCCGGATGATCCTGGAGGCCAAGGGGAGGGTCATCCTCACGGGCATGGGCAAGTCGGGCCTCGTGGCCCGGAAGATCTCCGCCACCCTCAACAGCACCGGCACCCCCTCCCTGTTCCTCCACCCGGCCGAGGCGATCCACGGCGACCTGGGCATGGTGACGGGGGACGACGTGGTCGTGGCCATCTCCAACAGCGGCCACACGATCGAGATCAACACCCTGCTGCCCATCCTCAAGGAGATGAAGGCCCGGATCATCTCCATGACCGGGGGGCTCGACTCGGCCATGGCCCGGGAGAGCGACGTGGTCATCGACGTCGGGGTCGAGCGCGAGGCCTGCCCCATGGGTCTCGCCCCCACGGCGAGCACCACGGCGACCCTGGCCATGGGCGACGCCCTGGCGGTGGTGCTGATCCACAGCCGTCGGTTCAACCAGCAGGACTTTCGCAAGTTTCACCCGGGCGGCAGCCTGGGGGAGCGCCTCTCCATCCGGGTGAAGGACGTGATGATCACGGACGGCAGGATTCCCGCGGTCCCCTTGGAAACACCATTTCCGGAGCTGGTGGCGGAGATCAACGCCAAGCACCTCGGGGCCACCCTGGTGGTGGACGGTGATCGGCGGCTGGCCGGCATCATCACGGACGGGGACCTCCGGCGCGCCCTCGGGCGGGGGCTGGACGTGCGGGGTCTCAAGGCGAAGGACCTGATGTCCCCCTCCCCGAAGACCGTGCAGGAGGCCCAGACCGCCGCCGAGGCCCTGGCCCTGATGGAGATGTTCTCCATCACCCTCCTGGCCATCCTCGATCCGCGAAGGCGCGTGCTCGGCGTGGTCCACCTCCACGATCTCCTGGGAAGAGAGGAGTTTCGACTCAATGGCGGATTCAAGGTCCCCCAGGGGGCTGATCACTGACCTGGTCACGCCGATCGGGCCGAGCGGTGCGGTGGACGGCGCGGGCCTCGACCGGCTCCTGGACCGGGTGCTGACCCACGTCCGGGGGGTGCTCCTCTGCGGACCGGATGCGGGAGGCGGATGCGGCCTGGGGCAGTCGCAGCGCCTGGAGCTGCTCCTCTCCGCCATGGACCGGGTCGAGGGGCGCGTCCCCCTCATGGCCTGGATCACCGGGAAGACCCCGGAGGAGACCGCGTCGATGCTCGAGGCCTTTGAGGGCGGAATCGAGGGCAGGGGGTACGACGGACCGCTCTTCTGGGTGGACACGCCCCTGGTCTACCACAGCAACCGGGGCCTGCCCCGGCACTGCGAGGATCTCGCCTCCTCCGCGTCCAGGCCGCTCATCCTGTTCAACGATCCGGAAAGGGTCAGGCGGGCCGCCCGCTCGCTGAAGCGGGCCAACATCCGGACCGCCGTTCTCAAGGAGGCGGCCCACGTGGAGGGTGTGTGCGGGCTGTTCTTTCGAGGCACCCTCGACCGGGCGCGGAACTACCAGAAGGCCGTGCGGTTCCGGAGCGACTTTCGCGTGTACGACGGGGACGAGGCCCAGTTTCTCGCCCATCCCAGCCGGCACGGCGTCCTCTCCGCCGGCGCCAACCTGGCGCCTTCCGCCTGGGAGCGGGTCACGGCCTCCTCCCTCGGAACGGGCGGCGACGGACCCGTCTACCCGGACCAACAGAGGGGGATCTGGGACCAGGGCCGCTACCTGGAAGCGCTTCGGGGTCTCTACCGGGGTGAGCCTTCAGCACGCATCGCCCACGCCCTGGAGCGGGCGGGCGTCCTGGAGCCGATGGCGCGCGCCCCCGTGGAGGAGCCCCCGGAAGGGGAAGTCCGCCGAATCCTGGAGCTCATGGAGCAGCACGGGGACGCCTGATCCCCTGCCGTGACGACGGCGCGAGCACTTTTCGCCCCGGTTCCGCCCCGTCCCCCTTCGCGCGGGGACCCTTCAGTGGCCGCAGCAGTCCGAGCCGCACTCGGAGGCCTCGGACATGGCCCGAATGACCTCCCGGTCTCCGGCCGGCTCCGCGCCCTCCACGAAGACCCGGAGCTGCTGCGCGGTCCCCCCTGCCCCGCGGAGCTCGAGGGGGGGCGGTTCGAGGTGGCCGAACAGGGCCTCCACTCCATCGGGCGGGACGGCCACGTGCCGCTCCTCTCCCTCCTCGCAGCCCTCCAGCGCCATCTCCAGGGGGGACAGCCCCTGGCTGCCGATCCCGAACACGAACTCGATCGACGTGGACCCGTCTTTTCCGATCGGGGATCCGTCCTCCCCGATCGGTTCCACTCGAAGGAGCACCTTGCGGAGGTGCTTCACGGTGCGCTCTTCCTGGCGCATGGCCCTCTCCTTTCGGGGCGGGCCGTCCCGCCCCCAAACCGCCTTGACACCCGGGCTGGATGCGATAGAGTACGCCCGGTCATTTTAGACCGAAACGAAATGATTGACGGATTGACGGGTTCGCAAAAACCCGCTCACCCGCCGCTGGATACAGAATAACCTATAGCAATGCCGAGGGCAGATCTCAAGGCTTCTGGCTTTTTTCGATTCCAGCATGATTGGGAAGAGGGGGAGGAGCTGATGACTTCCGAACTGGACGCACTCTGCATCAACACCATCCGCATGCTCTCCGCGGAAGGGGTGGAACGGGCCCACTCGGGGCACCCCGGCCTGCCCATGGGCGCGGCGGCCGCGGCCTATGTCCTCTGGACCCGTTTTCTGAAGCACGACCCGGGCCGGCCCGACTGGCCCGATCGCGATCGGTTCGTGCTCTCCGCAGGTCACGGGTCCATGCTCCTCTACAGCCTTCTCCATCTCACCGGTTACGACCTGTCGCTGGATGAGCTTCCGAGCTTCCGGCAGTGGGGGAGCCGGACCCCGGGCCACCCCGAGTACGGGCACACGCCCGGGGTGGAGACCACCACCGGCCCCCTGGGCCAGGGCCTGGGCAACGCCGTGGGCATGGCCATGGCCGAGCGCTTTCTCGCCGCACGGTTCAACCGGCCCGGGCACGAGATCGTGGACCATCACACCTGGGTCCTCGCAGGGGACGGGGACCTCATGGAAGGGGTTTCCCAGGAGGCCTCCTCGCTCGCCGGACATCTCGGGCTGGGCAAGCTGGTCTGTCTCTACGACGACAACCGGATCACCATCGACGGCAGCACCGACCTCACCTTCACCGAGGACCGGGAGGGCCGCTACCGGGCCTACGGCTGGCACGTCCAGCGGGTCGAGGACGGAAACGACGTCGAGGCCCTGGAGCAGGCCCTTCGCGCGGCCCGCGACGAGACGGACCGGCCGTCCTTCATCGCCGTCAGAACGCACATCGGATTCGGCAGCCCCCACAAGCAGGACCAGTCCTCGGCGCACGGGGAGCCCCTGGGCGAGGAGGAGCTCCGGCTCACCAAGGAGAACCTCGGATGGCCCCCGACCCCGCCCTTCCACAAGCCCGAGCAGGCCGTCGAGCATTTCGGGCAGGCCGTGGAACGGGGGCGGGCCTGGAGCGCAGGCTGGGAGTCCCGGCTGGAGGCGTATCGAAACGCCTTCCCGGACGAGGCCGGGGAGTGGGATCGCTGGATGCGCGGGGAGCTGCCCCCCGGCCTGGACGAGGCCCTCCCGGCGTTCGAGCCCGATGCCAAGGGGGTGGCCACCAGGGCCGCATCCGGCGGGATCCTGAACGCCGTCGCCCCCCTCCTTCCCAACCTGATCGGGGGATCCTCGGACCTCTCCCCCTCCAACAAGACCGTGGTCAAGAACGAGCCGATCTTCCTGAAGGGGCAGTACCACGGCCGCAACATCCACTTCGGGGTGCGGGAGCACGCAATGGGGGCCGTCCTGAACGGCCTGGCCCTCCACGGCGGCCTCGTCCCCTACGGGGGGACCTTCCTCATCTTCACGGACTACATGCGCCCCCCCATACGGTTGGCCTCCATGATGGGTCTCCGGGTCATCTACGTCATGACCCACGACAGCATCGGCCTGGGAGAGGACGGTCCCACCCACCAGCCCATCGAGCAGCTCGCCGGACTCCGCGCCGTTCCCGGGCTCACCGTGATCCGGCCCTGCGACGCCAACGAGACCGTCGAGGCCTGGCGCTCGGCCTTGAAGAGAGCGGACGGCCCCACCCTGCTCTGCCTGACCCGGCAGGGCGTCCCCACCCTCGACCGGAGCGTGTTCGCGCCTGCGGAGGGCCTCCACCGCGGCGCCTACGTGCTGCGCGACCCCGCCGGCGGGCCGCCGGAGATCCTCCTCATGGCCTCCGGCTCCGAGGTGCACATCGTCCTGGAGGCGGCCGATCGCCTGGAGAAGGCCGGGAGAAAGGTCCGCGTGGTCAGCATGCCCTCGTGGGAGCTGTTCCTGAACCAGCCTCCGGCCTATCGCGAGGAGGTCCTCCCCCCCGATCTGCACCGGAGAATCGCCGTGGAGCCCGGCGCCACCCAGGGGTGGCACCGGTTCACCGGGGACCGGGGCCGCGTGATCGGCCTGGATCACTTCGGCGCCTCCGCGCCGGCCGGGGTGCTCTACGAGAAATTCGGCCTCACGGCGGAGCGCGTGGAAAAGGAAGCGCTCGAGATGCTGGAGGAGGGGCGGTAGAAAGGCTGGAGAAACAGGGAGCTACAGCAGGTAGTCCTCCCTCACGTTCTGCAGCGCGTGAAAGATGTTTCCCTTGATCTTGGGGTTGCCGCGGTAGAATCGGGCGAGCATCTCCTTGATCTCGTTTCGCTTGCTGCTCCCGGCCGTGGGGCATCCCAGGTCGATCTCGGGCCAGCCCATCCCCTGGGCGAACCGTGCCAACGCCTTCTCCTCCACCCGGTAGAGCGGCCGGATGGCCGTGATCCTCCCGTCGAAGAACCGCTGCACCGGGACCATGGTGCTGATGGAGCCCCCGTAGAACAGGTTGAGGAACAGGGTCTCGATGAGGTCGTCCTTGTGATGGCCGAAGGCGATCTTGTTGCAGCCCAGCGCTTCGGCCGATTCGAAGAGCGCCTTCCGGCGAAGCCGCGAGCAGAGGAAGCAGGGGTTTTCCAGGTTCTCGGGGCTGTGGGCCATAGGCCCGAACTCCCCGCGGACGATGCGGTAGGCAAAACCGTGCTCCTCGAAAAACGCCGCCATGCGGGAGCCCGAGTCCGCGCCGAACCCCGGGTCCACATGGACGGCGGTGAGCTCGTAGTCGATGGGGATCCGGCGGATCCGCTCCCGGAGGAGCCACAAGAGGGAGAGGCTGTCCTTGCCTCCGGAGACCGCCGCCAGGACCCGGTCTCCCTGCTCGAGCATCCCCCGCTCGTGGATCGCCTTGCCCACGAGCCTCCGCATCTCCTTCGCTGCATGCCCCACGCGCTACGCCCGCCTAAAATGCCTGTCCGGTTCGATGACGGTCTCCGCCGGGCTCAACCATAGCTCCGCTCGCCGAAGATCAGGGTCCCGATGCGCACCAGGGTGGCCCCCTCCTCCACCGCGACCCGGTAGGAGTTGGACATGCCCATGGAGAGGGTGGTCATCTCCACGCCGGGGATGGCGAGCCCCGCAAGCCGGTCGAAGATCTCGCGTGTCGTCCGGAAGTAGGGCCGGGCGTCCTCCGGGTCTCCCGTGAAGGGCCCCATGGTCATGAGACCCACGACCTTCACATGCTCCAGGCCCGCCATCTCCCGGACGAGCCCTTCGGCATCGTCGGGCAAAACACCCGCCTTCTGCTCCTCCTCGCCGCTGTTGATCTCCACCAGGACCGGCATCACCTTGTCCGCCCTGGCGCACTGCTTGTCGATCTCCCGCGCCAGGCGCATGGTGTCCACGGTCTCGATCATGTCGAAGATCCGCACGGCCTTCTTGACCTTGTTCCGCTGGAGGTGCCCGATCATGTGCCACTGCACCCGGTCCCCGACCGACTCGAAGGCGTCCTCGGCCTCCTGGAGGTAGTTCTCCCCGACCATTCGGAGACCGGCCTCCACGGCCTCGAGGATCTCCTCCGCGCTCCGCGTCTTGGCCGCCGCGACCAGCCCGACCCCCTCGGGCAGTTCGTCGAGAATCCCTCTTACGTTGTCCCGTATCATGCCCGCCTCCCGCCCCTCAAAACAACAGGGGACGTTTTTGCATAATTCGATAACTCTCGAGAAGACCGCCCCTTCGACTCCACGGGAGTTATCGAATTATGCAAAAACGTCCCCTAAATATCGAGAACGTCTGTCAATGGATCAGCAGCTGCAGGAGCTGCTGCAGCTGCTGCCGCAGCCTCCGCCCGCATTCAGATTGGACTGGATGGAAAACCCCGAGCCCATTGCAGTTTCCACGAAATCCACGTTGATCGGCTTCACCTGGTCAAAGAGGTCCTTATTGATCACATACCTGAGATCGTTGACCTCGAACACCTGATCGTCGTCTTTCGGCTCGTCCAGAGCCATGCCCAGAGAGGGCCCCGCTCAACCACCCTGTGCGAGGAAGAGCCGGATGCCCGGGATATCGCCCTTGTCCTTGATGAAGTCCTTGATCATGCCGTCTGCCTTGTCGGTGACCTGAAACATGCTTTCCTCCTTGAGATGTCTCTGCCGTGCGGCAGGTTTCATACTCTGAAAGTATACATTTTACAAAGATTGTCAATGGTTTTCCGGTTCCGCCCCGATTCACTCCCGCTTTCTCCTACCGCCGGGGCCCCGCTGAACCGGTTCCTTCGTGTGTCTTGCGGGTATAGAGCCGGGCCTTCGGGAAAGGTTACAGGGCTAGAACGGTTCCTCGCGGAGCCGCTGCTCCAGCCAGAGCAGCACCTTGTCGAACTCCCGCCCCAGCTCGGCCATGGCCTTGCCCCGGTGGCTGATCCGGTTCTTCTCCTCGGCCGTGAGCTCCGCGAAGGTCTTCCCCAGAGGCGGGTAGAAGAAGATCGGGTCATACCCGAACCCGTTCGTCCCGGCGGGCCTCCGGGCGATCTCCCCCTCGCACCGCGCCTCGTAGGTGAGCGCCGGACCCCGCGGCACCGCAATGCTGATGACGCATTCGAACGCGGCCCGCCGGTCGTCCCGGCCCTCCATGGCCTCGAGGAGCCTCCGGTTGTTCTCGTCGTCCGAGACGCCGTCGCCCGCGTATCGGGCCGACCGGACGCCCGGCGCCCCGTCCAGGGCCTCGACCACCAGGCCCGAGTCGTCCGCCAGGGCGGGGAAGCCCAGCATCCGGGCGGTCTGGGAGGCCTTCTTGTAGGCGTTCTCCTCGAAGGTGGACCCGTCCTCCACCACCTCGGAGACGGGCCCGAAGTCGTTGAGGCTCTGAAACTCCACGCCGAAGCCGGCGAGAAGGGCCTCGAACTCCTTGATCTTTCCCTTGTTCCTCGTCGCCAGAATGATCGGTCGATCAAGCATGAATGCGAATCCTTTCCATCTTGCTCAGGTTTTTCTCCATCTTCGCCGCCCTGTCCTCGTAGCCGGGTTTCCCGATCATGGCGAACATGGCCTTCTTGTAGGCCTCCACGCCGGGCTGCACGAAGGGGTTGTGGCCGAGAAGGTATCCGCTGATCGCCACCGACTTCTCCATCATGTAGTAGAGCTGTCCGAGGTTGTACGCGTTTCTTCGCGGCACCTCCAGGGTCATGTTGGGCACGCCGCCCAGGTAGTGGGCATAGGCCGGCCCCTCCACCACCTTGCGGTTGACGAAGTTCATGTCCACGCCGGCGTCCGGCAGAAAGTTGATGGCATCGCAAAAAGCCCGAGGCCTTGAGATCTGCCCTCGAGATTTCAACAGGTTATATCGTTCCCAGCGGCGCGTGAGCGGGTTTTTGCGAACGCGTCAAAGTTGAGACCGTCCAGGTCGGCCTCGTCTCTCGGGATCTCGATCCGGTTGTCGTGCTCGGCCAGGAGGAGAAACGTCTCCAGGATGTTCCGCTCCCCCTGCTGAACCATCTGCCCGTTGGCGTGAAGCTTCTCGCTGTACAGGGAGGGCGAGACCCACATGCCGTGCCCCTTGTGCCCTAACGGTTGCTCGTCCTCGATTCGCGGCCTCCCGAATGCTGCTGGAAGGAGCCCTATTGATTTCCTCTGATTTTTGTGGTTCCCTGACTGCGGCAGATGCACCGGTCACTCGAGCAACCCCAAGGAGGTCCGTCTTGCAGTCCATGGAGGCGTTTCGAACCGAGTACGATCCTCGAACGGCCGAGCTGGTCATCCGAGGCAGGCGGTTCGAGATCATGCTGGCCAAAAGCCTGGATCGCTTCATCCGGCCGGAGGACCCGATGCAAGGATTTCCCCTCTGGTCCAAGATCTGGGAGTCCTCCATCCTGCTGGCCGATCACATGGCCGGCCTCGAGCCGGATCCCGACCGCCGCATCCTGGAGGTCGGCTGCGGACTGGGTCTCGTGGGCATTGTCGCCGCCTCGTTCGGACACCGCGTGACCATGACCGAGTACGACGATCACGCCCTGGAGTTCGCCCGGGCCAATGCCCGGCTCAACTTGGGTCCGGCCCCCACCCCGGAGATCCGCAAGATGGACTGGCACGCCCCCGCACTCCAGGGACCGTTCGACTGGATCATCGGCTCGGAGATGGTCTACCGCGAGTGCGACTTCGCCCCGCTCCTCGGCCTCTTTCGGACCCTCTTGCGGCCGCAGGGCACCATCCTGATCGTGGCGGAGCTTCGAAAGACCACCGTGGCCTTCCTGAAGCGCATGAGTGAGGGCCACCACGTCGAGGCGAGGAAAAAAATCTTTCACGGAAACGGCCGGGAGATCCCGATCGCCTTCTGCACCATTCGACCCCGCGACCCCGCCGACCCCGTTTCCTTGTAATATACATCGCATGGCCATTTCAATGTCTATCTCCCGGTGATCGGCTCCGGGCGGGATCGCGGATTGACGGGTTCGCAAAAACCCGCTCACCCGCCGCTGGAAACGCTGTCATCGATCCCATCGGATTTGCGTCCGCATCCGTCGTGTGCTATCTTTTGCTCGAATGCTCTTCTACACCGGACCCGAACCATTTGACCCGAAACGGTTGCTGCAGGGGTTCGCAGGGAGAACCTTCGAGGCGAAGCAGCTTGTGCATGCCCGCCCCGAGCCGTTACGAAAAGATCAGGACGGGGCACAATGAAAAAACGAGGCATTCTCGTCGTCGACGACGACGACTCCGTGCTCATTATGATCTCGGACTGGCTCATTCGGAGCGGGTACCGGGTGTTCGCAGCCGACGATGTGTCCAAGGCGTTGGACGCATACGCAGCACACCAGACCGAGATCGACCTGCTCATGACGGACATCAAGCTCCGCTTCGAGAGCGGTTTCGACCTTGCAGACACCCTCGAGCAGCAGTACGGCTTCAGGAACCACGTCTTCTTCACCTCGTTCGTCTGGGAACCGGAGGTGGCCGAGGAGCTCGTGAACCGGAAGAGGCCTTACTTCGAAAAGCCCCTCAAGTTCAAAAAGGAGATCCTCCCTTTTCTCGACAACCAGTTCCGTGACGACTCGTGAACCCTGAACCGCACGACACCCGAACGGGCGCCTCGGAAGCCGCCACGTTTCAGTGCCCCAGATGCTTTCGGGAGGTTCGCCGGCGAAGCGAGTCCTGTCCCAAGTGCGGCCTCGTCTTCGCCCTCTGGGAAAACGGAACCGTTCGGGTCCGCGGGGCATCCCGTCCTACAGGCGACGAGGACTCCCGCGCCGAAACCCTCTGGCAGGAGGTGGAAGCACGGCCGGAAGACGAGGCAAGGCACGAGGCCTTTCTGGCCTACTGCCAGGAGGCCCGCTGCCTGGATCTCGCGGCTCGCCGATACCAGGCGTTTCTCCAGCAGAACCCCGGATCCCGGACCGGGTTCCTCTTCCGGGATCGGATCCTTCTGCTGGCTCAGTTCGACTCGAAACCCACACCCCCTCCCAAGTATCACCCCCCACACGCCAGCTGGCTCAAATGGATTCTGGGCCTCGGCGCCGCCGCCCTGCTCATGGCCCTGTTCATGGCCCGAATGATGATGGAGTCGTGAAAAGCCCTGAACCTTGGCGGCCTCAGGCGCATGACGCCTCGCCCACGGCCTCGCGAACGCGTTTCGTGAACCGCTCCCGGATTTCGTCGAGCCGCTCCTCGTCCCGGGCCTCGAAACGCATCACCAGGGCGGGCTGCGTGTTGGAGGCCCGTACCAGCCCCCATCCGCCGTCGAGAAGCACGCGTGCCCCGTCCACGTCGATGACCGATCGCCCTTCCTCCTTGAACTGCCGGGTCAGGGTCTCCACCACGGCGAACTTCCGGTCGTCCGCGCACTCCATGCGGATCTCGGGCGTGGCGGCCGGTCGCGGAACGTCGGACAGGAGGTCTCGAAGCCGGCTTTCCGTGTTCGTCAGGATCTCCAGCAGGCGGGCGCCCGCATAGATGCCGTCGTCGTAACCGAAGTAACGCTCGGCGAAGAAGAGGTGACCGCTCAGCTCCCCGGCCAGCAGGGCCCCTTCTCTCTGCATCTTGTCCTTGATCAGGGAATGACCCGCCTTCCACATGACGGGGACGCCGCCGTGTCGTTCGATGTCGTCGAAGAGGACCTGGGAGCTCTTCACGTCGGCGATGATGCCGGCGCCCGGCACCCGCTTCAAGAGGTCGCGGGAGAACAGGATCATGAGCCGGTCAACCGGGATCACCTCTCCCCGGTCGTCCACCGCCCCGATGCGGTCGGCGTCCCCGTCGAACCCGATCCCCAGGTCGGCCTTCCCCCGCCGGACCGCGGCGGCGAGTTGCCGCAGGTTGTCGGGGACCGTGGGATCCGGGTGGTGATGGGGGAACCGCCCGTCCGGCTCGCAGAAGATCGCGTCCACCTCCACGCCCATGGCGCGGAAGACCTCCGGCGCCGCAACACCCGCGACCCCGTTCCCGCAGTCCAGCACCACCCGGCGGCGCACCGGACCCGGGCGAAGGTTCTCCTTCATGTAGTTGAGGTAGGGCTGAACGATGTCGCCCGCTTCGACGCGCCCGGTCCCCTCGGCGAACCGGCCCGATTCGGCGATCCCCCCGATGCGGCGGATCTCCGAGCCGAACAGGGTCCGCTTCCCCAGGCAGAGCTTGAACCCGTTGTCCCGGGGCGGATTGTGGCTTCCCGTGACCTCGACGCCCCCGTCCACCTCCAGCCGAAAGAGGGCATGGTAGAGGAGCGGCGTCGGCACCACGCCCAGGTCGAGGACCTCCAGCCCCGTGGAGGCCAAGCCGCCGGCCAGGTTCTCGCAGAGCTCGGGGGAGCTGAGCCGGCAGTCTCGTCCGACGGCGATTCGCTCTGCACCGTGCTCCCGGAAGTAGGTGCCCATGGCCCGGCCCAGCAGGCCGGCGGACCCGGCGTTCAGCTCCTCGGGCACCCGGCCGCGAATGTCGTACTCCCGAAAGATGTTCTCGTTCATCGAGCGCCCGCCCGGGTCTTTGGGATTCACGTCTCTGTTTGCTTCCAGATCCCCGTGCTCTTGCCGGCGAGGGCCGTGCGGGCTCAGGTCCGATAGTCCGCGTTGATGGAGACGTACTCCTGGGTGAGGTCGCAGGTGGTCACGCGGTCCTCGTGGGCTCCCTGGTGGAGGTTCACCGTCAGGTGAATCGTCTCCTCCTCGGCCATGATGGCGGCCGCCGCCTTTTCCGCCTCGCCCCCCCTGCCCAGCCCCCCCTTCACGATCTCCACCTCGTTGATGAGGATGTCCACGGTCTCCTCTTCCATGGACACGCCGGAACGGCCGACGGCGGCCATGATCCGACCCCAGTTGGGATCCCTGCCGCAGACGGCGGTCTTGACCAGGTTCGAGTTGGCCACGGTGCGCGCCGCCCGCGAGGCCTCCTCCGCGGTCCGGGCGCCCCGAACCAGCACGTGGACCACCCGGGTGGCGCCCTCGCCGTCCCGCACGATCATCACGGCCAGCTCCTCCATGACGCGGCAGAGGCCCTCCCGGAAGCCGGCCAAATCCTCCCCGGCCAGCTCCCCGGTGCCCGCCTTCCCGCCGGCCAGGGCGAACACCGTGTCGTTCGTGCTGGTGTCCCCGTCCACGGTGATGCGGTTGAATGTGGCGTCCGCCGCCCGGATCACCGACTTTTTCAAATCCAGGGACGAGATCTCCGCGTCGGTCAGGACGAAGGAGAGCATGGTGGCCATGTCCGGCATGATCATGCCCGCCCCCTTGGCGATCCCCACGATCCGATAAGCCCGCCCTCCGGCGGAGCCGTCGAACCGGCTCAGCTTCGGAAACGAGTCCGTGGTCATGACGGCCTCGGCCACCCTCGGAAGGCCTTCCTCCGAGAGATCCGCCACCAGCCCGGAAAGGGCCCGGCCGATCCTGTCCACGTCCAGGCGCGCCCCGATCACCCCGGTGGAGGCCACCAGCACCTCCTCCGGCCGTGCCCCGAGGGCCCCGCCCACCGCCTCGGCCGTCCTCCGGGCGTCATCCAGCCCGGGGGCGCCGGTGCAGGCGTTGGCGCAACCGGCGTTCGCCACCACGGCCCGCGCCTCTCCGCCGACGATGTGCTCCTGGGACAGGATCACGGGCGCCGCCCTCACCCGGTTCGTGGTGAACACGCCGGCCGCCCTGGCCGGCCCCTCGGAGACGATCAGCCCCAGGTCCAGCCCTCCGTGCTTCTTCAGCCCCGCCTCGGCGGCGGCCGCCCGAAAGCCGGGCACGCTGTAGTCGAATCCCGCCATGTTCTCGCCTTTCTTCATGGGCCCTCGGCCCCGGGGCCTGCCGCCGGCTCCTGTGCCTCCGCCCCTCGGACCTTGCCCCTTTCTCCTTG
>CAYVVQ010000008.1:0-12542 GCA_964454455.1 uncultured Desulfobacterales bacterium | reverse complement strand
CCTCACCCCTAAGCGCTGGCGCCGCAGCACTTCTTGTACTTCTTGCCCGAGCCGCAGGGGCAAGGGGCGTTTCGCCCGATCTTCTCCCCTTCCCGCTTGACCTGGGCGGGCGGACCTTCCCCCTCCCCGTGGCTGAGCTGCATCGGACGCTCCCTCCTGCGGGGCGTCTCCGGGGGTTTCCGCCTCAGGACCTGGAATCGGCTCAGGGTGCTCAGCGTCTCTTCCCGGATCCGGCCCATGAGCTCCTCGAACAGGGCGAAGCTCTCCTTCTTGTACTCCCTCAGGGGGTCCATCTGCCCGTAGCCCCTCAGGCCGATCCCCTCCTTCATGTGATCCATGTCCTGGAGGTGGGCCACCCACTGCTCGTCGATGATCTGGAGGAGCACGATCCGCTGCAGCGTGGCCAAATCCTCGCCGAACTCCTCCTTCCGGCGTTCCTGGGCCTCCTCCGCCCCCTTGCGGAGCATCTCCTCCAGGTCCTGGTGCTTGAGGTCGTTGAACCCCTCCTCGCCGAGGTCCTCGGGACCGATCCTCGGGACGAAGCCGAACAGCCGGGACGCGTTCTCCTTCAACCCCTGGACGTCCCAGTCCTCGGGGTGGGTCTTGGGATCGGTGAAGCGCACCAGGAGGTCCTCGATCTTCGCCTCCATCATGTCCCGGACGATCTCCTCGAGGCCCTCCCCCATGAGGACGTCTCTCCGGAGGGAGTAGATGATCTCCCGCTGCTTGTTCATCACATCGTCGTACTCGAGGAGGTGCTTCCGGATGTCGAAGTTGTGGGCCTCGACCTTCTTCTGGGCGTTCTCGATCGCCTTGGAGATCATGCCGGCCTCGATGGGTTCGCCCTCCTCCATGCCGAAGCGTTCCATGATCGACGCGATCCGGTCGGAGCCGAAGATGCGGAGCAGGTCGTCCTCGAGGGACAGGTAGAAGCGGGAGGAGCCCGGGTCGCCCTGGCGCCCGGCACGGCCCCGGAGCTGGTTGTCGATCCGGCGGCTCTCGTGGCGTTCCGTTCCCAGGATGTGGAGCCCGCCGAGCCCGGTCACCCCCTCGCCCAGCACGATGTCCGTTCCCCGGCCGGCCATGTTGGTGGAGATGGTCACCGTCTTGGGCTGGCCGGCCTGGACGATGATCTCCGCCTCCTTCTCGTGGTGCTTGGCGTTCAGGACGGAGTGGGGGACGGCGGCGCGCTTGAGCATCTTGCTCAGCATCTCCGACTTCTCGATGGAGATGGTGCCCACCAGCACGGGCTGTCCCTTCTCGTACAGCTCCTTGATCTCCTCCACCACCGCAACGAACTTCTCCCGCTCCGTCTTGTAGATCACGTCCGGGTGGTCGATGCGGACCATGGGCTGGTTCGTGGGGATCACGTTCACGTCCAGGCCGTAGATGTTGTTGAACTCGGCCGCCTCCGTGTCGGCGGTTCCGGTCATGCCGGCCAGCTTGTCGTACATGCGGAAGAAGTTCTGGAAGGTCACCGAGGCCAGGGTCTGGTTTTCCCCGGCCACCTTCACTCCCTCCTTGGCCTCCACGGCCTGGTGCAGGCCGTCGCTCCAGCGCCGTCCCGGCATCATGCGGCCGGTGAACTCGTCCACGATGACGATCTGGCCGTCATTGACCACGTACTGAACGTCCTTCTCGAAGAGCCAGTAGGCCTTGATGAGCTGCTGTGTGGCGTGAAGCAACTCGGAGGAGCGCATGTAGCGCTGCTCCAGCTCCTGGAGCCGTTCCGCCTTTTCCGCATCGCTCAGGCCTTCGTCCTCCCGGATGTCGTGCCCCTCCTGGTCCATGTCCGGCAGGGCGAACTCGCCCAGATCGCTCCCGGACAGCAGCCGGATCCCCTTGTCCGTCAGATCCACCGAGTTGCCCCGTTCGTCGATGGTGCAGTAGAGTTCCTGGTCCAGGTCGGGAAGCATCTTCTGCGAGCTCAGCATGCTCTCGGTCCGGTCGATCTGCTTCTTGAGCGCCGGGTTCTTGGCCACCAGGTCCAGGAACGTGGGGTTTTTCGGGTCGCCCCGCTTGACCTGGACCAGCTTCTCGATGGTGTCCTCGGGGAGCTCGTCCTCCCCGAGCTTCACCTGCACCTCTTTCAGGATGCTACGGATGACGGCGTTCTGCTTCTCCTTCAAGCGGATCACGAGCGGCTTGACCTCCGCGAAGGTCTCGTTGTCGCTCTGCTCCATGGGGCCGCTGATGATCAGCGGGGTGCGGGCCTCGTCGATCAGGATGCTGTCCACCTCGTCCACGATCGCGTAGTGGTGTTTCCGCTGGACCCAGTCCGAGGCCTCGAACTTCATGTTGTCGCGGAGGAAGTCGAACCCGAACTCGTTGTTCGTCCCGTAGGTGATGTCGCAGGCGTAGGCGGCCTTCCTCTCCCGGTCGTCCATGCCGTGCACGATCACCCCCACGCTGAGGCCCAAAAAGTTGTAGATCCCGCCCATCCACTCGGCGTCGCGCCTGGCCAGGTAGTCGTTCACCGTCACCAGGTGTGCGCCGTTGCCGGTCAGGGCGTTCAGGTAGAGCGGCAGGGTGGCGGCCAGGGTCTTTCCCTCACCGGTCTTCATCTCCGCGATCCGCCCCTGGTGGAGGACGATGCCGCCGATGAGCTGGACGTCGAAGTGACGCATGCCCAGCACCCGGACCGACGCCTCACGGACCACGGCAAAGGCCTCGGGCAGGACGTCCTCCAGGGTCTCCCCGTTCTCCAGACGCTCCCGGAACGCGTCCGTCCTGGCGCGCAGGGCGTCATCCGGCAGGGCATGAATCTCCGGCTCGAGGCCGTTGATCCGGTCCACGTAAGGATTGAGCCTTTTCAGCTCCCGATCGTTCTTGCTTCCAACGATTCCCTTGAATATCTTCGCCAGCATGGGTGGTCTTCACTCCTTGATGTTTTTCGCCGGAAAACCCGAAAGGAACGGACCTTTCCGGTCCGGGCCTTCGCGCGACGGCGGCACCGCGGGGTGCTCCTTCCGGAGCCCCTGTTGACAACATAATGCAAACAGATGAGATTACAACAAGGATCGGAAAAAAGAAAGGAAGGAAAAAAGGAGCGAGGGTGACCCTTTTCCAGACACTGGACCGGGTCTGATTCCGGCCGCAAACGAGGTGCTGACAGGATCGGCCGGAAGGGCCGTTTCCGGCGGGAACCGGGGCTAGTTGAGGATGTAGCGCAGAGGGTTCACCGGCATGCCGTTCAGGTGCACCTCGTAGTGGAGGTGGGGGCCGGTGGTCCGCCCCGTGCTTCCGACGAGCGCGATGGTCTGACCCCGCTTGACGTGCTCGCCCTTTTTCACGAGGGCCTGGTGCAGGTGCGCATAGCGGCTCTTCAGCCCGTACCCGTGCTTGAGCGTCAGTATCTTGCCGTAACCGTGGTTGGACCCGACCGAGGCCACCACGCCGTCCGCAGGCGCCACGATGGGGGTCTCCGTGCGGGTGCAGATGTCGAGCCCCTGGTGGAACTCCTTCTGGTTGGTGAAGGGCGAGACCCTCTGGCCGAAGCCCGAGCTGACCCAACCCTTGGTGGGCCATATCGAGGGCGTAGACCGAAGCATGACCTTCTGGTTTTCCAGGTACTCGAGCAGCTCCTTCTTTTCACGGGTGCCGATCTCGACCTCGTCGTCCAGGGTCTCCAGGGACTGGTGCATGAGCCGAACGAGGTTCTTGTGGCTCTTTTCCACCGCCTGATCGGGGTCGAACGCGGACGTGCTGGACCCGCCCATGCCGAGGAAGGGTTCGTCCTCCTCGCCTACCTCCATGTTCACCATCACCTTGAGCTTGTGGTCGAACTCCCGCAGCTGCTGCATCTTCGCATCGACCCGATCGATTTTCTGCGAAAGCGCCAGGAGCTGAACGCGCTGCTGGCGGTTCTCGCTGCGAAGGCGGGCGAGCTCGGGCACCTCGCTTTTGACCTGCCGGTAGTCCCGCACCATCCAGGTCAGGAAACCGCCGCCGCAGAAAGCCGCGAGGAGGAGCAGTGTGATGAAGACTTTGGGGACCTTGATCTGCCGTACTTTCCTGGCCCCTTCGGACAGGAACATGATGGTGATCTTCTTGAAGGCCACGGCGTCTCTCTTTGCTCGGGTTCGGGGATGGACCTGCGACAGACTTGCTGCAGGGTACCGCCTGGAAAGTCAATGTACAGAACGTGGGAGGTACCCTATCACATTGATTTCCGTTCTGTCAACCTCTATTCACACGGCATTTTCGGGTGTTTTCAGGGTGTTCGACACCAGCCGGGCCGTCTTCATGCTGATCCCCGGGAGCTCTGCGATCTCCTCGGGGGAGGCCTTGGCGAGGGTCTCGATGTCCTGGAAGCGGTTGAGCAGGGTCTGCCTTCTCTTGGGCCCGATTCCGGGGACGGCATCGAGGAGAGAGACGGTCATGGCCTTGCCCCGGAGCCTGCGGTGATACCCGACCGCTCGGCGGTGGGTCTCGTCCCTTATGCGCATCAGCAGGAGGAGAACGGGATGGTCCGGGGCCAGCGAAAGGGGGTTCTTGCGTCCGGGAATGAACACCTTGTCCGCCGGTTCCCCGAGCCGTTCGTCCCGCTTGGCAATGGCCGCCACCGCGGGCCGATCCGGTGCGTCCAGGCGATTCACCACCCGTTCCACCGCGGCCAGGTGTCCCCGGCCGCCGTCCACCAGGAGTAGATCCGGGAGATCGCCCTTGTCCAGCCTGCGCTCCGTCATCTCCGCCATCATGGCGTAGTCGTCGATCCCGTTCACCGCCCGGATCCGATAGTTGCGGTATCGCCCCCGGTCCGGCTCACCCTCCCGGAAGGCCGCCACCGCCCCCACGGCCAGCTCACCGTGGACGTTCGAGATGTCCATGCCCTCGATGCGCTCGGGCCGCCGTCGCATCAGGAGGGCCTCGCGGACCTGGTCCATCCGGTCCGCCTCCTCGACGGACCGCCTCTCCAGAAGGCTCTCGGCGTTCTTCTCGGCCATGCCCACGAGCCGCCGCTTCTCCCCCCGGAGCGGCCGGAGAAGAGAGACCTTCCGGCCGGCCCGGTCCGACAGCCAGGACTGGATGGCCTCCACGTCCTCCACGGGATGGGACACCAGGATGGCCCTGGGCACGAGCGGGCCCTCGGCGTAGTGCTGCTTGACAAAGGCCTCCATCACCTCGGAGGCGGATCCGCCCCGGTTCCGGAACCGGAAGCTGAGGCTTTCGGCCAGCGCGCCCCTGCGGATGTGGAGGTTGACCAGCTGGAAGAGGTCCTCCCTCCGGGCCAGACCGATGACGTCCCAGTCCTCCATGGCCCCGGACACCACGTGCTGACGCTCGACGATCCGCTCCATGGCGCGAATCCGGTCCCGGATGCGCGCCGCCTTCTCGAACGCCAGGTTCCCCGCCGCCCGGTCCATGTCGGCGCGAAGGCGGCCCAGGAGCTCCCGGTTCCGGCCCTCCAGAAAGAGACGGACCTGGGCCACGAGATCGGCGTAGAGCTCGGGCGGGACGTCCTGGGTGCACGGCCCCAGGCAGCGCCCCAGCTGGTGGTTCAGGCAGGGGCGGGAACGTTTCGGGGGTCGATTGCCCCGGCACTTGCGAAGAGGCAGCACGGTCTCGATGAGCTTGAGCGTGGCGCGCACCGACCCGGCCGACGAGAACGGCCCGTAGTAGAGCGCCCCGTCCTTCCGAATGCGGCGAACCACCTGGAGCCGGGGGTAGGGATGTCGGAGATCGAGCCTGAGGCAAGGGTACCGCTTGTCGTCGCGGAGGACCACGTTGTAGCGGGGCATGTGCCGCTTGATCAGCGTGTCCTCCAGGATGAAGGCCTCGTTCTCGGTCTCGGTGAGGATGGTCTCCAGGCTCCCGGCCTTGCGGAGCATGAGCCGGGTCTTGCGGGGGGGCTCCGCCGACGGCTTGACGTAGCTCAGCACCCGTTTCCTGAGGTTCTTGGCCTTGCCCACGTAGAGAACGTTCCCGGCATCGTCCTTGAACAGGTAGACGCCGGGCTGGCCGGGCAGTCGGCTTCGAAGCGATTCGGGATCCAGATCCTGGTGTGTGAGGGGAACCTGTTTCATGGCGGGAAGGGCATGCCCGCGGTGGGCCTCAGAGCGGATCCCCCGGGGCCCACTCCAGCGGGAGGCGTTTGACCATCAGGCTCAGGTTGTGGAAGCTCCCTTCCAAGTCCTTGACGAACGCTTCGAGCACGGCCTCCCGGGCGAACCCGAGCTTCTCCACGCCGCGCATGATCAGGTCGTCCCGGCCTTCCACCAGGCGCATGACCAGCCGCTCGAGACCCATGGAGATGGCCGCGTTGATGAGATCCAGGAGCATCCAGGTCCCCAGTCGCCGCTCCCGGTAGTCGGGAACCACCGAGATCCGAATCTGCCCGACGTGGCCCTCGAATCCGGCCCGCTCGCGGACCAGGGCGGCCACGGCGATCACCTCGCCCTCGAGCGCGGCGGCGATGGCGAAAACGCGCTCGGTCCCCGCGAACCGGACCCAGCTCTCCACGAAGGCGGCGACATCCCCGCCCAACCCGAGAAACCAGCGGTCCTGCTCGCTCAGCCGTCCCAGCATGCGATTCAGGAGGGGCCCGTCGTCCGAGGTGACGGGTCGCAGGGTCACGCCGCTTCCGTCCCGGAGGATCACCTCCTTGGGGTAGTCTCTCATGACGTGGAGGAGCGGGCAGTCGATGTTCAAGGCTTGGTTCAAGGCGTTGTTTTCCTTCCCAGGATCGCGGCGTGCGGGTCCACCGGTCCGCCTTTCCGGGCTTGCGCCGCCTCAGAGTAAGTGATACGTAAGAAACCAGTCAAGGGAATTGTCCCGTGCACCCATCGAGGCGCGGTCCCGCTCCGGGCGGGGCTTCTGCGTTTGAATGATCGTACGTCCGATCGGATTGGAGCCATGAAGCCGTCCCTTCGATTCGCACCCTTCCTCCTCCTGCTGGGAATCGCCCTGGTCTCAGGTTGCGCGCCCGCCCGACCCCGCGCCGTCCCTTTCGCCGAGATCCGCGGAGCGGAAGGAAGGTACGGCCCGGGGAAGATCGTCGACCTCCATCAGGCCCGCGCCCTGGAGTTCCCCTCCTTCGTGGACCTCCTCGCCCCCAACGACCTGGTGTTCGTGGGTGAGGTCCACGACAACGCGGAGCACCACCTCATCCAGGTCCAGATCCTCCAGGCCCTGATGGCCTGCTGCGGCCCCGTGGACGTCGCCATGGAGTTCTTCCGGACGCCCCAGCAGTCCGTGCTGGACCGGTACACGGCCGGGGAGATGACCGAGTCGGAGTTCCTCGAGGCGGTGGACTGGGATGCCAACTGGGGGTTTCCCTATCATTTCTACCGCCCCCTGCTGGCTCTGGCCCGGGAGCACGGGAGCCGCGTCCTGGCCCTCAACGTGCCGCTCGAGCTCGTCCGCAAGGTGGCCCGGGCGGGCCTCGAGGGGCTTACCCCGGAGGAGCGCATGCGGCTGCCCGGTCGCATCGACCTCACCAACGACGCCCACCGGGAGTACGTGCGCGAGGCCTACCTCATGCACCGGCGGGCCGGCATTCCCAACTTCCAGTTCTTCTACGAGGCCCAGTGCGTCTACGAGGAGGTCATGGCGGAAAGCCTCGCCCGGTACTTCGAGGAGGCGGGAAGGCACCACCGCAAGGTGGTCGCCTTTGCAGGGAACGGCCACCTCGAGTACCGGTTCGGCATTCCCAACCGGGTGCTGAGCCGGGTTCCGATGGCCGCGGCCACCGTCCTGCCCTATCCTCTCGCGGGCGAGACCTCCATACCGAGCGAGATCGCCGACTTCGTCTGGCTCACGGCCCCGTGCAGGAGCATGCCCTCGTTCATCCCGCGAATGAAAAGGGAGTCGGAGGAGAACGCCCCCGGATCGCCCCATGACGGATCCTGACGCCCTCCTCTTCTGTCCCTGCTGCGGCGGCGGGCTCGAGACCCGGAACCTGAAGCCGGGCGAGCCGGACCGTCTGGTCTGTACGGCGTGCGCGACACCGCTCTACCTGGACCCCAAGGTGGTGGCCTGTGCGATCGTCGAGGTCGGCGACGCGGTCGTGCTGCTGCGCCGCGGCATCCAGCCCCGGAAGGGGCACTGGGTGATGCCCGGCGGGTTCGTGGACCGCGGGGAGACGGTCGAGGCCGCCGCCCTTCGCGAAACCCGGGAGGAGTGCGGTCTCCGGGCCCGCATCAAGGAGCTCCTGGGCGTCTACTCCTACCCCGGGGAGACCGTCGTCGTGGTGGTGTACATCGCCGAGCACCTCTCCGGGGACGCCGTCGCCGGGGACGAGACCGTCGAGGCCCGGCTGGTCCGGCCCGAAGAAATCCCGTGGGAAGAGCTCGCCTTCACGAGCACCCGCGACGCCCTCACCGACTACTGCCAGAGGAGAGAGAGCCCATGAACCTAATCCCCATCGCCATCGACGAGCTGAGTCCGCAGGAGAAAGATGCGCTTCTCCGGAGATCCATGGAGGACGTCTCGTCCGAGCACGACTACGTACGCGGCATCTTGGAGGAAGTCCGCACCGGAGGCGACGCGGCCGTGGTGGAAGGTCACCGGCGCATCGGGCAGGACCTGGAGGCGGGCGCCCTGGAGGTCACCCGCGCGGAGATCCGCGCCGCCTACGACCGGGTGGACCCTACCCTGGTGGAGGCCCTTCACGCCGCGGCAGGAAACATCACCCGATTCCACCGGGCGCAGCTCGAGCGGGAGATGTGGTCCGTGGAGGTGGCCGAAGGCGTCCTGGCCGGGCGCATCACGCGGCCCATGGACCGGGTGGGGTGCTACATCCCCGGGGGCCGGGCCGCCTACCCCAGCACCACGCTCATGACCGTGCTTCCCGCCCGCGCGGCCGGGGTGGGGGAGGTCGTGGCCACCACCCCTCCCGGGGAGGGCTCCGGGGTCTCCCCCGCCACCCTGGTCGCCCTGGACATCGCCGGCTGCGACCGGGTGTTCCGCATCGGCGGGCCCTGGGGGATCGCCGCGCTCGCCCACGGTACCGAGACCGTTCCCAAGGTGGACAAGATCGTGGGGCCGGGGAACCGCTACGTGACCGCCGCCAAGATGATCGTCTACGGCGAGGTGGACATCGACTCGCCGGCCGGCCCGAGCGAGTCCCTGATCCTCGCCGACGAGACCGGGGAGGTGGAACCCCTGGCCCTGGACTTCCTGAGCCAGACCGAGCACGACCCGGACTCGGCCGCCGTCCTGGTGACCACGTCTCCGGAGCTGGCCGCCCGGGTCTGCGACTGGATCAACCGCGCCGCGGACACCCTCCCCCGGCGGGAGATCATCGAAGCCTCGGTGGCCACGCACAGCCGGGTCCTCACGGCCCGCGACCTGGACCAGGCCGTGGCCTTCGCCAACGAGTACGCCCCCGAGCACCTCCAGATCGTCACCCGGGACCCGTTCATCGTCCTGAACCGGGTTCGGCACGCGGGGTCCATCTTCCTGGGCTCCTTTGCGCCGGTGGCGGCCGGGGACTACGCCTCGGGCACCAACCACGTCCTGCCCACGGGGCGGGCGGCCCGCATGTTCTCGGGCCTCTCGGTCGACGACTTCCTCAAGAAGCCCACCTTCCAGTACCTGAGCCGGGAAGGGCTGGAGGGGCTGAAGAGGACCATCGTCACCCTGGCCGAGGCCGAGGGGCTCCCCATCCACGCCCGGGCCGTCAGGGCCAGGTTCGGACAGTCTTGAACTGACCATCCAATCCGTGTTAAGGAACAGTCACACCAAACCGAAAGGAGGTTGCAGGCCATGGCGGACATCAAGGGATACAACATGCCGGACGATCTCTACTACCACGAGGAGCACAGCTGGGCGCGCGTGGACGGCAACAAGGTCACCGTCGGGATGAACGACTTCTTCCAGCAGGAAGCCGGGGACATCGTCTTCGTGGACCTGCCCGAGGAAGAGGACGACGTGAGCCAGGGCGAGGTGTGCGGCAAGATCCAGTCCCGCAAGTGGATCGGCAAGCTCGTGGCCCCGGTCTCCGGTGAGATCGTGGAGGTCAACGAGGACCTGGAGGACGACACGAGCCTGATCAACACGGATCCCTACGGCAAGGGCTGGATCCTCGTGATCGAGACCGAGGACCCGGAGGAGGAGCTCGGCAACCTCATGCAGGGCGACAAGCTGGCCGCCTTCATCGAGAAGGAGATCCAGCGGGCCGAAGAGGAGAAGGCCAAGGCATAGGCCCATGACCGAGACCTGGCGGTTGTTCCGGAACACGACCCGGCCGCTGAGCACGGCCGAGGGGCTGGCGGTGGACGACACCCTGCCCCGTTCCGTGGCCCTCAACGGCTCGTGCCCGATCCTGCACCTCTACAGCTTCGTGCCTTCCGCCATCGTCGGCAAGTACCAGGACATCGAGGCGGCCCTGAAGCTGGACCGGTGCCGGGCGCGGGGGATCGAGGTGAACCGCCGGAGCACCGGCGGCGGCACCGTGATCATGGGACCGCGGGTGGTCTCCCTCGGCCTGGGCATCGAGCTGGGCCACCCGACCCTGGAGGGCGCGGGCGTGGGCGGCCTCTTCACCACCATGAGCCGGGTCCTGGGCGACGCCCTGTCGGGATTCGGCATCCAGTCCTACTTCCAGCCCCGAAACGACCTGGAGGTGGCCGGCCGCAAGATCGCCGGGCTCTCCGCCGCCTCGGAGGCGGGCAAGAGCCTGCTCTTTCACACCAGCCTCCTCGTGGACTTCGACGTGGACCTCATGCTGGACATCATGAACACCCCGCTCGTCAAGCTGAGCGACAAGGGGTACAGCTGCTTCAGCCAGCGGATGACCACGGTGGAGGCGGGTGCCGGCCGACCGGTAAAAACCCCGGAAGTGGTGGACGCGGTGGCAGAAGCCTTCGAGCGGGGCCTCGGCATCCGGTTTCGGGAGGACGAGCCGGACGTCTGGGAGCGGAAGACCGTTCAGGAGTTCATCGACAACCGCTACACCCGGCGCGACTGGATCTTCTCCCACAAGCACCCCCGGGCCCGCATGGGCGTGAGCCGGGTGAAGACCCGGGGCGGGCTCCTGGAGATCTACCTCGCCCTGGCCGGGGCCTCCATCGAGAACGTGGTGATCACCGGCGACTTCTTTTCCACCACCGAGGACGTGAACCGCCTGGAGAAGGCCCTCAAGTGGACCAGCGCCCGGGAGGAGCGCATCGCCGAGAACCTCACCAGGGTCTGGAGGGAGGACATGATCTACGGCCTGGACGTGCCCACCCTCACCCGGGCCGTGCTGGAGGCCAAGGCGAACCAGGAGCGACTGTGAGCAAGGACCCCCGGAGAAGCCCGGACGCGGCCAAGATCAGCCAGGCATCGGCCATCTCCCTCGGCCTGGTCCGCGGCCGCATGTACCGCGGCGCGGTCAACCGATGCGTGAACCTGCTGGTCCACTACCCCGAGGGGTGCGCGGCCAACTGCGCCTACTGCGGCCTGGCCAGGAAGCGCCCCGGGACCTACGAGGAGAAGAGCTTCATCCACGTGGACTGGCCCGTCTTCTCCATGGACGCCCTGATCGACGGGATCAACGGGGCTCCCGGCTACGTGAAGCGGACCTGCATCTCCATGATCACCAACGGCAAGTGCCGCCGGGACACCCTGACCATGTCCCGAAGGCTCTGCCGGGAGACCGATCTTCCCCTGTCCATCCTGTGCAGCCCCACCATCCTCTCGAGGGAGGATTTCGAGGCCCTCAGGGACGCGGGTGTGGACAAGCTGGGCATTGCCCTCGACCTGGCCACGCCCGAGCTCTTCGACCGCTACCGCGGCCGCGGGGTCAACGGCCCCCACCGCTGGGAGCGGTACTGGGCCGCCCTGGAGGAAGGCCTGGAGGTCTTCGGCTCCCCCCACGTGGGCGCCCACCTCATGGTGGGAATGGGCGAGACCGAGGAGGAGATGGTCCGCCTCATGGATCGGCTCCGGCACATGGGCGTGGTCAACCACCTCTTCTCCTTCTTCGCCGAGGAGGGATCCCGCCTCGCAGACAGGCCCCAGCCGCCCTGGCCCTCCTACCTGCGCATCCAGCTGGCCCGTTACCTGATCGAGGAGGGGTTGAGCCGGGCCGGGGACATGGCCTTCGACGTCAAGGGTCGCATCCAGGGCTTCGGCGTGCACCCCAGGGCCCTCGAAGAGATCATCAGCCGGGGGCGCGCCTTCATGACCACGGGGTGCCTCGGCCCGGACGGCGAGGTGGCCTGCAACCGGCCCTTCGGCAACTGCCTTCCCGACGTCCACCAGTGGAACTACCCCTACCCGCCCAACGAGGAGGAGCTCGACCTGATCCGCCGCTACCTCTTCGAGCGGGAAGGCCCCTCCCGGGTATCCCTGAAATCGGCCAAGGCCTCCGGCTGACCCGCCCATTTTTGACGGGTTCGCAAAAACCCGCTCACCCGCCGCGGGAAACGCTATAACCTGTTGAAAATCCATGGGCAGATCTCAAGGTTAAGGGCTTTTTGCGACTCCCTCATTTTTCTTTGACAGGTTCTCCTCGGAATGGGTACGATGAAAGACTTGGGCCGTTAGCTCAGTTAGGTAGAGCAGCGGACTTTTAATCCGTTGGTCACAGGTTCGATTCCTGTACGGCCCACCAA
>CAYVVQ010000007.1:0-50187 GCA_964454455.1 uncultured Desulfobacterales bacterium | reverse complement strand
CGCCTTGTTTCCCGGATCAGAGCGACTGGGTATGTGCAGGAGGTAGTAGCGCTTCGCGCCCATCACCGCGGTATCCAGATTGATCCTGTAGGTGCCCGTCCCGGGCGGGCCTTCCCTGGGGAGCGTGGCCGTGCACTGCAAGCAGAAAAGAGGGAGGACGATCAGAAACCCGAGGAATCCGTTCCTCACGGCCTTCCCAGACCCGATACGATTCGAACGTACCATCTCAATGCTCCAGCGTGACCCGGCATCGTACACAAGGACATTCGATGTTGTCGTTCGGAGATCCTCCCGCGCGTACAAGATCCCATCGTGATGGACCTTCCGCTCAGTTCGTTTCTGCATCCTCCGTGCGCTCGATCCTCTCTGAATCGCCCGGAGAACTGACCTGTTGGGTGCCGGCCCGGTTGTCCACCTGACAACCTGGTCGCATTCAAGTGGAGATGCCCATCTTCGGCAGAATCACCGCCTGCAGAAGAACCCAGGCGGCAATGATGATCAGGAACCACCCGATACCCATGTCTTTCTCCTTTTCCTGCTTCGATGCCATCGCTGGTGTTGTGATCCATCGCTTGAGAAATCTATCTCAAATAACTGAGAGCGTTATGATTTTTGATTTATCCTCGGCGGCGCACGGCCGCGGTCTCAACCCGCTCAAGAGAAACCGCCCGAAGACCCGCATCCTGAGGAGAGGGCCGCTCCCAGGCCCTCGGAGCTGGATCCGCAGGAAAAGGACGACAGCTGCCTTTTCGTCCTGTGACGGCCGCAGGACGGGCAGGGGACGGGTTCATCCTTGTCGGACGCGAAGACCAGTTGCTCGAACATTTCTCCACATGCATCGCATTTGTACTCATAGATGGGCATGTTGTCCTCCTCCATGTTCTTTCGACTCTCTCGCCGTTGGGGTATAGAGCATCTTCGGCGAAAAACGTTTCAACATCTTCGAGGGGTTCCGATCTTTGGGATCCTTGGGCGGTGCAGAATTTGGTTGTGAATCCCATGCGACGAGGATACCATCCCGCCATGAAGGCGTCAAAGGCTCGGCTCGGGGTTCGGCTGGGGCTTTGAATGGTGGATCACACCAACCGTTGCGGGAGCGGCCCATGGCCGAGCAGGACACCCGGCAGAACGATCTGATCCAGGAGCTTCAGGAGCTCTACCAGGATCTCATCTCCGAGGGCGTCCTGGAGGACATGGAGCTCTACCACATCGACCCCATCCGCATGGTCAGCAGCGACATGGCCGCCCTCATCCGGAAGCTGACCGGGGATACGGCCCCTGCCGAGGAGGACGACGACACCAACGACACGGCCGTCTTCGCATCGTCCATTTTGGCGGCCGCCGAGTCGATGCCCCAGGAAAAACCGGAGCGCGACCCGCGCATCGACGAGATCAAGGCCCCCCTGCAGCGGAGCGTGGCCCTGCTCACGCGGATCATCGAGGACGAGGCCGCCCGGGTCTCCCGGGATGCGCTCCGGCAGAACGTGGAGATCCTCCGCCAGTGCCTGGAGCGCCTGGAGCGGGTCCGGTAGCCTACTCCGGGATGTTCGGGATGGAGGTCTTCTCGCCCTTGTAGTTCACCAGCAGGTACTCTTTCTCCGTTACCCCTTCGATGTAGTAGTCCGGCATGAGCGGGACCTTGCCGATGTTCGTGGCGATCACGTACATGGGCTGGGCCAGGCCCGTGGTGTGGCCGCGGATGGCGTCCCGGATCAGCTCCGCGCCCTTTTCCACGGGCGTGCGGAAGTGGTCGATGCCGGGCGCGGGCTCGCAGTAGAAGACGTAGTAGGGGCGGATACGCACCCGGAGGAGCTTCTGATGGAGCTCGCGGAAGGTCTCCACGTCGTCGTTGATGCCCTTGAGGAGCACGGCCTGATTGCCCACATTCACCCCGCAGGTGAGAAGGTCGTAGACCGCCTTCGCGGTGAGGTCGGTGATCTCCTTGGGGTGGTTGCACTGGGTGTTCACCCAGATGGGAACTCGATGGAAGGGGCTCAGGATCTCCTTGAGGCCTTCCGTGATTCGATGGGGCAGCACGATGGGCGTGCGGGTGCCGAAACGGATCATCTCCAGGTGCGGGATCTCCCGGAGCTTTCGGATCACGTACTCGATCTTGTCGTCCGACAGGATGAACGGGTCCCCGCCGGTGACCAGCACGTCCCGGATCTCCTCGTGCTCGGCGATCCACTGGAGGCCCTCGTCCACGTCCATGCGAAGCTTCAGGTCGCGGTCCACCACGAGCTCCTTGCGGAAGCAGTGGCGGCAGTAGTTGGCGCAGACGTCCGTGACGGTGAAGGCGATCCGGTCGTGGTACTGTCGGGCGATGGCGTCGGGCCGCCTCTCGTCGCCCGCGCGGTTTTCCTTCCAGATGAGGTAGTCGGGGATGCCGTAGCGGTTCTCGGTCTCCCTCATGGAGGGGATGACCTGCTTGCGGATGGGGCAGTCGGGATCGTCCGGATCCATGAGGGAGGCGAAGTAGGGCGTGGTCCCCCACTTGGTGTGAAGGGTGGTGATCGCCCTCTCCTCATCCGGGGAGACGTTGATGTACTCCTTGAGCTTGTCCAGGGTGTTGACCGCGTTCTGGACCTGTTCCGTCCATGCTTCCATGGGGGTGCTCTCCTTTCCCGCCCGGGGCAGGTCCCGGGAGGATGGGTCCGTTTTCTGCTAGAGGTACTTCGCGTGCTCCCTCGGCGTCACGTGGGTGCGGTGCTCCTCCCAGTCCCTGGTCTTGAGGGTCATGTAGCTCCGGTATGCGTGATCGCCCAGCAGCTCCGGGAGGAAGCGGCTTCGCTCCGCCTCCACCAGGGCCTCGTAGAGGCTCTTGGGCAGGAAGCGGCGGTCCCACACCTTGGGACGGAACCTCTTGTTGTAAGTGCTTCCGGAATCCGGCTTGCCGGGGTCGGTCCGGTTTCTCAAGCCGTCGAGCCCCATGGCGATGAAGGTGGCCAGCTGGAGGTAGACGTTCCCCGCGGGGTCGGGGCTCCGGAGCTCGAGGCGGACGCCCCGGGCGTCCGGGCTGTAGGGGACGCGCACCATGGAGCTCCGGTTCCTGAACCCCCAGGTGCGTACGATCGGGGCCTCCCGCTCGAGCACGTAGGCCTTGTAGGAGTTGAGGGTGGAGGCCATGACGAGGGAGGTGCCCCGGGCGTGCTGGAGGATGCCGCCGATGAAGCTCCGTGCGGTTCGGCTCAGGCCGCCTTCGGCCGATTCGTCGAAGAACAGGTTGTTCCCCCGGGCGTCCTGCATGGAGAGGTGGATGTGAAAGGCGCTCCTGTTCTGCCCGTCGAAGGGCTTGGGCATGAAGGTGGCGTGAAACCCGTGGGCCGCGGCGGTCTGCTGGGTCACGTGGTTGAACAGGACCGTTCGGTCCGCAGCCTGGAGGGGATCCGTGGCCTCCAGGTTGATCTCGTGCTGGGACGGGGTCACCTCGTGATGGGCCTTCTCGAAGCGGATGCCGCACGCGGCGAGGATGGCGATGATCTCGTTCCGGACGGCCTCCCCCCGGTCGTGGGGCGTGGGGTGAAAGTAGCCGGCCTTGTCCGTGTGGATCCCGTCCGACCAGTCGGCGCCGTTCAGGAGAAAGAACTCGTGCTCCGGCCCCACGGTGAACCGGGCGTTGAACTCGGACTCGGCCTGGGCCACCACCTTCTCGAGGACGGCTCGCGGGTCGGTTCTGGAGCGCTCGCCCTGCTCGTTGAAGATGTGGCCGATGAAGAACCCCAGCCGTTCGTCCTGGAAGGGCACCAGCCGAAAGCTCTCCGGATCGGGTATCAGGATCCTGTCGCTGCTCTCCACCGATGCGTACCCGGCGATGGAGCTGCCGTCGAACCCGAGGCCCGTTTCCAGGAACCGCTCGATCTTCTCCGGGTTGATGGGCAGGCTCATCACCCGGCCGTTCAGGTCCACGAAGAACACCTTGGTGGTGGTCGCGTCGCTCAGCCGCCGCTTGATATCCTCGATGGTGGGCATGGTGACGTATCTCCTCAATTTTGCCGAATGAATCCGGAATCACCGATCGCCTCGCGGCATGATTTCCATAACAACTGTCCCGGGGGAATGCAAGGGTTTTGCGCCCGCCGCGCAGGCCGGCGCGCCAATCAGGAGCCGGGCCTATCTCAGCCCCAGCTGCCGGGGGAGGAAGAGGCTCAGGTCCGGCCAGTAGGTGATGAGGAGGAGGGAGGCCAGGAGGAGGAGCAGAAAGGGAAGGGTGGCGCGGTACAGGGTGACGATGGGCCTGTCGAAGCGGGAGCTCGCGATGAAGAGGTTGAGTCCCACGGGCGGCGTGTTGTAGCCGATGGCCAGGTTGGCCAGGAACACCACCCCCAGGTGGACCGGGTCCACGCCGTACTTCTGCGCCAGGGGCATGACCAGGGGCACCACGATGAGGATGGCGCTGAAGATGTCCATCATGCACCCCACGAGGATCAAGAAGCCGTTCAGGACCAGGAGGAAGCCCAGGCGGGTCTCGATGGTGCCCTCCATGTAGGCCAGAATCTTCATGGGCACGAAGGCATCCACCAGGTAGTTGGTGAAGCCCAGGGCGCCGCCCAGGATGATCAGGATGCCGCCCACCATTTCCATGCTCTCCACCATGATGCGGGGGAGATCGGAGAAGGGGCGGATCTCCCGGTAGACGATCACCTTGATAAAGAGGACGTAGCCCACGGTGAGGGCGGCTGTCTCGGTGGCGGTGGAGAATCCCGTGTAGATGGCTGCCAGGATCAGAAACGGGATGGGGAGCTCCCAGGCGGCCTCGCGGATGGCGGCCGCGAACTCGGAAAAGGAGAACCCGGGGCTCTCCAGTCTCCACTTGCGGCCCATGAAAACGGAGAAGAGGCAGAGGATGCCCACCATGATCCCCCCAGGGATGACGCCGGCCGCGAACAGCGTCTCGATGGAGGCGCCTGAGACGAAGCCGAAGAGGATCAGGGGGAGGCTGGGGGGAAAGTGAAGCCCCAGACTCCCCGAGGTGGTCATGAGCCCCAGGGAGAAGCGCTCGGTGTAACGCTCGGACATGAGTGCGGGCAGGAGGAGCCCGCCCAGTGCGATGATGGTGACCCCGGTGGCGCCGGTGATGGCCGTGAAAAAGGCGCAGGAGACCAGGGCCACCACGCCCAGGCCGCCGGGGAGCCAGCCGAGGAGCGATCGGGAGAACCGGACCAGCCGCCTGGAGGTTCCGCCCTCGCTCAGGAGGTAGCCCGCAAAGGTGAACAGGGGGATGGCCAGGAGCACCGGGGCGTTGGCCAGGCGGAACATCTCGATGGCCACGGCCGAGAGGTCCACCCCGCTCGAGTAGAGGCCGAGCATGGCCGCGGCCGTGATCCCGGCGAACACGGGCATGCCGAACAGGATGAGGAGGATGATGAGGGCGGCCAGAGCGGCGATCACGGGCTCACCCCCCGGTCCCGGGCTGGAAAGGCTCCAGGGCGATCAGGAGGAAGCGGAAGGCCAGGAGGAGGAATCCCAGGGGGATGATGACCTGCACCGCCCAGGTGGGCACGCCGAGGAAGAGGGCGCCTCCGAACTGCCGTTCCATGCGCACCATGGCAACCGCGGCCGCACACATGATGCAGCAGATGAGCGCCGTGGCGAATGCGAGCACGGACTCGCGCAGGGACATCCATTTTTCCGGCAGCACCGCCGAGACGACGTCGATGCGGATGTGCCGGTTCTTGCGGGCGATGAGGGAGGCGCCCAGAAAGGTGAGCCAGAGCATGAGCGCCCGGGCCAGTGGATCGGTCCAGGCGATGCGGGCGAGGAGCGTATTGGCCCAGGCCAGGCCCGCGCAGGCGGCCAGGGCGCGGAGGAGGACCTGGGCCAGGGTGAAGAAGACCATGGCCGAGAGGAAGAGCACCACCGCCCGTTTTTCCCAGCGCGCCAGCCCCCGGTCCAGGGCTCGCATGAAATGCAAGGTCTTGATCATCCGGTTCGACTCAGGGCGTCCGTCCGAGGATGCGATAGACCCGATCCAGTGTCTCCTGCGGGTAGAGCCGGCCGGTCAGCCGGTCGGCCACCTCCCGGTGCACCGCATCGAACGCCTGCTTCTCCTCTTCGGTCGGCGCGGGTGTGGGTCTGAGGCCGCTCTTCTTCTCGAGGACCTCCAGGGCCTGGTTGCTCTGCACCCGCAGGGCATAGGTGAGCTCCTCCGTGGCCTCCTCGAGCTCGATCTTCAGGAGGCCGGCCAGCTCCTCCGGGAGGCGGCCGTGGAACCGCCGGGAGATGAGAATGGCCCCGGTGGCGTGGGTGATGGGGTAGGAGGTCATGTGGCTGGTGTAGGCGTGCCACTGGAGGGCCAGGGCCGCGAGGGGAGGACCGTACACCGTGTCGATCATTCCGGTGGAGAGAGAGGTGGTCACGTCCGTGGCGGCCAGCGGGATGGGGCTCGCGCCCATGGCCGTGAAGGTCTCCATGGAGACGGGGTCCCCGGACCAGGTCCAGACCTTGCGCCGGGCCAGGTCGGCGAGGCGGTCGATGGACTGCTTGCTGTAGAGGTGCACATCGCCCACCTCGGCCCAGTCGAGGAGCTCGAAGCCCTTGTCCCGGAACCCCCGGGCGAAGTGATCCCGGAGGGTGTCGTGCACCCGGTCCACCTCGTCCAGGTCGCGAAAGAGGAAGGGCAGGTCCAGCACCCGCACCTCGGGCAGGATCTGGGTCAGGCCCACCCCGCTGAATGCGGTGGCGTGGATCTGCCCGATGCGAATCTTGCGAAGCACGTCCAGCTCGTCGCCGGCGATGCCGCCCGGGTAGAAGCGAAATCCGAGTCGGCCTCCGCTCTTCTCCCGGAGGGTCCGGTCGAGGGCGCGCATGGCCTTCATCCAGGTGGAGCCGTCCGGCGCCAGGGCGGCGAACTTGATGGCGAACTCGGCCCGGTCCGCCGCCGGGCCCGGGGCCGGCGCGACCAGGAGAAAGAGGACCGGGAAGAGGAGGGCGATGCGGAATCGAGGGGAAAGGTTCACTGTGCGCTCCTAGAGAAAGAGGTCATCCAGCTGCCCGCGCAGCCCCCGAGCCTGGAACCGGGCCGCTGCGTTGAGGAGGCAGACCTCCCCGAGCAGGTCGGGGTCCGTCTGCTCGATCTCGTCCAGCAATCGCACGAACAGCGCGCGATCCTGGACCCGGACTGCATAGTACCGCGCAAAGTAGAGCTTGGCCAGGAGAAACCGTCCGTGATTTCCGGCGATTGCCTTTTCAAAGAGCGCCCGCGCCTCCTCCGGGTCCCCGCCGAGCATGGGAGGGACCGCGGAAAGGACGCTTCCCAGGGCCGCGTAGGGCATGCCGTAGAAGGTGGTCCCGTCCAGCTCGATCACGCGGCGAAGGCAGGCCTTGGCCGCATTGAGCTGGGCCAGGGCCTCGGGGTCGTCCAGGTTGAGACGGACCCAGCCGCTCCAGGCGAGGCCGGCCCAGAAGAGACGCTCGGCGTCTTCGGCCCGCATGGCCTGGAGGGCCCGGGAAAGGGCGTCCGGGTCCATGGAGGCCGCCTCCACGGCCCGACCGCGATCGCCGAGCGCATCCAGGCCGTAGCCCAGGGCCCGTCGAAGGAGTCTTTCGGCTCTTTCCGGGGCCTCGTCCTCCAGAAAGAGCACCGCATACCCGGTGTAGCCCATGGAGAGGGCCTCCAGGAGCCGCGGGTTTCCCGGGTCGGCCCGGAGGAGCCCCTCCAGCATCTTGAGGCTCGAGGGGAGGGAGTTCCGGGCGAGCACCGGGTCGCACTCGGAGAAGAGGGCCCCGGTGAAGTGAGGGACCAGCGAGGACGAGCCCCGTACGGCCACCTGGGCGCATCCCGCGAGGACGCCGCACAGCAGCAGGCAGGCGAGGAGCTCAATAGGCCAGAAACGGATCGTCCTGTTGAATCGGCTGCTCGAGATGCTTTTCTGCAAGGAACTGGCCTCCTGCGCCGTTCTCCATGGAACGGTCGCACTCGTAAAGGTCGAGGGCGGCCTCCCGGTCGCCCTCGAGGTCGTGGCTCATCCCTATCTTGACCAATAGGTTATAACGTTTCCAGCGGCGGGTGAGCGGGTTTTTGAGAACCCGTCAAATTTGCGGCCTCGCTCCCCAAAAGGGCTCGAAACGTTTGCATATGGTTCCTGAGTGATTATACTAGAGTTTGTGCTTTTTTTCGCTCTCGGCGCTGCGAGAGTTCAACCTCGATGGAGATGCAAAGACCCGAAGCCCCGATATCCACCTGCGGCGTTTCGACAGGGTACGGCATTTCCGTTCAACCTTGCAAAGGAGGGGCCCTTCCGGACATGAAAATCCTACTCCTGGGCGGCACCGGAATGCTCGGCACCGACTGCAAGCTGGCCCTCGAGCGCGAGCACGAGGTGCTGGCCCCCGATCAAAAGACGCTCGACATCATCAGCTGGGACCACGTCATCGAGACCATGCAGGAGCTCACCCCCGACGCCGTGGTCAACTGCGCCGCGTTGAGGGACATCGAGGCATGCGAAAAGGATGAGTTCCTGGTGCGGAAGATCAACGTGGAAGGACCGAGGAACCTCGCACAGGGATGCGCCAGGTTCGACGCCCGGCTGGTGCACATCTCGACCTACTGCGTGTACAACGGCGCCAAGCCCGTTCCCCAGCCCTACTTCGAGGACGACACGGTGGATCCCCTGAACGAGTACGGCCGCAGCAAGGTGTACAGCGAGACGGCCGTGCGGGAGAACGCCCCCCACTACGCCATCATCCGGACCGGGTGGCTTTACGGGGCCCATGGAAAGAACTTCATCACGGACATCCTCTCCAGGGCCCTGAAAGGGGGAAGAAAGAAGCAGACCATTCGGGTGGACGCCGGTCAGTTCGGCTCGCCCACCTGGACCTACCGGCTGGCCTACCAGATTCGGGAGATGCTCCAGGAGGACGTCCACGGGACCTTTCACGCCACATCGGAAGGACACTGCAGCCTTCTGGATTTTGCGCAGGCCGTCCTGGACAAGCTCAACGTCAAGGCCAACCTGGAGCCCGCCAAGGGCCGAGCGGGACAAGCCAAGGCCGTGAGGCCCCCCAACGGCATTCTGGAGAACCGCCTTCTCAAGAAGCAGGGCATCAACATCATGCCGGACTGGAAAAAGGACCTGGACCTGTTCCTCGAGCAGAGCGCCGAGGAGATGATCAAGAAGATCAAGAAGCGCTTCAAGTCCCGCTAGATGGTCCGCCCGATCACGGCGCCCTCGTAGATCGCCGCCTTGGCGCTTCGGGGCTCGAGGCAGTCCCCGACTTGGTAGACGGGGATCCCCAGCTCGCGAACTTTCTCGTGGAGGCCGTTCTCCGGCCTCATCCCCGTGACCACCACCACCTGCCCGGCGTCGACGAAATGCTCGCCCGAGTCCCGGTTCTGCACCAGAACCCCGTTGTCCTGGATGGCCAGCACCTCGGCCCCCGTCATCAGGCCCACCCCGTGCTCCTCGAGCCTCTCCAGGATCAGCTTGCGGGTCACGGACTCGATCCGGGCCCCGATGCGCATGAGCTTCTCCACGATGGTGACGGGACACCCGGCCTCTGCGAGGTAAAGGGCCACCTCGCACCCGGTGGATCCGCCACCGATCACCACGGAGGGGACGTTCCCCCGGGGTGAAGCGTTCTCCAGCACCTCACCCACGGTGCGGACGATGGCGCCGTCGATGCCGGGGATGGGCGGGGGGTTGGGGACGGAGCCGGTGGCAAGCACCACCACGTCGGGCCGGACCTCGGCGATGAGCCCGGGGGTCACGTTGACGCCCAGGTGGCACCGGACCCCGTGCTTTTCGATCTGCTTCTTCTGGTACTCGATCAGGGTGAGCAGCTCCCGTTTGTAGCTGGTGACCGCACCGAGCAGGAGCTGGCCTCCCAGTGTGCGCTGCCGCTCGTAGAGATGGACCTCGTGGCCCCGCTTGGCCGCCACCCAGGCCACGTCCAGGCCGCCCGGACCGCCGCCGATCACCATGACCTTCCTGGGGGCGTCCGTGGGGACCACGGCCATCTCCTGCTCGCGGCCCAGGGTGGGGTTCACCAGGCACTCCACCCGCCCCCGCCGGAAGATGGACTCCATGCAGGTGTTGCAGGCGATGCAGGTGCGGATGTCCTCCAGACGCCCCTCGCGGGCCTTGATGGGCATCCGGGGGTCCGCCAGGAGCCCCCGCCCGATGCAGACCAGGTCCGCGCTGCCCCGGGCGATGATTTCCTCGGCGATCTGCGGGCTGTTGATCCGTCCCACGGCCATGACCGGGACGTTCAGGGCCTTTCGGACCTGTGCGGCCGAGTCGGCCAGGCAGGCCTTTTCCATGAACATGGGCTGGCAGATCCACTCCGGGGTGGCGTCGTTCCCGGCCGAGACCTGCACGGCATCCACCCCGTATGAAAGCAGACCCTTCAGGATCTCGATGCTCTCGGGCACGGTGAGCCCGTTGGGAACGAACTCCTGGGCGCTGATCTTGAACAGCAGCGGGTAGTCGGATCCCACCCGGCTCCGGATCTCCCGGACCACCTCGCGCGCAAAGCGCGACCGGCCCTCGCCGCCGCCGCCGTAGCCGTCCTCCCGCACGTTGGAAAACGCGGACAGGAACTGGTTGATCAGGTAGCCGTGGGCGCCGTGGATCTCGATCATCTCGAAGCCGGCCTCCACGGCACGGTCTGCGGCGTCGCCGAACTGCTGTACGATCTCCTGGATGCGCTCCACGCTCAACGGCTCCACCTCCCCCCGGATGGTGGGGCAGGGCAGGTGAGACGGGGCGAACGGCTTGCGGCCGATGACCCGGGGCGAGGTCTGCCGCCCGCCGTGGTGGATCTGCACGGCGGGCACCGCCCCCTCGGCCTTCATACTGGAGGCGATCCTGGCCAGGCCCTCCACGAAGCGATCGTCGTAGATCCGGGCCTGGTGGGGAGAAACGATGCCTTCGGGCGCCACCGAGCAGGCCTCCATGATGACCATGGCGGGACCGCCCGCCGCCCTTCGCCGGTAGTGCTCCACGGTGTGGTCCGTGATGGAGCCGTCCTCCTCGATGAGAAACGAGGCCAGGCCGGGCATCACGATCCGGTTTTCGAGGATGAGGTTTTTCAGGGTAAAGGGGGTGAACAGGGCTTTGAGCATCTCGGCATCCTCGCTTTCATGAGTAAGGAACTAAACGATTCCGCCCGGAAAAGCAAGGGGACAAAACGGGGTGGGGAGATCCGCCTCAAAAAAATGCACTACTTTTGCACTACTTTAAGAAAATAAAACAAGCTTTGGATATAACATATAATTTCCGAAAGCTTCTCAGGCCTCAGGCAGGACGGATTCGAAGAAATCATGCCCCTTGTCGTCGACGATGATGAAGGCGGGAAAGTCCTGCACGCGAATCCGGTAGATCGCCTCCATCCCGAGCTCCGGGTACTCCAGGAGCTCCACCTCGCGGATGCAGTCCCGACCCAGGCGGGCGGCCGGGCCGCCGATGGAGCCCAGGTAGAAGCCGCCGAACCGCTTGCAGGAGTCGGTGACCTGCCTGGAGCGGTTGCCCTTGGCGAGCATCACCAGGGAGGCGCCGCGCTCCTGGAACACCGGCACGTAGGGGTCCATCCGGCCGGCCGTGGTGGGGCCGAACGACCCGGAGGGGTGCCCCTCGGGGGGCTTGGCCGGACCGGCATAGTAGATGATGTGGTCCCGGACATAGTCGGGGAGGTCCTCTCCGCAGTCCAGCCGCTCCTTGAGCCTGGCGTGGGCGATGTCCCGCGCCACCACGATGTCGCCGCTCAGGGCCAGCCGGGTGGCCACGGGGTGCCTGGAGAGCTCGGCCCGGATCTCGTGCATGGGGCGGTCCAGGTCGATGCGGACCGGCTCCTCGTCCACGGGCTCCGGCTTCGGGAGGAACCGGGCCGGGTCCCGGTCCAGGGCCTCCAGGAAGACCCCGTCGAAGGTGATCTTTGCACGGGCGTTCCGGTCCGCGGAGCAGCTCACCCCCACGCCCACGGGGCAGGAGGCGCCGTGCCTGGGAAGCCGGATCACGCGCACGTCGTGACAGAAGTACTTGCCCCCGAACTGGGCCCCGATACCGAGGTCGCGGGATCGCTGCAGGAGCTCCGCCTCGAGCTCGGGCACGCGAAAGGCCCGCCCCCCTTCGTTTCCCGTAACGGGGAGGGTGTCGAGGTACCCGGCCGTGGCCAGCTTGACGGTCTTCAGGTTGGCCTCGGGCGAGGTCCCGCCGATCACGAAGGCCAGGTGATAGGGCGGGCAGGCCGCGGTGCCCAGCCCCTTCATCCGGTCCACCAGGTAGGGCACCAGGGTGTCGGGGTGGAGAACGGCCTTGGTCTCCTGGAACAGGTAGGTCTTGTTCGAGGAGCCGCCGCCTTTGGCGATGAACAGAAACGAGTAGGCGTCTCCGGTAACGCCCTGGATCTCGATCTGGGCGGGCAGGTTGGAGCCGGAGTTCCTCTCCTCGTAGAGGGTGAGGGGCACGTTCTGGGAGTAGCGCAGGTTGTTCCGGGTATAGGCGTCGAACACGCCCCGGGAGAGGTGCTCCTCGTCGCAAGCGTTCGTCCAGACCCTCTGCCCCTTCTTTCCCAGAACGATGGCCGTTCCCGTGTCCTGGCACATGGGGAACACCATCTCGGCCGAGATGACGGCGTTCTTGAGCATCTCCAGCGCCACGTACCGGTCGTTGGCCGAGGCCTCGGGGTCCTCCAGGACGGCGGCCAGCTGCTCCAGGTGTCGGGTCCGGTACAGGTGGGCCACGTCCCGGAACGCCTCCCCGGCCAGGAGGGTGAGCCCGGCCGGATCGACCTTCAGGATGCGGTGATCCTCGAACCGGCCCTCGGAGACGAACTCCGGGGTCAGCAGCCGGTAGGAGGCGGCGTCCTCGGCCAGGGGAAAGGGCTCCTGATACACGAACTCGGGCATGGGGACTCCCGGCTACCGCTCCTTCGACCCGAGGCTCGCCTTGACGAACTCCCGGTTGAGCCGCGCGATGTGGGTGATCTTGATCTCCTTGGGGCAGACCGCCTCGCACTCCCGCTCGTTGGAGCAGTTTCCGAACCCCAGGCCGTCCATGGTCCGCTGCATGCCGAGGGCGCGGCGGGCCGCCTCGGGACGCCCCTGGGGCAGGAGCGCCAGGTGCGAGACCTTGGCCCCCGTGAAGAGCATGGCCGACGCGTTGGGGCAGGCGGCCACGCAGGCGCCGCAGCCGATGCAGGCGGCCGCGTCCATGGCCTCGTCCGCCTTGGGCTGGGGCACGGGAAGGGTGTTGGCCTCGGGTGCCGCCCCGGTGTTCACGGAGACGTAGCCCCCGGCCTCCACCAGCCGGTCCAGGGCGGATCGGTCCACCACCAGGTCCTTGACCAGGGGAAAGGCCCTGGCCCGCCAGGGCTCCACCACGATCACGTCCCCGTCCGCGAACTTGCGCATGTGGAGCTGGCAGAGGGTTGCGGCGGGCTCCGGCCCGTGGGCGATGCCGTCCACCACGGCCCCGCACATGCCGCAGATGCCCTCGCGGCAGTCGCTGTCGAACTCGATGGGCTCCTTCCCCTCCAGGGTCAGGCGCTCGTTCACCACGTCGAGCATCTCCAGGAAGGACATGTGGGTCTCCACGTCGGGGACGTCGATGGTCTCGAACCGTCCCCCCTCCCGCGGGCCCTTCTGTCGCCAGACCTGCAGCTGGATGCGGATGGTGCTCGTCTCCTCTGTCACTTGTAGCTCCTCTGACTCAGCGCCACGTTCTCGAAGCGGAGGGGCTCCTCGTGCCTGCGGGGCGGTGCGCCGTCCCGATACTCCCAGGCGGCCACGTGGCAGAAGCCCTCGTCGTCCCGCCGGGCCTCGCCGTCCTCGGTCTGATACTCCTCCCGGAAGTGGCCGCCGCAGGACTCCCGCCGCTCCAGGGCGTCCCGCGCCATGAGCTCGGCGAAGTCCAGGAAGTCCTGCACGCGATAGGCCTTCTGGAGGCTCTGGTTCATGTCCCCGGCGCCTCCGGGCACCCGGAGCTCCTTGAAAAAGGCCTCCCGGAGCTCCTCGACGAGCCCGACGGCCTCCTGGAGCCCGGACTCGGTCCGGGACATGCCGCAGTGCTCCCACATGATCTCCCCCAGCTTGCGGTGGAAGCTGTCCACGGTGCGGTTCCCCCCGATGGCCAGAAGCGACCGGACCCGGTCCTCGACGCCGCGGGCGGCCGCGTCGAAGGCGGCGTGGTCGGTCTGGACCGTGGAGGGAGCGGCCCGGGCCAGGAACCCGCCGATGGTGTAGGGGAGCACGAAGTAGCCGTCCGCCAGCCCCTGCATCAGGGCGCTCGCACCCAGCCGGTTGGCCCCGTGATCGGAGAAGTTGGCCTCCCCGATCACGAACAGGCCCGGGATGTTGCTCATGAGGTTGTAGTCCACCCAGAGTCCGCCCATGGTGTAGTGAGTGGCCGGGTAGATCATCATGGGGGTGTCGTAGGGGTCGTCGTCCACGATGTTGCGGTACATGTCGAACAGGTTCCCGTACTTCTTGCGGATGGTCTCGCGGCCGTCCCGCCGGATGGCGTCGGCGAAGTCCAGGTAGACGGCGTAGCCCGTGGGCCCCACGCCGAACCCGGCGTCACAGATCGCCTTGGCGGCCCGGGAGGCCACGTCCCGCGGGACCAGGTTGCCGAAGCTGGGGTAGCGGCGCTCCAGGTAGTAGTCCCGCTCCCCCTCGGGGATCTCGTTGGGCGGACGCTTGTCGCCCGGGGAGGCCGGGACCCAGACCCGGCCGTCGTTGCGCAGGCTCTCGCTCATCAGGGTAAGCTTGGACTGGTAGTCGCCGTGCCGCGGGATGCAGGTGGGGTGGATCTGGCTGAAGCAGGGATTGGCGAAGAGCGCTCCCTTGCGGTAGGCCTGGAACGCGGCGCTCACGTTGCTGCTCATGGCGTTGGTGGAGAGAAAGAAGACGTTGCCGTACCCTCCCGTGGCCAGGACCACGGCGTCGGCCGCGTGCCGCTCCAGCTCCCCGGTGAGGAGGTTTCGCACCACGATGCCCACGGCGCGGTCCCCCTCCAGCACCAGGTCCATCATCTCCCGGCGGGGGAACATCTCCACCTTGCCCGCGGCCACCTGTCGACAGAGGGCGCTGTAGGCCCCGAGCAGGAGCTGCTGACCGGTCTGCCCCCGGGCGTAGAAGGTTCTCGATACCTGCGCCCCGCCGAAGCTCCGGTTGGCCAGCAGCCCGCCGTAGTCCCGGGCGAAGGGGACCCCCTGGGCCACACACTGGTCGATGATCTGGTTGCTGATCTGGGCCAGCCGGTAGACGTTGGCCTCCCGGGAGCGGTAGTCGCCCCCCTTGACCGTGTCGTAGAAGAGACGCCGGATGCTGTCCCCGTCGTTGGGGTAGTTCTTGGCCGCGTTGATGCCGCCCTGGGCGGCGATGCTGTGGGCCCGGCGGGGGCTGTCCTGGATGCAGAAGGCCTTGACCTCGTAGCCCAGCTCCGCCAGGGAGGCCGAGGCGGAGCCGCCGGCCAGCCCGGTCCCCACCACGATGATCCGGAACTTCCGCTTGTTGGCCGGGTTCACCAGCTTCAGCTCGAAGCGGTGCCGGTCCCACTTTTCCCGGATTGAACCCTCCGGAACGCGTCCGTCGAGCTCCATGTCATCCTCCTTGGCCGAAGAGCGCGATGTAGAGCGGAATGGCCCCGAACCCGATTCCGAAGGCCAGGCTGGCCGCGATGCCGACCCTCTGGAGGAAGGGCATGTACTTGGGGTGGTTCGCTCCCAGGCTCTGAAACAGGCTCCAGAGCCCGTGGCTTACGTGAAAGGCCAGGACGATCATGGCGACCACATAGACGGCCACGATCCAGGGGCTCGAGAAGACGTCCGAGACAATGCGGTAGAGGCCGGTGTCGACCCGGTCGGCGAAGTGGAAGTGGAACAGGTGCAGGACCACGAAGGCCAGGATCAGGATCCCGGTGTAGGGCATGGTGGCCGATCCCCAGGTGCGGCCGCCGGCCCGCCGTTTCACCTGATAGCGCTGCGGGCGGGCCCGCAGGTTCGAAGCGAACAGCCAGAGACCGGTGACGACGTGTACAAGGGCCAGCACCACGAGTCCCCACTCGGCCGCCACCACCAGCGGCCCCAGCCGGTGAAGGCTCTCCGCGTAGGCCTCGAACAGGACGCCGCCCTCGAACAGGGTGAGGTTGCCGGCGAGGTGCACGCAGAGAAACAGGAGGAAGCAGGCCCCGGTGAAGGCCATCATCAGCTTCTTGCCGATGGAGGAGAGGAGTGTGGACGCGAGCCAGTTCATCTGCACCTCCGCGGGCTCGCCGGCCTGGTCGTCCGGCTCGGGGGCCCACCGCCCGTGCCCGGCGCGTTTCAGGTCGCCTTGAGCCGCTTCATGTCGTCCACGAGACCCTGGACCGCGGCGGCGGAGAGCTGGAGGGCCTTGTCCTCCTCTTCGGTGAGACGGATCTGGATGATCTCCTCCACCCCGGCTTCGCCCAGCTTCACGGGGACGCCGATGAAGAGGTCCTGTATGCCGTACTCGCCCTCGAGGTAGGCCGCGCAGGGCAGGATCTTTTTCTTGTCCAGGAGGATCGCCTCGCTCATCTCGACCGCGGCGGACGCAGGGGCATAGTAGGCGCTGCCGGTCTTGAGGAGGCCCACGATCTCGGCCCCCCCGGTCCGGGTCCGCTCCACCAGGGCCTGAATCCGCTCCTCGCTCAGGAGCTCGGTGATGGGGATGCCGGCCACCGTGGAGAAGCGGGGCAGGGGAACCATGCTGTCCCCGTGACCGCCCAGCACGAAGGCGTGGGTGTTCTCCACGCTCACGCCCAGCTCCATGGCGATGAAGGCACGGAAGCGGGCCGAGTCCAGCACGCCGGCCATGCCGATGACCCGGGTCTTGGGAAACCCGCCGGCCTCCAGGGCGACGTGACACATGGCGTCGAGCGGGTTGCTCACCACGATCAGGACGCTCTCCGGGGCGACCGCAGCGACCTCCTTGACCACGCTCTCCATGATCCCCATGTTGGTGGAGAGGAGGTCGTCCCGGCTCATGCCCGGCTTCCGGGGAATGCCGGCCGTAATGATCACGATGTCGGAGCCGGCGGCCTCGCTGTAGTCGCCCGAGGCGCCGACGATCCGGGAGTCGTGCTTCTCGATGGGGGCGGCCTCCGCGAGGTCCAGGGCCTTTCCGGCGGGAACCCCTTCCAGGACGTCCACCAGGACCACGTCCGCGAGCTGCTTCTCGGCGACGCGCATGGCGGCGGTTGCGCCCACGTTGCCGGCGCCGACGACGGTGACCTTCTTACGCATAGCTTCCCCCCATTTTTCAGGAAAGGGTTTTTCGAAACCGCCCGTGTTCGCCCGGACGCCGCGCCTACTTCTTGGCTTCGGTCTTCTCCACCCGGGAGGAGATGATCTTCCCGGAGACGGTCATGCCCACGAGGAGCACCAGCAGGACCACGAACACCCCGACGTACCGGAGGAGCAGGGTGCCGATGATCCAGGTCCAGTTATCCTTCATGATAACTATCTTGGTACCTTCCTTGTACTCCTTGTCGATGGTGATGGAGTGCCAGGGGCGGTTGCTGTCGTCCTCGATGTAGGACTGGTCCGACCAGTTCCTGATCTTGATGTCCTCCATGCCCTCGAGCTTCTGCTTGTAGTAGCTCAGCACCTCGTCATGGGTCATGGGAGACTTCACCTCGAGTCTTTCGTCGGTTCGTTTGATCTCCTCGCCCTCGGGCACCGGGACCCCCAGGAACGCCTCGGGGACCGACTGGGCCGCAGCGGCCCCGGAGAGCAGGAAGCAGAAGATCACGGTCAGCAGCATCAGTCGTTTCATGGCTCGTCCTTTCGCACGCGTCGGAGTGGAATCGAATGCATTCAAGCGCTCACCACAGTCGGGGAAGCACGAATCAGTCGAACATGGCGATGAACATGCCCGCGGCCGCGGCCGAACCGATCACGCCCGCCAGGTTGGGGCCCACGGCGTGCATGAGCATGTGATTCGACTTGTCGTACTTGATGCCCTCCATCTGGACGACCCGGGACGCCATGGGCACGGCGGAGACGCCGGCCGCCCCGATGAGCGGGTTGATCTTCTCCTTGAGGAACATGTTCATGATCTTGACGGTGAGGATGCCTCCAATCGTGCAGACACCGAAGTCCACCAGCCCCAGCCCGAAGATGAACAGCGGCTTCCAGCTCAGGAACTTGTCCGCGTGCATGGTGGCGCCCACCGAGAGACCCAGGAAGATGGTCACGATGTTCATGAGCGAGCCCTGGGCTGTGTCGGTCAGCCGGGCCACCACGCCGCTCTCCTTCATGAGGTTTCCGAGCATGAACATGCCCATCAGCGGAATGACCGAAGGGACCAGCAGGGCGATGATGCCGGCGGTGATCAGGGGGAAGAGGATCTTCTCCTGCCGGGACACGGTCCGCAGCTGGCGCATCTTGATGACCCGCTCCCTGCTGTTGGTCATCAGGCGCATAATGGGCGGCTGGAGGATGGGCACCATGGCCATGTAGGAGTAGGCGGCCAGGGCGTTCGCCCCCAGCAGATGGGGGGCCAGGTGCTGGGTGAGGTAGACCGTGGTGGGGCCGTCCGCGCCTCCGATGATGCCGACGCTGGCGGCCTCCTTGAGGGTGAAGCCCGCGAGCACGGTCCCGGTGAAGGTGATGAACACGCCCAGCTGGGCGCCGGCGCCGATGATCAGGACCCTGGGGTTCGCGATGAGCGGTCCGAAGTCGGTCATGGCGCCCAGGCCGAGAAAGATCACGCAGGGGATGATCTCCCACTCGAGGCCGTAGTGGTAGAAGAACTGGAGCAGGTGAGGATGCCCGTCCCCTGAGTACCCCATCATCGGCACCAGCGGGAAGTTGACGATGAAGATGCCGAACCCGATCGGGAGGAGCAGCAGGGGCTCGTACTTCTTGGCGATGGCGAGCCAGATGAAGAGGGAGCCGATGGCCCACATCACGATGATGTTGAACTGGAAGTTCCAGACGCCGGTGGTTCGCAGGGTACTGAAGAGCAGGTCGAGAATTTCGTTGGAGGTCATGGGTTGGTTTCTCCTTGGTCGTGATCTGTGACTGCGTGAAGACCGCCCGAAAGCGATCGGATCAGAGGGAGGCCTTGCAGACCTGCTCGATGGCGGCCGCCATGGCCTCGTCCTCCTTGCGAATGTCCTCGAGCGTCTTGGGCCTTACCTCGGGCGGCCTCTCCTCCAGACCGTACTTCCACTTCAGGAACTGCTGCCCCGTGTTGGGGTAGAGGGCGGCGATGAGCAGGTCGAAGTCGTCCTTGGCCAGGTCGCCCACCCGTTCCCGGACCTTGTCCAGCTCGGGCTCCAGGTAGTCGGCCGCCCGCCCGGTGACGGGCGTCTCTCCGCGCTTGTAGCCCTTGAGCACCTTCTTCTGCACCTCGGGGTCCACGCCCGTGGGGGTTTTTCCGTAGAGGCCGTAGACCAGGTCCTTGACCTCGTTGGTCACCATCTTGTACCGGCCGAAGAGCACGTTCAGCACGGCCTGGACCCCCACGATCTGGCTGGTGGGGGTCACCAGGGGAGGGGTGCCCAATTCCCGCCGGGTCACGGCCACCTCCTTGTACACCTCGGGAAGCCGGTCCAGGGCCTTGGCCTCCTTGAGCTGGCTCACCAGGTTAGAGAGCATGCCGCCCGGCACCTGGTGGAGAAGGACCCCGGTGTCGATCACGGACATCCGGTGCTTGGAGATGTAGTCGCGGTACTTGGGGGCGACCTCCTCGAGGTGTTCGCCCATTTCGAGGAGCAGCTCGATGTCGAACTCCGGGTCCCGGGTGGTCTGGTAGAGGGTGGCCACCAGGGGCTCCACCGCGGGCTGGGAGGTCCTCAGCGCGAAGGGCGCCAGGCAGGTGTCCACGATGTCCACGCCGGCCTTGATCGCCTCCAGGTAGATCATGGAGGCCATGCCGCTGGTGTAGTGGGTGTGGAGGTGGATGGGGATGGAGATCCCCTTCTTGAGCGCCGTCACCAGCTTGGCGATGTCGAACGGGCTCATGATGCCCGCCATGTCCTTGAGGCAGAGGGTGTCCGCCCCCATCTCCTGGATCTCCTTGGCCTTGGCGAGGTAGTAGTCCAGGTTGAAGACGTCTCCCCCCATCCGGCGCTCGGTCAGGGAGTAGCAGATGGTCCCCTGGAAGTGCTTGCCGTTGGCCTTGATGCGTTCGACCACCGTCTTGAAGTTGCGGAAGTCGTTCAGCGCGTCGAAGACCCGGAACACGTCCATGCCCGCCTCGCAGGCCTTGTCCACGAAGAGCCGGGCCACGTCGTCCGCGTAGTTGCGGTAGCCCACGAGGTTCTGCCCCCGAAGCAGCATGGAGAAGGGGGTTTTCTTGATGTGCTTCTTGAGGGTCCGGATCCGCTCGAACGGGTCCTCGCCCAGAAAGCGGTGCATGGTGTCGAAGGTGGCCCCGCCCCAGACCTCCATGGCCCAGAAGCCCACGGAGTCCATCTTCTCCGCGATGGGCAGCATGTCCTCGGTGCGCATCCGGGTGGCGAACAGCGACTGGTGCCCGTCGCGGAACGTGTTGTCCTGGATTTTGATGGGATTTTTCGGTCCTTCTTCCAAAAACGGATCCATAGTGTCGTCCTCCTTTAATGACCTGCTTTTATATCGCTTGTGAAATTTGTGTCAATGGAATATTGACGGCGTCGTAAAAAGCCCTGAGCCTTGAGATCTGCCCTGGAAATATCAGTAGGCTATGGCGTTTCCAGCGGCGGGTGAGCGGGTTTTTGCGAACCCGTCAATATCCGAACGCTCCACTCGGCGAAAAGAAGGAAGGGCATGTCCTTCCCGCCGCCGGTCAAGGGCCCCGCCATGTGCGGAAGCGAACCGGGCAGGAGCGGGCATCCGGCCGGGAGGGGCCGGTAGGGGCGGGGTGGAAACACGCCGCACGGCAAGGCGCGGTGCAAAAAAAAGCCGCCCCACGCGGGTGGAAGAGCTGTCGGAGCGGGCTTCCGGTGGAAAAGCCGTTCAGATCCCGAGATAGGCCTCCCTGATCTCCGACGATCCCTTGATCTCCTCGGGCGTGCCCTCAGCCTTGATCATCCCCTCGTGCATGATGTAGACGTAGTCCGCCGAGCCGAGCGACGCGTCCGCGTTCTGCTCGATGAGGAGCACGGTCAGGCCGATGTCGGTTTTCATTTTGCTAATGGTTTCGAATACCTCCCTTACAAGCAACGGGGCGAGCCCCTGGCTGGGCTCGTCCAGCATGATGAGCTGGGGGTGGGTCATCAGGGCCCGGCCGATGGTGACCATCTGCTGCTCGCCGCCGCTGAGGGAGCCTGCGGCCTGCCACTGGCGCTCCTGGAGCCGGGGGAACAGGGTGAAGACCTGCTCCATGTTCTCGTCCCGGTGGGGCAGGGCCTTCTTGGGATAGGCCCCCATGGCCAGGTTCTCGTAGACGGTCATGCTGGGAAACAGGTGCTTTCCCTCCGGCACCAGCGCCAGCCCCAGGTCCACCTTCTTGTGTGTGGGGACCCGGGTCACGTCCTCCCCGTTGTACATCACCTGCCCGCCCCAGGGGGGCACGCTGCCGAACACCGTCCCGAGAAGGGTGCTCTTGCCCACGCCGTTGGGCCCGAGCAGGGCGGTGATCCCCCCCCTCTTCACGGTGAGGCTCGGCTTCCACAGGACCTGCATGGGCCCGTAGCCGGACTCCAGGTCTTTGACGTCGAGCATGTATCACTCCTCCGGCGGGTGCCCCAGGTAGACCTCGATGACCTTGGGGTCCTCGAGCGCCTGCTTGGTCGGGGCGTCCACGATTTTGGAACCCTGGTCGAGCACGATCACCTTCTCCGCCATGCCCACGACGGCCCGCATGATGTGCTCCACCATGGCCACCACGGCGATGCCCTCGTCCCTGGCCAGGTCCTTGATGAACTGCACCATGCCGTCGATGTCGCTCGGGTGCATGCCCGCCATGGCCTCGTCCATGAGGAGCAGCTTGGGCTTCATGGCCAGGGCCCGGGCAACCTCCATGAGCTTCTTCTCCACGGGGGTGAGGGCGCCGGCCTGCTTGGCGCGGTGCTCCTGGAGACCCACGCGGTCGATGATCTGGTCGGCGATCTCCAGGGACTCGTTCACGTTCACCTCGGGGCCCAGGACGCCGAACATGGCGCCCACGGCCACGTTCTCCCGGACGGAGGCCGAGGCGAACGGCCGCGGGATCTGGAAGGTCCGGCCGAGACCGAGGGGGGCCCGCTTGAAAGGAGGAAGCCGCGTGATGTCCTTGTCCTCGAAGAACACGCGCCCCTCCTCGGGGAAGAAGACCCCGCTGATCACGTTGAACAGGGTCGTCTTGCCGCTGCCGTTGGGGCCCACGATGCCGACGAACTCCCCGGCCTCGATCTCGAGGCTCACCGCGTTGACCGCAATGAGGCCTCCGAAGCGCTTGGTCACCTCCTCGAGCTTGAGCAGAGCCATATTCGTCCCGCCTTACACGATGTAACGGCCCAGGGCGGTGTCCCTGAATCGTTTCTTGAACATCCCCACGACGCCTTCCGGGAACAGGACAATGATGCAGATGATGATCGGGGCGAAGATGAGGAGCTGGAACCCCGGGAGAAAGATCGACAGGTAGTACTTGGAAAGACCGTAGATCAGACCCCCGGCCACGGGTCCGAGCAGGGTGCCCGCGCCGCCCAGGAGCACGATGATGATCGCCTCGATGGTGTAGTGGATCTCGAACACCTCGGGCGGGAACACGTAGGGGGTCTTCAGGGCCCAGGAGGTGGCCCCCACCAGCCCGGCGAAGCTGGCGCTGGTGACGAAGGCGATGATCTTGAACTTGGTGACGTTGATCCCCATCACCTTGGCCGCGTCCTCGTCCTCGCGAAGGGCCGTCAGGGCGTAGCCGATCTTGCTTCTCATGTAGACCAGGGTCACGGCGGCGGCCAGCACGGCGATCACCAGGACCATGACGTCCGCCCAGAAGGTGGCGAGCGCGCTCGCGCTCTCCCGGCCCAGGATCCGGTTCAGCTCCGCCATGAAGATCATGCCCTCGGAGCCGTTCCAGATGCGGGCGCCCTCGATGAGGAACCGGAACCCCTCGTTCACGCCGATGGTCGCGATGGCGAAGTAGGCCCCGCGGAGCCGCAGGGCCACGGCGCCCACACAGAGGGAGAGGGCCGTGGAGAAGAGGATCGCCATGACGAACCCGATCACGATCACCCAGGCGCCGAGGCCCTCGTACTGGGCGAGGTGCACGATGGAGAGGGCCATCCCGTAGGTCCCCACGCCCATGAAGGCCACGTACCCGAAGTCCACGTACCCGGTCATCCCCAGGAAGATGTTGAAGGCCTGACCCAGGGCACAGTAGAAGAGGAGCATGGCCATGAGCTGCCACATGCCCGGCATGTTCTTTCCCACCAGAAAGAGCACCAGGTAGACGACGAAGACCGGGATCAGCGGCAGGTACTTGCCTGTGTCTCTTTTCATTTTCCCCTCAGCAGTCCTGTGGGCCGGATCAGAAGGATGACCAGCAGGATCATGAACGACAGGAACCGGGTCAGGGCGAACGGCTCCACGCCCGGCAGCAGGGCGAAGAGGGTGTAGGAGCCGTTCTCGATGAGCCCGAAGACCAAGCCCCCGAAAAAGGCGCCGTAGGGAGAGGCCAGCCCGCCCAGGACGGCGATGACGAACGCCTTCAGGGTGTAGCCCCCGCCCATGTAGGGGTTGATCCCCACGGGGATGAACATGGTGAGGAGCACGCCGCTCGCCACGGTCAGACCGATGCCGAGCGCGAAGCTCCAGGCGTAGGCGGCCCCCACGTTCACGCCGCAGACCCGCGCCCCCTCGCTGTCCTCCACCACGCTCCGCATGGCCGATCCCGCTCGGGTCCGGTTGAACCAGAGGTAGAGGAGGACCGCGATCACCACGCTCCCCACGCCGGCATAAAGCTTGCTCATGGGGATCACCGTGACGCCGAGGTCGATCTTGCCCACCACCCAGTTGTAGCCGCGGAACTCGGAGCCGAAGACGAGCTTGATCACCTCCTCCAGGAGGATGCCGATGGAGAAGGTGGCCAGGAGGGTGGCCAGCTCCGGCGCCTTGATGAGGCGCTGGATGACCGTGTAGTAGAAAAAGAGTCCCAGGGCCAGGCCCACGCCGAAGGCGGCCGGGATCGCCAGGATGGGGGAGATCCCGAGGCCGTCGAACAGGGCCAGGGTGACGAAGGCGCCCACCATGATGAAGGCCCCGTGGCCCACGTTGACCACCTTGAGGACCCCGAAGATCAGGCTGAGGCCCATGGTGGCCATGCCGTAGACGGCGCCCAGGAACACGCCCTGGATGAGATTGCCGGCAAGCAGTTCAAAGAACATGCGAACCCTTCCTCGTGGTGGTGTGTGCCGGTCCGTAGGGCCCGAAGAGGGCCGCCGAGCGCCGGGAAAACCGCCCCCGCGCAGGGCGGGGACGGGGGAGGGTGTCGTTCGTTACTTGGGGATGGCCTTCACGCCGTTGGCCTTTTCCTCGAAGGTGGGCATGGGGTAGCAGGGCTTCCCGGTCTGGGCCGACTCGGGCCAGACGATGACCCGCTTGGCGTCCTGCCACTGGACGTCCACCATGGTGTGGCCCACCTGGAGCCCGGTCTCGTCCACGTCCCAGCCGCCGTAGAAGCTCATGAACTGGAGGTCCCCCAGGGCGGCCCGCACCTTGTCCGAGGCCAGGGAGTTGGCCTTTTCCACCGCCAGCACGTAGGCCAGGACCTGGGCGCCCGCCTCGGCCGCGTGGTAGTCCGGGATCATGTCCTTCTGCACGGCCTTCTTGAAGAGCGCCACGAACTCGTCCTGGCCGGGTCCGATCCAGGGCAGCCCGGCCTCCTTGGCGCCTTCCTCGGAGTAGGTCACGCCGTACTCCCAGTGGGAGGGGCCCATGACGCCCTCGGCCATGGTGGTGAGGGCCTCGTAGAACGCGGGCAGGGTGGCCGCGGCGATCAGGGAGAGCGCGTTGGCATCGATGTCCAGGTCCGCCATCTGGCGGTTGAAGAGCTGTCCGTCCTCGAAGTGGCCGCCGCCCAGGATGAAGTCGGGATCGGCCGCCTTGAGGGCGGAGAGCAGCGGGGTGAGGTCGGTCACGCCCTTGGGGTAGGTGCGCTCGAACACCACCTCGAAGCCGAGCTCCTTGGCGTGCTCCCGGGCGCCTTCCATGACCATCTTGGCGAACTCAGAGTCCTCGTAGGCCAGGGCCACCTTCCTGGCGGAGGGATCGATCGTCTTGATCATGTCCAGGGTGCCCTGGTGGTAGCTCGTGGCCGGGCCGATGGTCTGGACCACGTAGCGGAAGCCCTGCTGAAAGATCGCATTGTTGGCGCCGCCGTGGTCCATGTAGAGCATCCGGTGGCTCTCGGTGACCGGGGCCCCGCGCAGGGTCAGGCCGGAGCTGTAGGGGGAGAAGACCACGTTGACCTTGTCCACCGTGACGAGGCGGCCGATCAGGCTGGTGACGGACTCCTTCTTGGACTCGCAGTCGTAGTACTTGTACTCGATGGGCACCCGCTTCCCGTCGATCATCACCCCGCCGTAGACGTTGTTCACCCAGTCCACGCAGGCGTTGATGCCGCCCACGGCCTGCTCGCCGGCCTTGGCGTATTTTCCGGAGAGGCAGGCGGGGTGGCCGATGACGATCTTGGAGACGGCCAGCGCGTTCCCGCAGACCAGGAGCCCGACCGCTGCGGCGACGCCCATGAACACAAGGATCCCCTTCCTTTTCATGACGTTCCTCCTTTCGAGATAATGCAGGGTGGTGCGCGGGGTGGTCCCCGCCTCGATCCGGCCGTCCGCGGCCCGGCGGTGCGCCCCGCTCGAGGCGCCGGGTCCGAGGCGAACGGTGACGACTTTTCCATACAGGAAAGCACTACAGGAAAATCATAACCCGAGAGGCCCCGCCGCTTCAATGCCGAAATGTTGGGTTTTTGCTGTAAGAAAAAAACCTACAAAAGAGCGGACTCAGGCTTCGATCAGGCCAGTCTGGATGGCAAACCGGGACAGGTCCGCGTTGTTCCTCAGGTTCAGCTTCTTGAGCAACCGGGTCCGGTAGGTGTCCACGGTCTTGGTGCTGAGGTGGTAGACCTCGGCGATCTCCCGGTTGGTCTGGCCCAGGGCGAGGCGGCGGAGCACCTGGATCTCCCTGTTGCTCAGGGCGTCGAGGGGACCCAGACCCTCCCGGCCGCGGGCCAGGCGGAGGGCCAGGGACTCGGCGGCCGACTCGGTGAGGTGGCGACCGCCCGCGTGGACCTTGCGGATGGCCTCCACCAGCTCCTCGGAGGCAGAGCGCTTGGTGACGTATCCCCTGGCGCCGGACCCGATGGCGCGGACCACGTACTGCTCCTCCTCGTGCATGGTCAGGATCAGCACGGGCAGGGAAGGGCGCTCCGTCCGGATGCGGCCGATGACCTCGAGCCCGTCCATGCCCGGCATGGAGATGTCGATCACCGCCACGTCGGGCTCGGCCTTCTGGAGGAGCCCGAGCGCCTCCCGGCCGTCCCCGGCCTCGGCCACCACCTGAAGGTCCTCGCTCTCCTCGATGATCCGGCGGAGCCCCTCGCGAACGATGTTGTGGTCATCGGCCAGCAGGACTCGAATCATGGGTCTCCCCCCTTCCATTTCCGTTCACCGGGACGTAAAAGCAAACCGTGGTCCCCTCTCCGGGCGTCGATCGGATCTCGAGGCGGCCGCCCGCCAGCCCGGCCCGCTCCCGCATCCCCGCAATCCCGAGACAGTCGTTCTCCGAAACCCGCCCCAGGTCGAAGCCGACGCCGTCGTCCTCCACCCGCAGGACCATCTCGGTCCCTTGCAGGGCCAGGGTCACCTCCGCGTGGGAGGCCGCAGCGTGCCGTGCCACATTGGTGAGCGCCTCCTGGGCGATGCGGTAGGCCGATGTGGCAGGGAGATCCTTCAGCGGTCCCAGGGCGCCGTGCTGATGGAAGCTGCACGCCACGCCGTAGCGGCGATCGAACTCCTCGGTGTACCACTCCAGGGCGTCGATCAGCCCCAGGTCGTCCAGCACCCCGGGCCGGAGGCGGATGGCGATGCCGCGGACCTCGTCGATGGTCCTGTCGATCAGCCCGCACATGGCATCGGCGCGGCCGAAGGCGGCTCCACCGCCCGTCCGCAAATGCCGCCGGAGCCAGACGGCGTCCATGCGCAGGGCCGTGAGCAGCTGCCCCAGCTCGTCGTGGAGCTCCCGGGCGATCAACGCGCGCTCCTGCTCCTGGCTGTCCATGATCCGGCCCGACAGCCTGCGGAGCTGCTCCTGGGCCTTGATCAGGTCCGTGATGTCGGTCGAGATGCCGCACATGGCCCGGACCCGGCCGTCCTCGTCCTTCAGGGGGAACTTGACCGAGAGGTAGGTGCGGACCCCCTCCTCCTGGGGAACGCGCTCCTCCACCTGGATGGCCTCCTGCTCCCTGGCCACCCGCTCGTCGTTCGCCCGGAACTGGTCGGCGATCTCCCGGGGAAAGATCTCGTAGTCGGTCCTTCCCCTGGCGTCCCGGCTCTGCACGCCGAAGAGCTTCTCGAACCGGGAGCCCACCATGACGTAGCGGTAGTCCCGATCCTTGATGTAGACCACGGCGGGCGTGTTCTCCAGGATGCCGGTGATCTCCCGGGTGCGCTGCCGGACCTGCCGCTCCAGCTCCCTCGAGTGGAGACTCAGCTCCTCCTGGGCGCGCCGGAGCTCCTCCTCGGTCTTCTTGAGCTCCGTGATGTCCAGGCTGAAGATGGCCACCCGCACCACCTTCCCGCCGGCGTCGAACACCGGGTAGAGGTGGGTGTCGAAGGTGCGGCTTCCGCGACGCTCCTCATAGCGGGTGGGTCGTCCCGATCGGAGGACCTCGTCCAGGTGGGCGCGCTCCCGCTCCGCGATCTCCTCCGGGAAGCAGTCGAAGATGGTCCGACCGACCAGCTCCTCGGCGTCCGGCACGCTCAGCGCCAGGGCCGCGCTCTCGTTGGCGGCCAGGACCCGGCCCCCGGTGTCCAGGAGCAGGGCGCTGTCCGTGGGGGCGTTCAGCAGGGCCTGGGCCGTCTCCTCGCTCTCCCGGAGGGCCTGCTCGGCCTCACGCCGCCGGATGATCTCGTGGTTCGCCTTTCGGAAGAGGACGAACACCCCCATACCGACGATGAGGCACAGGACCAGGATTAGGGAGCCGCTGATCCGGATCAGCGAGTGAGAGACGCGCTCGAGGAACAGGTCCGGGTTGGTCAGATAAAGGACCTGCCAGCCGGGCCGCTCGCGCACGTCGACCCGGTGAATGAAGTAGCGGTTGCCCTCCCGGTCCACCGCGAGGCGCTCCTCCTCTCTCTCCAACCCCACCCAGTCGAGAGGCGTCCGGCCGAACTGGCGGGAGGCGACGATCCGCTCCCGCTCCCCGGGCGGCAGGTCCCAGAGGAGGCGGAAGAGCCAGTCGGGGCGGCTCGAGGCGAAGATGACGCCGTTGGGGTCGGCCAGCACCACGATCCCGCTTTCGCTCTCCCGGAATTCCTCCTCGATCGACTCGATCCCCGCCTTGACCACGGCCACCCCGATGGGCCCGTCGAAGGGGCTCCGCCCGTACACCGGGTGGCTGTAGTAAACGCCCCGCTTCCCCGAGGTGACGCCCAGGGCCATGTAGACGGCGGTCTCCCCCTGGATGGCCCGCTGGAAGTAAGGACGGAATGCATAGTTCTCGCCCACGAAGCTGCGGGGCTCCTCCCGGTTGCTGGAGGCCAGGGTGGCGCCCCGCCGGTCCATCACGTAGCAGACGTCCGCCCGGAGCGCCCACTGGAAGTGGTCCAGGATGGCGTTTGCCTCCTCGAGCTCGCCGGGTCGCCCCGGGTGCTCCAGGAAACGGCGAACGCCCTCCAGCCCCGCCATGACCCGGGCGGCCTTGAGGTTCTCCTGGAGGTAGGAAGAGAGGTGATTTCGAAGCGTCTGGACCCTGGAGACGGCCTGCCGGTTCACCTCGTCCAGGGCGGACTGCTTGAGGGAGCTGTAGTAGAGAACCCCGCCGACGGATGTGGACAGGAAGGCAAGGAGGCTCAAGGCCACCAGGATGGAGCGGACCTTCATGGCGAACCCCACCGGGTGGTGACGGGCGGCGCCCCCGGGAAAACGGCCCCCGAGGGACGGGGTCGGCGGACAGGCTCTTCCATTCTTTCTTATCGCGGATCGGGGGAGGGGTCAACCCGGGTTTGACCGGCCGCCCCGTTTGGGGTAGGTTCGCGGTGAAAGGGGGGCGGACGCATGACCGTCATGAGCCGTGACGCCACGAACAAGACCCCGCCGGAGGGACCGGGCCCTGCGGATTGCCCGGACCTCGGAGGGCTCCCCGAGGTCCGGCTGCGCCTGGAGGCGCTCCATCTGGAGGCCGGGCCCTGCTGCACGAGCTTCGGTGACGCGCCCGAGGCGCTGGTGGCCTCGATCCGCCGGGTCGGCCTCCTCAACCCCCCGCTGGTCCACGAAGACGGGGAGGGGGGGTGGGAGGTGGTCACGGGCTTCCGGAGACTTCGAGCGCTGCGCGCCCTGGGATGCTCCTCCTGCCGCGGCCGGGACCTCTCGGGCACCCCTCGCTCCGGCTTGGAGCGGCTCCTCCTGGGCCTCCACGACAACCTGGCCACCCGACCCCTCGGCGAGATGGACAAGGGCATGGCGCTGTCCAGGCTCTCGGCCTTTGTGGACCGGGACACCCTGCGAACCGACTACATGCCCCTCCTGGGCCTTCCCCGGCGGGACGGACTGCTGGCGGCCTACCTCGCCCTGGAGCAGGCCGACCCGGCCGTACGAGCTGCCGTGGCCGCGGGGAGGCTCGGCATGCGGGCTTTTCAGGCGCTGCAGGCCTGGACGGTAGAGGACCGGGCCGCAGCCGTGCAGTACATCCGAAAGCTTAGAATCAACTTCAATAAACAGAATCAATTTATTGATATACTGTTTGATTTAATGTTGATAGAGGAAAGCAATGCGCAGGACATCCTGGAGTCGCCCCCCGTTCGGGCCCTGCTGGAGCAGGGCGGGACCAACCCGCCCCAGGCCGCGGCGCGGCTCCTGGAGTGGCTGCGGCGGCGCCGGTTCCCCGCGGTGAGCGCGGCGGAGCGGGCCTTTCAGCGCCGGGTGGAGGGGCTGGGCCTTGCCCGGAACGTACGGGTGATCCCGCCCCCGGGCTTCGAGGGCCCGGTCTTCCGCCTGGAGGTCGCCTTCCGATCCGGGGCCGAGCTCCGGGACGAGCTGGTTCGCCTGGCGGGGACACCGGGGATCGACTCCCTCGGGCCGCCGTGGGAGGAGGACGCATGAACCTTCACGAGATCCGCCGGTTGGTCGTGGAGCCGGAGGCGTCCCGGTTCCCCATGGCCCGGAGGATTCGTGAGACGTGGGAGGCGCGGGAGCCCGATTCCGCCCCGGCCGCGATCCGGAACGCACCCGGAGAGGGCGCCGGCGCCGGCATGGACAAGGACACCCTCCGGCTGGTGGCTTTTCCCGGCGAGCTCCTCAAACCCTGCCCGGGCACCGGGGAGGGCTACATCTGCTGCGGGTACCAGATCCTGAACGTGGGAACGAACTGCCCCCTGGACTGCTCATACTGCATCCTCCAGGCCTACGTGAACCAGCCCTCCCTGCGGCTCTTCGTCAACCTTCCCGAGGCCCTGCCCGGGATCGGTCGACGGCTCGCTGCGGACCGCTCCCGGCTCTGGCGGATCGGCACCGGGGAGTTCACCGACAGCCTGGCCCTGGACCCCGTGGCCCGCTGGACCGAATGGCTCCCGCCGTTCCTGGGCGAGCACCCGAACGCCGTGCTGGAGCTCAAGACCAAGACCGACCGGATCCGGGGCCTGCTCGCTTCCCCCTGCCGGGACCGCATCATCGTCTCCTGGTCTCTGAACAGCCCCTGGATCGTCTCTCGCGAGGAGCACCGGGCCCCGGGACTGGAGCGGCGGCTTCGCGCTGCCGCCCGGTGCCAGGAGGAGGGGTTTGCCGTGGGCTTTCATTTCGACCCCCTTGTCCGGCACCCCGGGTGGCGCGATGAGTACGCGCGGACCGTGGACCTCCTCGACCGGTACGTGGCGCCCCGGAACGTCATCTGGATGAGCATGGGCGCCATGCGATACATGCCGGGGCTCAAGGCCGTGATCCGCCGCCGCCATCCCGGAAGCGCCGTGCTCCACGGGGAGTTCGTCCCGGGGCTGGACGGCAAGATGCGCACCTTCAAGCCGCTGCGCACCGAGATGTACGGCTTCCTTCGGGAGCGGATCGCGGCCTGGAACACCGATGCCGGCCTCTATCTTTGCATGGAGAGCGACGACGTCTGGGGCGGCGCCATGGGCTGGTCCCCAGGGACGTCGGCCGGGCTGGCCCGCTTCCTGGACGAGCGCGCCCGGGAGCGGTTCTCCATGCCGTGACACGGAACGCAAGGCCGCATTTCCCTGCGTTGGGGCGCATTTTCGGTTTCCTTGGTCCTCATGTGCGCCTTTGCCGTTGATTTTCAGCCCTCCGCTGGGATATGGTAAGCGCCATTCACGGACAACGATCCGAGCACATCGTAGAGGAGAGGAGCACGCCATGTCATTCAAGGAAAACGTCCAGGATGCCCTGAACAAGGTCCGGCCGTCCCTGCAGGCCGACGGCGGCGACGTGGAGCTCGTCGAGGTGGACGAGCCCGAAGGGCTGGTCAAGGTGCGTCTCCAGGGGGCCTGCGCAGGCTGCCCCATGTCGCAGATGACCCTGAAGATGGGCATCGAGAAGATGCTCAAGCAGAGTGTTCCCGAGGTTCAGCGGGTGGAATCGGTCTGAGAGCCGATCGCCCGACGTGAGCGATCAGGAGGTCGTACTCTCCCGGGCCGCCCGATGGTAAACGGGCGGCTCCGGGGCGATCCGAACACCCATTCCGCTCCGCACCCGGAGACAGGCGCGGGGCATCTCGAGAAGGAGGTTGAAACGGGTATGGACATCAAAAAGATCGGCGTCGTGGGCGCAGGCGCCATGGGAAACGGAATCGCTCAGGTCGCGGCCCAGATCGGTTGCGACGTGGTGCTCCGGGACATCAAGGATGAGTTCGTGGCGCGGGGCATGAAGTCCATCGAGAAGTTCCTGGGCAAGAGCGTGGAAAAGGGGAAGCTGGAGGCGTCCGAGCGGGACGCCATGCTCGGCCGCATCAAGGGCACCACGAGCATGGGCGATCTCAAGGACGTGGACTTCGTGGTGGAGGCGGTCATCGAAGACCTGGATCTGAAGAAAAGCGTCTTCAAGGAGCTGGACGACCTCTGCCGTCCCGAGGTGATCCTGGCGTCCAACACCTCCTCCATGTCCCTGACGGAGATCGCGGCCGCGACCAACCGGCCCGACCGGGTCTGCGGCATGCATTTCTTCAACCCGGTTCCGCTCATGCGGCTGGTGGAGGTCATTCGGGGCTTCTACACCAGCGACGAGACCGTGGCCGCGACCACCGAGCTGGCGCAGAAGATGGGCAAGGTCACCGTGGAGGTCAAGAAGGACAGCCCGGGCTTCATCGTCAACCGGATCATGATCCCCCACATGGTCGAGGCCATCAAGATCGTCGAGGAGGGAATCGCCTCCATCGAGGACGTGGACATCGCCGTGAAAAACGGGCTGAACTACCCCATGGGGCCCTTCGAGCTGATGGATCTCACGGGCATCGACATCGCCTACTTCGTGAACGAGTACTTCTACAAGGAGCTGAACAAGGAGTCCAAGTGGGTCTCCCCGAACCTCCTCAAGAGCATGATCCGGGCGAACCGGCTCGGGCGGAAGACGGGCGGGGGCTGGTACGACTACAGCTAGTAGCCAGGGATTTCCCGAGAGACAAAAGAAGGCAGCCCGATGAGCGTTCGGGCTGCCTTCTTTTCGTATGATTTCCGGAGGGGTGGCCCTTCAATCGGGAAGGGGTGGACCACCGCTTCAGCTACTTGTTCTTGTGCCGCATCTTCTTCTTCAGCTTGCGATACTTGTGCTTCCGGATCTTCTTTCGCCGCTTCTTGACTACGCTACCCATGCAGATCCACCCTCCAGAAAAATTGTAAAAATATCCTTCTATCAGGATCAGGAACGCTTTGTCAAGAAAAGAAAGGCAACCCACGGAACAAAAAGGCGGCATTTCTTAGTTTACATAATATATATTATCAGACATTGTGTGGGCCCGCTACGACTCCCTCGCCAGCTTGTTCCGCTGCTTGTTTTCGTAGAGATTCCGGTCCGCCGCGTCCACCAGATCCCGCTCGGTCATCCGGCCGTCGAACTGCTCGATCCCGAAGCTGGCTCGGATCTTCCCGTAGGCGTCGAAGCTTTCCTGAAGCCGGTCCGTGATGGTGCGGGCCGCCTCTTCGTTCGCGTCGATCAGGATGACCGCGAACTCGTCGCCGCCGTACCGGTACCCGGTGTCCACGCCCTCGCGGATGCAGTGCCGAATGATCTTCCCGACGTCTCGGAGGATCTCGTCCCCGGCCAGGTGTCCGTGGGTGTCGTTGTACGCCTTGAAATCGTCCAGGTCGATGAGGACGATGGCCAGGTCCTGCCCCTGCCTTCGGGCGCGAACCACCTCCTCACTGAGGCGCAGGAAGAACTGGCGGTGATTGTAGAGGTCCGTGAGCGCATCCGTGATGGAGAGGCGGTTCAGCTCCTGCCGGAGCGCCCGCTCGTTCAGGATCCTCCGGACCTTGGCCTCCAGCTCTTCGATGTCGAACGGCTTCTTGATGAAGTCGCTGGCTCCGGCGTTGATCACGTCGACGTAGCGGTACCCCTCGGAGTATCCCGTCATGGAGATGATGCTCAGGTCCGTGTGCCGTCCGCGCGCCTCCCTGATCAGGTCCATGCCGTCCATCTCGGGCATCTTCATATCGGTCAGCAGGAAGGTGTAGGGCGTCCTCTCCATGGCCTCGAGGGCCTCGGGGCCGCTGGAAACGGCCTCCACGGAAAACCCGAGCGTCTCCACGAGACGAAGCAGGGTATCGCGCACCATGGCGTTGTCATCCACGATGAGCATGGTCTCCTGGCGGTAGTCGAGGCTGTTCTGCGGCTCTTCCATGACCTTCGTCAGGGGCGTGACGGCCCCTCCAGGGGAAGACGGGCCTCGCCCCGCAGAGAGTGGGCGCAGCCATCTTCAATCAATACACGAATAAGTTTACCTATCATATTTGCATTGCTGTCAAAATTTACCACACGATTGCAATCGGTCCTGCCCGTGTACTGGTCGCCTCGCCGGCTACGGCCCTCCACGAGCACCGACATCTCTCGGCCCTCCAGGGCCCGGTTCTTCTCCCGGGTGATGCCCTTTTGAAGCGACTGGAGCCGGTGGAGCCTGTCCGCTTTTTCGGCCTCCTCGACCTTCTCCTCGAACGCCTCCGCCGCCGTGCCCCGCCGGTCGGAGTACTTAAAGGAGTAGAGGTTGTCGAACCGCACGTCGCGGATCAGGGAAAGGGTCTCCTCGAAATCCTCCGGGGTCTCGCCCGGAAACCCCACCATCACGTCCGCGGTGAGGCCGATCCCGGGACGGATCGCCCGGAGCCGCTCCACCAGGCGCAGGTAATCCTCCCGGGTGTACCGCCGGTTCATCCGCGCCAGGACCCGGTTGGAACCGGCCTGAAACGGGAGATGGATGTGCCCGCACAGGTGCTCCAGGCGCCCGAAGCTGCGGATCAGGTCCCCGGTCAAATCCTTGGGGTGGCTGGTGGTGAAGCGAAGGCGCTCCAGGCCCGGGAGCGTGTCCAGACGCCGGAGGAGCTCGGGGAACCCCGTGGTGCGGTTCCCCTCCCGCCAGGCGTAGGAGTTCACATTCTGCCCCAGCAGGGTGATCTCCCGCACGCCGCGGGCCAGGAGGTCCTCGGCCTCGGTGACGATCTCCTCCGGCGACCGGCTCCTCTCGCGGCCTCGAACGTAGGGCACGATGCAGTAGCTGCAGTAGTTGTCGCACCCCTGCATGATCGTGATGAACCCCTTGATCCGCGCCTCCTCCCGGCCCGGGGCGGGAGGGGCCGGAAGTCGCCCGCCGGCCTCGAGGTCGGTCTCCACCAGACGCTCGCCCGTGGCGCGGGCCCGCTCCACGAGGTCCGCCACGCGGTGGACGCCGCGCGTCCCCAAGACCACGTCGAGCTGCGGGAACCGCTCCAGCAGCGCCCCGCCCTCTTGCTGGGCCACACAGCCGGCGAACACCAGGACGGTGTCCGGTCTCTGCTTCTTGATCGAGACCATGCGCCCGAGGGTGCTCACGGCCTTCTGCTCCGCCTTCTCCCGCACGCTGCAGGTGTTGATCAGGATGACGTCCGCCTCCCCGGGATCCCGGGTCGGCACGTACCCCGCCCGGACCAGGCAACGAGACGCGTAGTCGGTGTCGTACTCGTTCATCTGGCATCCCATGGTGAGCGCGGCGAACCGGCGCGCCGGCCCCGGGCCGCCGCCGTCCACGTCTTCCCGTTCGACCGGGTCCATTCGCACCCCCTCGTCCCGCTCCAGGCTCCGGACCAACTCCAGGACGGGGCCCTCGCACCCCGGCGGGATCAGGACCTCGAGGAGCGCGGCCCGGGGGTCCAGCGTCCGGACCAGGGCCATGCCGTCGTAGGACTCCAGCGTGGAGCGAATGTAGTGGATCTCCTTTCGATCCACCCGATAGGCGCGTCTAGTGGTGTTCATTCTTGACGGCCCCTCCCCACATGAGCTTGGTCCGAAGGATCTCGAAGTACGTCTGGTAGGGGGACTTGATGAGGCGGATCCGCTCCTCGGACTTGGACACGATCACCCGGTCCCCCGGGAGGAGGTCGAAGCCGACCTGCCCGTCCAGGGTCAGGGTCACCTCCTCCTGCACCTCGTTCGCGATCTCGATGAGCACCGTGGCGGTGTCGGCGAGGATGATGGGCCGGTTGGTCAGGGTGAAGGGACAAATGGGCGCGAGCACCATGTTGGAGAGCGTCGGGTAGAGGATCGGACCCCCGGCCGAGAGGCTGTAGGCGGTGGACCCCGTGGGCGTGGACACGATCAGGCCGTCCGCCCGGAAGACGGTCAGGAACTGATCGTCAATGTAGACGTGCAGGTTCAGGATCCGGGCCAGGGCGCTTTTGTTGATCACCACGTCGTTGAGGACGACGGAGCGGCACACCTCCTCCCCCTCCCGCACGACCCTCGCCTCGAGCATGAGCCGGCTCTCCCACTCCAGCTCCCCCTGGAGCATCTTCTCCACGCAGGGGTAGAGCTTGGCCAGGGGGATCTCGGTCATGAACCCCAATCCGCCCAGGTTGACCCCGAGGATGGGCACGCCGTAGCCTCCCACCTGCCGGGCCGCGCCCAGCAGGGTGCCGTCTCCGCCCAGGACCGCAATCCAGTCCACGTCACGGGGGATGCTCGAAGGGAGCGTCACGGACGCGGTTCCGGTGCGTCCGGGGGGCGTCTCCATCTCCTCCAGAAACACGGTCACACCCCGGTCCCGGAGCCAGCCCTTCAGCTTCCCCGCCTCCTTCTCGGCGGGCTCGTAGCGCTGCTTGTAGATGATGCCGACGCTCGTCATCTTCCTACCCGCGGCATGGCTCCACCATTTCCTTCCAAGTGCCGGAAATCTCGTACAACCATGCACCATCCTCGAGATCTTTTCAAGCCTCCTCTGCGCCCGCGTCCCCCATGAACAGCGGCACGAGGGAAAATCGGGAGACGTCCACCAGCCCCAAATCCGTCAGCTTGAGGGCCGGAATCACGGGCAGGGCCAGAAAGGAGAGGGTCATGAACGGGTCCTCGACGGGGCAGCCGAGGGTCGCCGCCGCCCGGTTCAACCCGTCGAGCCGATCCACCAGGATCTCGATGGGTTCCTGGGAGAGGAGGCCCGCGATGGGCAGGGGGACCCGGGCCAGCACGTCGCCTCCCCGCACCGCCGCCAGGCCGCCGCCCATGTCCCGCAGGGCCTCCACCGCCCGGCAGAGGTCCGAATCGGATGTCCCCACGGCGATCACGTTGTGGGAGTCGTGCGCCACGGACGCGGCCAGGGCGCCCTCCCGAAGACCGAAGCCCTGAACCAGCCCCAGGCCCAGGTTTCCGCTCCCGTGATGCCGCTCCACCACGGCGAGGGGCAGGATGTCCCGGTCCGTGTCCGGCACCACCAGGCCGTCCCGGACCCGGGGCCGCTCCAGCGCCAGGTCGGTGTGGATCTGGCCCGGCACGATCCGAATCACACGGGCGGGACCGCCCCGGTCTCGAATGCGAAAGCGCTCCGGGGCGAGGGATCCCACGTTGAGCGGTGTCGCGGCCCTCTTCCGTGACGCCCCCTCGCGAATCCCCACCGCGCGTCCCTGCTCCGCCGCGATGCGTCCCGCTTTGTACACCCGCTCCACCGCAAAGGCGTCCAGGTCCGACAGGATGACCAGATCCGCCCGGAACCCCGGGGCCACCGCGCCCCGGTCGAGGAGCCTGAAGTAGCGGGCCGGGTTGAGGCTCGCCAGCCGAACGGCCGTCACCGGGTCGAGACCGGCATCCACGGCCCGCCGGATCATGTGGTCCAGGTGGCCCCTGCGGAGGACGTCCTGGGGGTGGAGGTCGTCCGACACGAAGCAGAACCGGTCCCGGGTCTCCGGGGTCACCGCGGGAAGAAGGGACTCCAGGTTCCGGGCCGACGTCCCCTCGCGGATCATGACGAACAGTCCGGCCCGGACCTTCTCCAGGGCCTCCTCGACCGTGGTGCACTCGTGATCCGAGCGGATGCCGGCCGCCGCGTAGGCCTGGAGGTCCCGTCCGGTCAGGCCCGGGGCGTGGCCGTCCAGGACCCGGTCGCGGAAAAGCGCCACCTTGTCCAGGACGCCGGCGTCGGCGTGGATCAGCCCCGGCACGTTCATCAGCTCCGCCAGCCCCAGGACCCGCGGCTCCTCGAGGAGGGATCTCAGCTCGTGGGCCTCCAGGCGCGCCCCGGAGGTCTCCAGGTGGGTGGCCGGGACGCAGGAGGGGGCCGTGAAGAAGGTGTCGAAGGGGAGGTCCCGGCTCTCGTCGAGGAGTAGTCGAATCCCCTCGAGGCCCATCACGTTGGCGATCTCGTGAGGGTCGGCCACCATGGCCGTGGTGCCGTGGGGAAGGAGTGCGGCGGCCAGCCGGGGCGGCGTCAGCATGCTGCTCTCGATGTGCATGTGCGCCTCCATCAGTCCGGGGGCGATCCACATGCCGCGGACGTCGAAGGTCTCCCGTCCCTCGTAGCCGGTCCCCACGCCCGCCACGAACCCGTCCTGGACGGCCACGTCGGCCGTTCGGACGGTCCCGTCGAACACGTCGACCACGCGGCCGCCTTTCAGCACCAGGTCCGCGGGGTCGTCTCCCCGGGCGGCGCGAAGCCGCCGGGTCATCATGGTCTGGAAGGATTCCATGCCCTGCTCCCCCGGACGGGCGCCGTTCGGAACGGACCCGTGTCTGCCGTCGTGGACGGGACGGGTTTCGCGCTCACCGTTCGACCCGGTCGATCACGCGCCATTCCTCCACGCGATCGGAGCTGGTGTCCACCCGGAGGTGCACCAGGGGCAGCCCGGGAAAGGCCTGCTCGAGGTCCTCCAGGTCCACCGGCTCGAACTTGTTCACATTGTTCGTGTAGGCCTGCTCCGTGAGCGCGTTGGATTCGTAGTTCTCCTTGCTTCTCGCGAGGATGCGGCGGATGGACACCTCCCTGGGGCAGTCGGTCTGCTGGATCACCAGGGTCATGCCGCAGGCGTCGGCCACCTCGGCCGCCCGCCTCCGGAGGGCCTGGGTCACGAAGGTGGCGTCCAGGATCACGCCTTCCCCCCGGCAGGCGAACTGGCGGGCCATGTTGAACATCTCGTCGTACACCGCGGTCCGCTTGTTCATGTTGGAGGCGACCTTCTCATCGAAGATATCCTCGTTCCGGAGCACCTCCAGCCGCAACATGTCGGTCCGGAGGACCCGGTAGCCCTTGATCCGGGCGATGACCTCGGTGGTCTCGGTCTTGTAGGAGGCCGGAAGGCCGCAGGCGATGAGCACCACCCGGGATCCCAGCTCCCTTTCCACGTAGGCTTGAAACGGTTCCCGCATACCTCGAAGCTCCTTTCCTGAATCCCGCTCAGGGGGCCGTCTCGACGTATCGCCGGGCCAGATCGAAGTAGGCCCCGGCGGTCCGGACGGCCTCCTCCTTGGCCCGCTCGTCGATCTGGGGATCATTGAGCTGAAATCCGATGACCTTACCGCGGACATAGGCCCGGTAGACCTTGTAGAAGTTCAGCAGACGCTCCATGCCCGACTCCCCTGCGCGTTCCGCGTACCTGTCCCAGAGATCGGCGGCCCAGCCTTCCCCTCCCCGAAACTCCAGGTCCATGAGCAGAAAAGCGATGTCCGCCAGGGTGTCCGAGTAGCGGAATCGGTCGTTGAACTCGATGCAGTCGATCGCGGCCACGGGGTCCAGGAGGCAGACGTGCTCCATGTGCAGGTCCCCGTGGCAGTCGCGGATCCGGCCCTCCCCGATTCGTTTTTCGAACACCGCGGCCTCCTCCCGGTAGAAGGACCCGGTCCAGTCGCGGATCCGCTCGAACGTATCCCGCGTCAGGGTGGTGCCGACGAACGGCTCGGTCTGGGCGAAGTTCTCGTCCGTGTTCACCTTGAAGCTCTCGAGCGTCCCGAAGGCGTCAATGCGCCCCGATCGCTCGGCCTCGCCGTGAAATCGGGCCAGGAGACCGGCGACCGCGTCCAGGTGCTCCTCCCCGAGCCCGCCCCGCTCGAAAAGGGTCCTCATGAGCCGGTCCTCGGGAATGCGGCGCATTCGAACGGCGTAGTCCACAGCCTCGCCCCCCTCCCCGCCCAGGCGGTGCCGGCCCGCTTCCAGGACCACGGGCAGCACCTCCAGGTAGATCCCCTCGGAGAGCCGCTGGTTCAGGCGCACCTCCTGCCCGCAGTAGTGTTTCCGCTTCTCCGGGGTGGAGAAGTCCAGAAAGCCGAAGTCCACGGGCTTCTTCACCTTGTAGACGTAGTCGTCCCCGACGAACACCAGCGAAATGTGCGTCTGTACCAGGGTCACCCGGCCCGTCGGATCGGGCAGGGCGACCGGGTCCTGAAGGTCGTCGATCATGGTTCCCATGGGACGTCTCCTCTCGTTTCAGCAATGCTCGAGGCGTGCATGGCGGTCACAGGCCGAAGGGTTCCAGCACCTCGCCCGGGATCTCCAGGGACCCCATCAGCACGGGGCGCTGGTGGCAGTCCGACCCGCCCGTCACGATCAGCCCCTCCTCCCGCGCAAAGTCCCGGTAGGACCGGATGGTCTCCTCGTCGTGCCGGGAGTGCCAGCACTCCACGCCGTCGATGAGGGGCAGCATTCGCTCACGGATGATCTCCTGCTGCTCGTCCAGGGATCCGGTGAGCGTGACCAGGGAGGTGCCGTTGGGGTCGTTCGCGTGGGCGAGAACGATCTTCCCGCCGGCCTCCCGCACCAGCGATGAGGCCTCCTCCAGCGAGACGGGCATCTTGGGTTCGTTGCACTTCACCAGGTAACGGTCGAACGCCTCCTGCCGGCCCGAAACCACGCCCTGCTTCACCATGTAGTCGGCGATGTGGGGGCGGCCGAAGGCCCCGTCCACGCTCGCCTCGATGGCCTCCATGTCGTGCTGGTCGAACGGGGAGGAACCCTCCCGCACGAGTTCCCGGTTCAGGTTCTCCAGGATGCGCTCCGCCCGGAGCCTGCGGTGCTCCCGCAGCGTGTCCAGCTTCTCCAGGAGCCGGGCGTTGTGGATGTCGAAGTCATAGGCCAGGAAATCCAGCGAAACGGGTTTTCCGTTCCTGTAGCCGGGATGGGAGAAGGAGACGTTCAGCTCCAGCCCCACGATGTAGTCCAGCTCGAACTCGTCCGCCAGAAGCATGGCCGTGCTCTGGCAGTCGACGGAGTCGTGGTCCGTGATGGAGAGAACGCGGATCTCCCGCCGGGACGCCTCGGCAAAGATCTGGTCCAGGGTCATGCCGCCGTCGGAGCACGAGGCCGAGTGAATGTGGAGATCGATCGTCATGTCCGTCCTTTCCCGGAGCCGGTGCGTTCCCCGCCCTTCCCCGGGGAACGAGCGCCTCCGTCGACTTCTTCGGGAGGGAACGGCCTCGAGGGCCCGCCTGCGACCCGCTCTGAATATGACCGGGTCGCAGAAAGCCCGAAGCTGTGGGATCTGTCCCTGAGACTTTACAAGGTGCAGCGCTTCCAGCGGCGGGTGAGCAGGTTTTTGCGACCCCGTCCATGATCTATCCCAGCCGCCGAATCCCGGTCAAGGGAAAAGCCTCGTTGAAAGGCCGGCTCCTTCTGTGGTATCAGGAATCGGCTTGAGGACACCGAACGACGGGAGGAACGCGCATGATGGACGAAATCCAGGCGGCGGCGGATTTTCTGGAGGAGCGGCTGGTAACGCCCCCGCGAATCGGAATGATCACCGGGACGGGCCTCGGCGGCGTGACCGGCACCATGTCGGTGGACACCCGGATCCCCTACGGGGAGATCCCCCACTTCCCCACGTCCACCATCGAGGGTCACAAGGGGACCCTGGTCTGCGGAGCGCTCGCGGGGGTACCCGCCGTCGCCATGGAGGGCCGGTTTCATCTCTACGAGGGATACACAGCCGCCCAGGTCGGTTTCCCCGTGCGCGTCATGGCGCGGCTGGGCGTCACCCACCTGTTCGTGTCGAGCGCCGCGGGGGGCCTGGATCCCAGCTTCGACCCCGGCGACCTGATGCTGGTGATCGACCAGATCAACCTCATGGGAGTCAACCCCCTCACCGGTCCCAATTTGGACGCCTTCGGCCCGCGCTTCCCGGACATGTCCCGGGTCTACGACCGCGAGCTCATCCGGCTGGTGAGGGGGGAGGCCCTGGCGGAAGGGATCGAGCTCAAGCAGGGGATCTATGTGGGCATTCAGGGACCGAGCCTGGAGACCCCGGCGGAGACGCGGTTTCTTCGTATGATCGGCGCCCACGCGGTCGGCATGTCCACGGTGACGGAGGTCATCACGGCCGTCCACTGCGGGCTGCGCATCGCGGCGGTGGTGGCGGTCACCAACGTGAACCTGCCGGACTGCATGGAGGAGACGTCCATTGAGAAGGTCATCGCCGCGGCCGGGCAGGCCGGGCCGCCGCTCACCCGCATCTGGGAGCGGGTGGCCGCATGCCTGAAGTGATCGGAGAGAGGAAAGGAGATCGCATGGAACGAGCCGACCTGGTCATCGAGAACGGAACCGTCCTCACCATGGACGCGGACAACCGCGTGATCGAGAACGGGTTCGTGGCCGTTCGGGGGGACGCCATCGCGGCGGTGGAAGCGGCCCCGCAGGAGCCCCCGGAGGCGGTCCGGCGCATCGACGCCCGCGGGAAACTCGTTCTTCCCGGCCTCGTCAACGCCCACACCCACGCCGCCATGACCCTGTTCCGGGGCCTGGCGGACGACCTTCCCCTCATGGAATGGCTCGAGCAGTACATCTTCCCCGCGGAGGCCCGCATGGACGCCGACTTCGTTCACACGGGCACCCTGCTCGCCTGCGCGGAGATGATCCTCTCGGGGACCACCACCTTCTGCGACATGTACCTCTTCGAGGAGCAGGTGGCCAGGGCGGCCCGCAGCGCCGGCATGCGATGCCTGGTGGGCGAGGTGCTCTACGACTTTCCCTCCCCGAGCTACGGCCCCATCGAGAAGGGGTTCGAGTACACCGAGGCGCTCATCGCCGACTGGAAGGAAGACCCCCTGGTGAGCATTGCCGTCGAACCCCACGCCATTTACACCTGCAGCCCGGATCTGCTCCGGAAGGCATGCGACATCGCCCTGAAGCACGACGTGCCGCTGATCATGCACGTGGCGGAGACCCGAACGGAAATCGACCAGGTGCGGAGGATGTACGGGAAACGCCCCTTCGAGCACCTCGAGGCCCTGGGCGTCCTCGGGCCGCACCTGATCGCGCACCACTGCGTCCACCTGGACGAGACGGAGATGGACCGGATGACCGCCCACGGGGTGCGGGCCGTCCACAGCCCGGAGAGCAACATGAAGCTGGCCAGCGGCGTCTCGCCGGTCCCGGAGCTCCTCGCCCGGGGCGTGACCCTGGGGCTGGGCACGGACGGCTGCGCCTCCAACAACAACCTGGACCTGTTCGGGGAGATGGACACGGCCGCCAAGCTCCACAAGGTCGAGACCACGAACCCCACGGTCGCGGACGCCGTCTCCGTTCTGCGCATGGCCACCGTGGACGGGGCAAAGGCCCTGGGCCTGGGAGAGATCACCGGCTCGCTGGAGGTGGGCAAGAAGGCGGACGTGATCGCGGTCGACACCCGCAAGCCCCACCTCACCCCCATGTACAACCCGTTCTCCCACCTGGTGTACGCCGCCGGTGGCCAGGACGTCTCCCACAGCGTGATCAACGGCCGGGTGGTCATGGAGGACCGGGCCGTCGAGGGCCTCGACGTGGAGCGCATCATGGAGCAGGCCAGACGGCGGGCCGGGGACGTGATGCGCTGGACTGGAACGGCATCGGAGGGTTAGCGATCGGAGGCGGCCCGGCGGCTGTGAAGCTCGATGAGGGTGATCTCGGGCGGGCTGCCCAGACGCACCGGCGGGCCCCAGGTGCCCGTACCGCGGCTCACGTGCAGCCTGGATCCCTCCCCCAGGTCGTGGCTCCCTTTCAGGAACGGATAGGCCAGGGCCACCACCAGGCCGAAGGGGAAGACCTGACCGCCGTGGGTGTGCCCCGAGAGCTGGAGGTCGAACCGCCCGCGGGAGGCATCGTCCACCTCCGGCCTGTGACGGAGAACCAGGACCCACCGCCCCTCGGGCACCTGCCCGAGCAGAGTCGCCAGAGGCGCGCCCCGGGGACCCTCGAACCGATGGGCCGCCTCGTCGTCCACCCCCAGGATGGAGAGCCAGGACGCGGCACGGGCCTCCTCCCCCCGCAGCACCCGGAATCCCGAGCGCTCCAGAAACCGCACCGACGTATCGACGCCCCGGTAGAACTCGTGGTTTCCGGTAACGGCGAACTTGCCCAGCGGGGCCTCGATGGAGCGGAGGACCCGTGCCACGGCCGCAGGATCCGCCATGCCCCGGTCCACGACGTCCCCGGTCGCCACCAGCAGGTCGGGCTTCAGGGCTGCCACCCGCTCGGCCACCCGCTCGGCCGCCCGGGCCGAGTTGACGGCGCTGTAGTGAAGGTCCGAGAGCTGCACGATGCGGAGGGGGTTCTCCCCCTCGGGCATCTTGGAGGTGGCCATTTCCAGGCGGTTCACGTGCAGATTGCGGGCCTCCACGTGACCGTAGCCGAAGGCCGCGACGGCCGCCGCCGCGGCCCCCAGGAACAGGAACCGGTCCACGCGGGCCGGGATCCCGGGCCGTCCCGCCATCCGGCGGGCCGGAAGCAGGAGGAGCCGGATCGCGTCGGCGAATAGGTTCGCGCTCACGAACAGGAAGAGGAGCACCATCCACTCGTAGCCCGCCAGGAGCACGACCGGGGCGAGCCGCTCCATCCCGTTGGCGTCCAGGACGTGACCCAGGACGGGAAAGGCGAGGAGGGACGCGAACGCCGCGGCGGTCACGAATCGCGCCCCCCCTTGCAGGGAGAAGAACCGGAGGATCTTCAGGTAGGCGTAGGCGTGGACGAGCGCGTAAAGACCCAGGAAGACGGTCAGGAAAAGGGCGAATGATCGCATGGGCGGCTGGTCCTGTGAACGGGGCGCCGGGGAGCGTCGATCTCCTTGCAATGATCCGTCAATGTATTAGAATTGGAGCTCTGCGTCAATCGGAGCAGCCGCACGGAGGATCGATGAGACCGTCTTCGCCCTCCCCCCCCTTCATCGCCCTGGGAAGCCGGCTTCGAGGCGTGCCCGAGGTGAGGACCCTGGGGGTGAAACCCAACTTTTTCGACTACACGGAGGCGGAGCGGGACCGGATCCTGGGCTCTCCGGTCGTGCTGTACCCCACGCGGCACTACGCAAAGTTTCTGAGCACCCTGGGGAGGAACATCTTCCCGAGCCTCGAGACGCACCTGTACGCGGACGAGAAGATCCTTCAGTCCACCCTGTTCCAGATGCTGGGCCTCGATCACCCCCGGACCCGGTTTTACTACAGCCGGCACCACGGGGACATCCTGAGGGAGTTCCGGTTCCCCTTCGTGGCCAAGCTCCCGAGGTCCTCGTCCAGGGGACGGGGGGTGTTTCTCGTGGAGGCGGAGCAGGACCTGGAGGACTACCTGGCCCGGACCCGCGTGGCCTACATCCAGGAGTACCTCCCCCACGAACGGGACCTCCGGATCGTGCTGATCCGGTATGAACCGGTGATCGCCTACTGGCGTGTCCGCCCCTCGGGCGGGTTCAAGGCGAACCTTTCCCAGGGCGGCCGGGCCGTGTTCGACGGGGTGCCCGACGAGGCGGTCGATCTGGCCGTCCGATGTGCGCGTGCCTGCCGGTTCGACGACGTGGGGCTTGACTTCATTCGACACGATGGACGATGGTACCTGATCGAGGCCAACATGAAGTACGGGAGAAGGGGCCTCTCCATGCAGGGGCTTGATATAAAGAAGATTATGAGAAAGAAGCTTTTAGCCGGTGAAATCACGTCATAAAAAGACTGAATTGTACATCGGGAAGAAGCCCGCCCGGCGCCGTTGGCTCAAGGCCCTCCTCGTCCTGGGAGGGGTGTGCCTGCTCGCCACGGCGGTCTTCCTCGGGAGCGTTTACTACCAGGTGGCCCGGGAGGCGGACACCCGCATCGAGCGAGGGGTCATCGAGCGCATCATCTTCTCGGAGAGCCCGGTCTACTACGACGACGGAGAGACCCCCATCGGGGTGTTCTTCGAGAAGACCCACCGCCGCTACATCGATTACGACGACATCCCCAAGACCTTCGTCAAGGCCATCGTGGCGGCGGAGGACCAAGACTTCTTCGAGCACATGGGGTTCGACCCGGCCGCCATCGCCCGGGCGTTTCTCGCCAACCTCCGCGCCGGACGGGTCGTGCAGGGGGGGAGCACCATCACCCAGCAGACCGCGAAGAACGTGTTCAAGAGGGAGAGGCGCTCCTACAAGGCCAAGCTCAAGGAGCTGTTCCAGGCCCTGCTGCTGGAGCAGAGCTACACGAAGGAAGAGATCCTGGAGCTCTACGCAAACCAGTTCTTCGTCAGCGGTTTCGGACGAGGCCTCCAGATCGCCGCGCGGTACTTTTTCGACAAGGACGCCCGGCATCTCGACCTGGTCGAGTCGGCCTTCATCGCCGGCATGGTCAAGGCGCCGAACCGATACAACCCGTTCACCAAGCGATCGGGCGCAGAGAAGTCGCGCGCCGAAAAAGCGGCCAAGGAACGTAAGGACTACGTGCTCAGAAAGATGCTGGAGCTCCGCTTCATCACGCAGGACCGGTTCCGGGAGGCCCAGTCCCGTCCGGTGCCCTTTCGCGAGGGGCAGGTGACCTACCGTCTCAACGTCATCCTGGACTACCTCCGGGAGCAGCTCCAGTCGCCGTTCTTTCAGGAGATCCTGTCCCGGGAAGGCATCGAGAACATCGCCACCTCCGGGATCCGGATCTTCACCTCCGTCAACCGCGAGATGCAGGAGGGGGCGCTTTACAGCCTCCAGCGCCAGCTGCCCCGCCTGGACATCCGTCTGCGGGGGTTCCCGGTGGGGCCGCTCCAGGACCGATACCGGGAGATGGCGTCCTCTCTCTCCGGGCGCCGGGTCCCCATGGTGCCGTTCCTCGCCCGGATCACCCACGTCGACCCAGGCCCCCCGCCCTCCCTGGTCGTGTCCTGGGACGCCGGAGGCGGGGTCATCGACCTCGAGGGAATGCAGGAGGTGGGCGAGGCCTGGATCCAGTCCCGCCGGGGCGTATGGGCCGCGTTCGGTCCCGGTGACGTCCCCGCGTTCATGGAGCTCTTTCACGAAGGCGATCTGGTTCCCGTCTGCTTCACGGGTCCCGGGGGGGAAGAAGGAAACGGGGGCAGGCTCCGGTTGACCCAGATTCCGGAGCTCGAGGGCGGCGTCATCGTGCTTCGGGAGGGCATGGTCCGCGCCATGGCCGGCGGGTTTCTCAACCGGTTCTACAACCGCGCTGTGGACGCCAAGCGGCAGCTCGGCTCCACCTTCAAGCCCATCGTCTACACCGCCGCGCTCCAGCTCAAGTGGAACACGCTCGACACCCTCCTGAACGTCCGGGAGCTCTATCGGTTCGAGAACACCGCCTACGTGCCCAACCCGGATCACGAGCCCCGCACCGGCGAGGTGTCCATGGCCTGGGCCGGGGTGAAATCGGAAAACCTCGCCACGGTCTGGCTCCTGTACCACCTGACGGACCACCTGACCCTGAGCGAGTTCCGCGAGGTGGTCCGGCGGCTCGGACTCCACCGGGGGGAGAACGAGCCCTACGAAGGGTACGTGCAGAGGATCCGGGACGAACACGGGGTGCTCGTGGACCGGGACGCCCTGATGGAGGCCGCATTCGAGGCCTCGAAGAAGAGCATCGAATCGGATCTGATCTTCGCGGGATACGACGAGGCCCTGGACACCTTGAGGCGTCTCCACTTCCGGGTGAGCGAGGAAGGCCTCGATCTGGGCGAACCCCCGCACCGGCGCATCTACCGCCACAGCTACGAGCGCCTCATCGCCTTCAACCGGGACATGAAGCAGGCGGTGGAGCGGATCAATGCGGCCCTGGAGAACCCGTCCCGGGAGGTCCCGGGGGACCTGGAGTGGTTCCGCCTGGACCGGAATGCCGGCAACCGGCGCCTGGTGTTCCTGGGCCCGCGGCGGCTGGCCGACGTGGAGGACCTGCAGCCCCTGACCATGGCGGACCTCAGGGCCCGGCCCGGTCTGATCCAGCCCGGACGCGTCTGGGTGGACGGGCTGCTCCCCTCGTCCGTCCTGGACCTCCTCGAGGGCCAGACCGTCAGGAGCTTCAAGGGGCTCCTGGACCGGCGGCGGTACGATCTCGAGCTTCTCTACCGGATCCGAGACTTCCGGGTGCTGGTGAACCTCTACTACGTCCGGGAGCTGGCCGGGCGGATGGGGGTCTCCACGCCGCTGGACCCGGTGCTCTCGTTTCCCCTCGGGGCCAATGCCGTCAGCATCGCCGAGGCGGCACGGGCCTATCAGACCATGATGACCGGCCACGTGTACCGCCTGAACGAGGATCCATCGGAGCGCATGATCCCGATCATCCGCCGCATCGAGGACCGGGACGGCCAGACCATATGGGAGTATGCCCCTCGTCCCCGGCGGGTCCTCAGCGAGCGGGTCTCGGGCATGATCTCGGAGGTCCTGCGCCTGGTGGTGGAGAAAGGCACCGGGCGGCGGGCCCGGGAGGCCGTGCGGCTCTCCGTGGAGGTCCGGGGCGAGCCCACGGACCTTCCGGTGCCGGCGTTCGGCAAGACCGGAACGGCCAACCGGTACACGAACTCCAGCTTCGTGGGGTTCCTGCCGGGGCCCGGCCCGGAGGGAGGCATGGACCTGCAATCCGGGTTTGTGGTGTCCGCCTACGTGGGCTACGATGACAATCGACCCATGAAAGGCGACCGGGTGACCATCTACGGCTCGTCCGGGGCCCTGCCCGTCTGGATCGAGACGTGCAACGCCGTCGTGAACAGCCCGTCCTACAGGGAGGACCTTCAGATCGCCGAGCTCGCCTTCGACGTGAAGCCCGGGGCCCTGTCCGGCCACCCCGGACTGCGCCCTGTTCACATCTCGGGCCGGACCGGCCTGCCCCTGCGCCTGCACGAGTCCGGAGACGCCGCCCACGCCCTGATCCTGTCGGACGTGGACGTGGAGGACGGGACCGTGCGATTGAACCGGATGTTCGAACCGATCCAGTGAGGTACGGGCCATGAAATTCGGTCGCTTGACGCTCCTCCTATTCGCCGCCCTTCTCCCGGCCTGCGCCCCGGGCTGGCCCACCCGGGGCCGGGTCTCGAGCCCTCCTCCCCGGGAGGCCGCCGCTCCTCTCCCGCCAGTTATCGAGACCGCCCGCGTCGAGGATCGCATTCGGCGCCTGGAGGCCCTCCTCGAAGAGGACCGGCCCACGAGCGAGACCCGGCGCCGGGAGGCCGAAACCCTTCTGGATGCGTACCGCCGCGTCCTGCAGGCGCTTCGCTCCCGCGACACCCAGGACGACTCACAGGTCGCAGCCGTTCTCTTCGACCGGCTGGGTGCCCTGGAGGCGCGGTACTTCGAGGCCGCATCCGCCGCAGGCGAGCCTGCGGACGCCGTCCCGTCCCTTCTCTCAAACAAGCGGAGACGCATCCGGGACGACTACCTGTCCAGAGATTACCAGGCCGTGGTCCAGGCCTGCGCCGAGCTGGAGAGCGCATACGGGGCCGACGCACTCACGCCGGAAACGGGCCTTCTCTTTGCAGTCTCCCTGGCGGAGACGGGAAAGACCGCCGAGGCGATCCGCCTGGGGAAGCGCATCTTGCCGGAGCTCGAGGGCCGCCCGGGTCTCGTGGAGCTCCGCCGGCGCATGGTCTCCTGGCATCTGGAGGAGGGGGACCTCAGACAGGCCCGGGCGCAGCGCGAAAAGCTGGTGGACGACGTGATGGAGCGGAGACGGCTCCTCGAACAGGCCGACCGGGTCCTGGGCAGGCCCTCCCGCGCCGCGCGCCCCGAGGACCGGCCGCGTCCCTCGGGGGCAACAGCCCCGCAGGAGTCCGCTCTCTCCGGCCCGCTCGCGGACCTCCTCCACAGGGTGAACATCCTGATCAGGGAGAATGACTACGACCAGGCGAGGATGCTCCTCATCCGGCAGCGTATCCGTTCCCCCGAAGGGTCCGAGATCGAGGTGATCGACCGCGCCCTGGAGCGGGTGGACCGCGCCGAGGCCGAGGCCCCGGCCGCCCCTGCCGCCTCTGCGGCGTCCCCCGGAGAGGAACCGGATCGGAGCCTGGAGACGGTCCGCAGGCGCCTGGAGGCGGAGGATTTCGAAGGGGCCCTGGACGAGCTGGACCGAATGGAGGAAGCCGGCGCGGAGGCGGGGACCGAGGTCGCGGACCTCCGCGAGCGGGCCGCATCCCGGTACATTCAGGAGAGGCGGGGGGAAGCAGCCGAACGCTTTCTCATGGCGCGGAACGCGCAGGACCCCGAGGAGAAGGCGACCCACCTCCGCAGCTCGCGCCGGATCCTGAAAGGGCTCCTGGAGCGGTTTCCCGAAGCCTCGCTGGCCCCCAAGATCCGGAGCAATCTGGAGACCGTGGAGAAGGAGATGGAGCGGATCGGCGTCTCCCTGCAAGAGGGGGGCGCCTCTTGAGTAAAGGGGGCAGCCCGCCGTGCGAGGCCTTTCCCCGGGGTCAGGCCCCCGTCGACGTCGTGGGCCTCGGCCAGGCCTGCGTGGACCTCC
>CAYVVQ010000006.1:33610-50908 GCA_964454455.1 uncultured Desulfobacterales bacterium | reverse complement strand
CGCATGCCGGATGAGGAATCGGCCTGCATTGACCGAAAGTACGATGGGGACGACGCGTGATCCGTGTCGGGCTGTTCCGTCTCCCCTGCAGCAGCAATCCCCGAGCCCGCGAAAACAATCACCCCGGCAAGCACAAGAGATCCCAGGGATGAAAAGCCACCCAAAGGTCTTGTTGAGACGCGACACCTCGCTTCCATGGATCACCTCCCTCGAGTAAAGGTTTTCGAAAACCCGGATTCGTTGTTCGATGTTGCCAGCCGGAGGCATGCGATATCGGGTGAGCGCAGGAAGAGGTGCGCGGGGCAGGGTGGGCCGGCAGCCTCGTTTTATCTTCCTTTTTTGTACTTATCGACGGGCTCATATCATGATTCCCGAGGGTCGTCAAATGGAATCAACGTTTTCGAATGATACACGCCTGATGAGCGAATTTCTGCAGAGAGTGAAAGGCGAGGTCACCCCCGAGAAGCAGCAGCGGTGGCGCGTGATCCGGCCCGGGGCGAGCGTGAGGAGCCCGGCCGACATGGGGCGGGGCGCGTTCAGGGGTGCTCGCGTCGGATCGCGTGGATCATCTCGTCCAGCTGGTGGAGGAAGCGCGATCGATCGCGCTTCTGCATGGGCGGGGGGCCGCCCGCGATCACGCCCTCGTCCCGGAGGTCCGAGAGGAGGTTCCGGGTGGCCAGGGCCGGGCCGATGTTGTCCTCGGTGAAGGGCTTCCCCGTGGTGCCGAGCACGCGGGCGCCGTTTTTCAGGCATCGGTGGGCGAGAGGGATGTCGGCGGTGATCACGATGTCGCCGGGCTGGACGCCCTCTGCGATCCAGTCGTCGGCCGCGTCCGGGCCGTCCTCCACCACCTCGAGGGCGATCCAGGGTTCGGGGGGAACCCGCATGGGTGCGTTGGCCACCAGGGTGACTTGGAGGCGGTTCCTCTCGGCGACCCGGTAGACCTCCTGCTTGACCGGGCAGGCGTCTGCATCGACAAAGATGTGGAGCAAATGGCGGTCCTCCCGGTTCAAGGCCCCTCGAAGGGTTCCGGGGCCTCCTGAAACAGGTCTCTGGTGTAGGAGAACGATCCGATGAAGAGGATCAGCCCGGCGAGGCCTGCGAACCCGGGCAGGACCGTCATGGCGGTCTCCAGACCGTAGAGGTCGGAGAGCCTTCCGACGACCACGGGCGCCAGGCTCGAGCCCAGGAGGTGCTGGATGACGATGCTCACGCTCAGGGAGACGGCGCGGAGCCCCGGGTGCACCACGTCCTGGGTCACGGCCACCCCCGACGGGACGAAGCCCACGGCGGTCACCCCCACGAGGAGCAGGACCAGGTACTGGGCCTTCCCGTGGAGTGAGGAGAAGGCGACCAGGAGAAGGAGCCCGGTGAGCACGGACGACACGGCCGGGAACAGGAGCCGGGCGTTATCGCGCCTTTTCATCCAGGCGTCGGCAAGGTAGCCCCCAAGGGGCGCCCCCACGATGGCGAGGAGCATGACGGAGCCGGCCTTCACGCCGGCCTTGTCCATGTCCAGGTGGCCGAACCGGTGAAAGTAGGTGGGCAGCCAGGTGAGGAGGGCGGTGGTCACGAAGACGTTCAGGGCGAAGGCCAGGTTGTTGCAGAGCAGGGTCCGGTTGTGGGTGAACTGCCGGGCGATCTCCTGGAACCGCATCCGGACCTCACGGCCCGACGGCTCCTTCCGGGTGAGCCGGACGGTCTCGTAGTCCTCCACGAAGGTGAACCAGACGGCCAGGATCATGCCGGGAAGGGCCACGAGCCCGAAGGCGTGGCGCCAGCCGAAGTGATGGGCGACCAGCCCGCCGATGCCGATGCCCAGGGCGCTTCCCAGGGGAATGGAGGCGTTCCAAAGCCCCAGGATCCGGGCCCGCTGCTCGCGCGGGAACCGGGCCGAGAGCATGGCGGTCCCGCCCGGAGCGTAGCCCGCCTCGCCCACGCCGATGGCCGTCCGGGCCACGAAGAGCTGGGGGAAGGTTCGAGTGAAGGCGCAGGCCAGGGTCGCCAGGCTCCAGAGCGCGGCCATGATGGAGATGCTCCGGGTGCGGCTCCAGCGGTCCACGAGGATGGAGACCGGGAAGGAGAAAACCAGGATGGACCAGTAGACCGCGGAGACCAGGAGACCGCACTGGGCGTCGGTCATGCCCATCTCCCCTTTCAGGAAGGGGAACAGGGACACGATCACCATGCGGTCCATGTAGTCGAACATGTAGAGGAGAAACAGGAGCCAGAAGACGGTCCAGGAGGGTTTAGGCATGCGCCGCGGTCCCTTCGTACCGGCCGTGCCTGCGAACGGCCTCGAACATGGCCATGCAGTTCTCCGGGTTCACGCCCGGGTGGAGGGAGTTGGACGAGCAGATGATCAGCCCGCCGCCCTCGGCCCCGTCCTCGACGGCCTGGACGACCGCCTGCTCGACCTGCTCCGGGGTGCCCGAGGGCAGGAGGTCCACGCAGTCGATGTTGCCCAGGAGACAGATGCGGTCCCCGTAGCGGGCCTTCACTTCCTTGATCTCCATGCCCGCCTGGGGCTCCAGCGGGTTGATGCCGTCGTAGCCGGTCTCCAGGAGAGTGTCCATGAGGGGCCAGAGGTTCCCGTCCGAGTGTCGCACCACTTTCAGGCCCTTCTCGCGGGCCTTCTCCACCACGGGCCGGTTGTAGCGGTTCACGAACTCCCGGAAGTGGTCCAGGGAGATCATGGGCCCGTCGTTCGTGGCGATGTCGTCCTCGATGACCAGCACGTCCAGGCCGGCCTCGGCCAGGAGCTCGAGCTGGGCGAGGTTGAACGCCAGCATGATCCGGGCGACGTCGTGGACGAACCCCGGGTCGTTGTAGAGGTTCATCATGAAATTCGTCATGCCGATCAGACGCCAGGAGCGGACAAAGGCGCCCCGCATGAGCCAGAAGACGGCCTTCTCCCCCTGGAAGCGGTCCCTGGCGAGGTGGAGGAGCCCCAGGTCCTCGGGTCTCGGCTCGGGGGGCTCGAAGGCGCGCAGCTCCTCCGGGGAGGAGACGGGGTGGCCCACGGGCACGGGAATGCCGTGCTCCGACAGCCGGTAGACCACGCCGAACCCGTCCCTCACGTGCAGGTCGTCCACCCGGCTCTCATGGCCGATCTCGAAGGTCGTGATGCCGTCGATGTGAAACGCCTCGTGGATCATGAACAGCGTGTCGACGAGCTTGAGCTTGTCCCCGTCGCTCATGAGCCGGAAGTCCCGCACCTCCGGGAGCCCGGTGGTGAGGTGCCTCCCGATCCCGATGATGGGGGCCTCGTTGATCCCGTGGACGTAGAGGGGCACGCGGTCCGGTTCCCTGAGCTCGAGCGCGGTGAGGATCCGTTGCTTTCCGTTCATCATGCGTTGTTCCTCCGCTGCCGTTCTACTTCTTTTCGTGCCGTCCGTCAATCGAGGGCGGCGCTTCCCTTTCCTCGAATCCGGCCTTCGGAGCTCTTCCGGTGCGCCGCAATGGTCGTTCTCGTCGATGAGGCGGGCCTGGTGCCGGCAGTAGCAGGTGGCCACGGCGATGCGTTCCACGGTCTGGAGGCCGCGCGGCTGGGCCGAGCAGACGACCGCCTCCTCGAGGGTGAAGAGCTCGCGGGCCATCTCGTAGAACTCGGGGATGTCCAGGCCACGATACCGGCCCGGTCGCCGCTCCAGGGCGGTACGGAGCTTTTGGTAGGTCACCTCGGTCATGGCGCGAACCTTTCTCAGCGTGTTGGTTTCCCGGGAGTATACACGATCGAGCGGGACACGGGAACCGGAACCTTGGCCGAGTCGTGAAAGGCCCGAAACCCACGCATCCGCGGGAAGGTGGCCTTGCAATGTTCTTTGCGAGGTGCTAAGGTCTGCCGCTGACCCGGCGTCGAGAAGGCGACCCCGAACGGGGCTCTCATCCTTTTCCTTGCCTGCTTCGCCTGGGTCTGTGTCTTCGAGCGAGTCATGCGCTCACGGCGCTCAAAAATCGATCAGGAGAGGTACCATGCTCGAGGGAACGCTGTCCATCCTCGGCCTGGGGGTGCTCTGCGCGGGGGTTCTCGCCGTCGCGTCCAGGCTGTTTTACGTGTATGTGGATCCGAGAATCGAACAACTGGAGAGCTGCTTTGCCGGGGCCAACTGCGGCGGGTGCGGGTACACGGGCTGCCTGGCCGCGGCCGCGGCCGTGGTGGCGGGTAAGGCCCCGCCGAGCCTGTGCGTGGCCGGAGGACCCGACTCCGCCCGGTTGGCCGCCGAGGTGCTGGGCGTGGAGGTGGGAACGGCGGAGTTTCCCCTGTCCGCGAACCTCTGCAACGGAGGCGTGCGGGCCGCGGACCGGTACCTCTACAGCGGCGTGCAGGGCTGCCGCGCCCAGGCCCTGCTCCACGGCGGGAGCAAGGTGTGCGAGGTGGGATGCCTGGGCCTCGGGGACTGCGTCCGGGCCTGCCCTTTTGGTGCGGTTGCCATCGCGCCGGACGGGTACGCGGTGGTGGACGAGGCCGAATGCGTGGGCTGCGGGGCCTGCGAGACCGTGTGCCCCAAGGGGATCATCCGGGTGAGCACGCCCTCGGAGCGGCTGCTCCAGTTCAACACCCTGAATGACGCCCTGGCGCCCTGCCGCCAGGTCTGCCCCGCGGAGATCGACATCCCCGGCTACATCTCCAGCGTCCGGGAGGGGGCCTACGACAAGGCCGTGAACATCATCCGGGAGCGCAACCCCCTGCTCCTCGCCTGCGGCCGGGTCTGTCCGCACCCCTGCGAGGAGAGCTGCAGGCGGGGAATCGAGGACGAGGCCGTCTCCATCAACCAGCTGAAGCGGTTCGTGGCGGACTACGAGATGGAGCGCGGAGTGCGAAATCCCGTTTCGGTCGCCCCGGAAACGGGCAAGCGGGTGGCGGTGGTGGGCGGCGGACCCGCCGGGCTGAGCTGCGCCTACTTCCTGAGGCGGCTGGGTCACCGGGTCACCCTGTTTGAGGCCATGCCCGAGCTGGGCGGCATGCTGCGCTACGGCATCCCCGAGTACCGGCTTCCCAAGGCGGTGCTGGACTGGGAGATCCAGGGCATCCTGGACCTGGGCATCGAGGCCCGCACCGGGGAGGCCTTCGGCAGGGAGCTCGACCTTTCCTCGCTGGAGCGGGAAGGGTATGATGCGGTGTTTCTGGGGATCGGGGCGTGGAAGGATGCCCTGCTTCGCGTGGAGGGCGAGGAGCTGGAGGGCTGCTTCACGGGCATCGACTTTCTCTCCAGGCTGGCCGGGGGGGAGGATCTCCCGGTCGGGCGCGTGGCCGCGGTGGTGGGCGGGGGCAACACCGCCATCGACTGCGTCAGGAACCTGATCCGACTGGGCGTGGAGACGGTCTATCTGGTCTACCGGCGGACCCGCGGCGAGATGCCGGCCAACGAGGTGGAGATCGAGGCCGCGGAGGCCGAGGGCGTCCGGTTCGTGTTCCTGGCCGCGCCGGAGCGCGTGAAGGGGGACGAGAAGGGCCGTGCCACCCACCTCGAGTACCTGAAGATGGAGCTGGGCGAGCCCGACGCCAGCGGCCGGCGGCGGCCGGTGCCCATCGAGGGTTCCGAGACCCTGATCGAGGCGGACACCGTAATCACGGCCATCGGACAATCCCCGGACGTTTCGTTCCTGGGAGAGGCCGAGGGAGATCTCGCAAGGCTCGAGACCACGCGCTGGAACACGGTGGAGGTGGACCCGGTCACCCTCCAGTCGAGCATCCCTCACGTCTTCGCCGCCGGGGACGCGGCCACAGGCCCTTCCCTGGTGGTGGAGGCCATCGGCGGGGGGCGGAGGGCGGCGCGCTCCATTCACCGCTACGTCACGGGCCAGGAGGTGAAGGGGGAGCCGGGCGAGCTGGGCCGGGAGATGATCCCGGGGACGGTGTTCGAGGAGGTGAAGGGCGTGGTCCGGTGCGCCAGGGCTGAGATGCCCGAGCTGGAGGTGGCCGAGCGGATCGGCTCCTTCGTGGAGGTGGACCAGACCCTGAGCGAGGAGGCGGCCCTCGCCGAGAGCAGCCGCTGCCTCCACTGCTGCAGGCTCTGCTACGACCCGGACCCGGGCGCCGCGCTCGACGAGGCGGCCAACGGTTGACGCACGGCCGGGGTCGTGAGGAAATCAAAGGGAAGGTACCGGAAGGTTCGTTTCCCGACCAGACGCAGGAGGCGCGCATGGGCGTCCTGGAACGGCTGAGAACCATGGACATCTTCAAGGACCTCACCCCGGAGCAGCTCCGGGCGATCGAGCCCGGATGCGAAGAGAAGGGCTTTCGCGGGGATGAGCGGCTTTTTGCCGAAGGCGAGGAGGCAAAGCATCTCTGGGTGATCACGGAAGGGGAGGTGGACCTCAGGTTCGACCTGCCGGGAAGGGCCACCAGCCCGGAGAACACCATCCTCTCCGTGGGAGCGGGCCAGGCCCTGGGTTGGTCCAGCTTTGTCCCGCCTTACGAGTACAAGCTCTCCGCCTACAGCGCGGGCGACGCCTGCAAGGCGGTCCGCGTCGAGAAAGCGTTCCTGCTGGAACTCTTCCTGAGGGATCCGGCCATGGGATACCGCGTGGTCCGCTTTCTCACCGGCGTGGCCAGCCTCCATCTCCAGCAGCTCCAGGAGTCGGGCGGCGGGCTTCCGGCGGTCATGACCACGGTGACCGTCCATCTGGCGACCTGCGGCATCGCCGCGGGCGCGCGAGAGGTGCTGACCGCGCTGGTGGAGGAGGCGGGGAAGGCCGATCGACGGGACATCGAGGTGAAGCGCGGCCGGTGCATCGGGCGGTGCCCCACCGAGCCCAACGTGACCGTGGAGGTGAGCGGCTCCGAACCCGTGGTCTACCAGAAGATGACGGCGGAGAGAATGCGGGAGGTGTTCCAAAAGCACGTGCTCGCCGGGGAGGTGCAGGCCGGGTACGTCCTGGAAGAGGAGTGAGGCGAACCGGGCGGCGGGCCCGTCACAGGAGACGCAGGCATGGTGGATCTGGACTTTTTGGGCCGGGTGGAGGTTTTTCGGGAGCTCGGGTACGCACAGCTCAAGGCGGTGGCCGAGCTCTGCGAGGAGGAGGTCTTCCAAGAGGGCGAGCGCCTCTTCACCGAGGGCGACGAGCCCCGGGGCCTCTACGCGGTGATGGAAGGCCGGGTCACCCTTCTCTGGGGGACCGGGCCCCGACGCTCGACCCCGGCCAGGCCGGGGGTCACCACCCTGGGGATCGGCGCGACCTTCGGCTGGTCGAGCCTGCTCCCGCCCCGTCGGTACAGCCTATCGGCCGAGAGCGAGGGCGGCGCGTGCCGCGTTCTTCGCGTGGACCGGGGCGGGCTCCTGGATCTGTTCGAAAAGGACCCGGAGATCGGCTACCGGGTCATGCTCCGTCTCCTGGAGGTGGTGAGCGGCCGGTTCCTGACCCTCCAGGAGGAGGTGGCCCGCCGGCGGGGGATGGACCTGATCAACCGGTGGTAACAATCCCGCTCACGCGCCGCTGGTAGCGGTATGACCTGGAGAAATGCCACGGGCGGATCTCAGGGCTATGGTCCGATTGCGGCGCCATCAATACGCGAAGGACTTTCACGGTAAAATCCTGATTGATATGGCCGTCCGGTTCGGCTATACTGCGGGCGATTTCAGCGCGGCGGCGCCTCCGGAGTCCAGGCGGGTTCGGATGCGTTGAAACCCGATCGCAGAGGATTCCTCCGGTCATGTCAGGCTCAGACTCCAAGCAGCCCCACTCCGATTCATCCTCCCCCACCGTGCCCGGCGATGAGACGCTCGAGACGACCGATCAGGATCCGGCCGCCGAGAACAGGCTCCTCTGCAAGGCCTTCGACGACGTGCCGGATCTCTTCGTGATCTACGACCCGGACCGGCGAATCCGGTTCGTCAACCGGGCGGCCCAGAAGCTCTCCGGCCGGCCGGTCTCGGATTTTCTCGGCAAACGGGACGAGGAGGTCCTGCCGCGGGAGGTCGTCGACGTCATTCATCCCATCCTCGAAAAAGCCTTGGAAACGGGCGAGGTTCAGGAGGGGGAGATCTCCCCGCAGACGCTGGAGAGCATGACCCGTGTCCAGACCTTGACCTACGTACCCGTCCTGGACGACGACGGCCGGGTCATCCAGGTGCTCGGCATCGCCCGCGATATCACCGATCTCCGACGGACCGAGGATGAGCTTCGACGGGAGCGCGACTTCCTCGACGGCCTGATTCAAAACACCTCCCTGGGCGTCGCGGTGGTCGGGCCGCCGGACTGGCGATACGCCATGGTCAACCCTACCTATCGGACCATACCGGGCGTCCCCGGCATCACCATGAGGGGGAGGACCCTGGGCGATGTGTTTCCGGACCTGGCGGCCAAAGGCGTCCCAGCCATGCTGGCGAAGGCCCTCGAGACGGGCAAGCCGATCCGGCTCCGGGAGTTTCCCGCGTCGGTGGGACGGGGCCGCGAGGAGACCTACTGGAACGCGGACCTGGTCCCTTTGACCGGTGAGAGCGGGTTCGGCGAGTCCGTGCTCATCCTGACGCACGAGGTCACCGACCAGGTGGTCTCCCGGCGCCGGATCGAGCGGATGGCCTCCGAGATGAAGGAGAACCTCTCCCGCACCCGCGCCGTGCTGGAGACCGTGGGCGAGGGCATTGTCATTGCGGATACGGCCGGGAACGTCCTGGAGATGAACCCGGCCGCCCTCCGGTTTCACGGGCTCGAGTCCACGGAGGAGGCCCGCCGGCATTTGAATGGCTTCACCAAAGGCTACGAGCTGAGGGATGTGGAGGGGCGAGAGATCCCCGAGCACGCCTGGCCCCTGGTCCGGGTGCTGAACGGGGAGCGCTTCTCCGAGTGGGACGTCCAGATCCGTGACCGGGAGACCGGCCGGACCTGGATCGGGCAGTACGGCGGCTCGCCGGTGCTGGACGAGGACGGAAACGCCATCCTGGCCCTGCTGACCGTCCGCGATGTGACCCGACGCAAGCAGATGGAACAGAAGCTGCTCCGCATGCACGACGAGCTCGAGCGGCGGGTGGAGGAGCGCACCGCCGAGCTCGAGAAACGGGCCAGGCAGCTCGCCCGGCTCTCCTCCCAGCTCACCCTGGCCGAGCAGCGGGAGCGGCGGCGCCTGGGCGTGATCATCCACGATCACCTCCAGCAGCTGCTCGTGGGGGCCAAGATCAACCTGGAGGTCCTGGCCCAGGACCTGGAGGGGGAGCAGAGACAGGAGCTCGACCGGGTCTACGATCTGCTTGTGGAGTCCCTGAGGACGGCGCGCACCCTGAGCACGCAGATGGCCCCCTACATCCTGTACGAGCGCGGCCTGGCCCCGGCCCTGGAGTGGCTGGCCCGGACCATGGAGGAGACCTATCCCATCCGGGTCGACACCCGAATCGACCCGGGGGTCCTGCTCGAGCAGGAGGAGATGAAGGTGTTTCTCTTCGAGTCCACCCGTGAGCTCCTGTTCAATGCGGTCAAGCACGCCCAGACCCCGTCGGTCCGAATCGAGCTCGCAAGAGACGGGTCGGACCTTCTGCGGGTGACGGTCAGCGACGAGGGCAAGGGGTTCGCCGTTGATCAGGTCCTGCCGGAGCTGGGCCGGGAGGAGTGCTTCGGGCTGATCAGCGTCAAGGAGCGCCTGGAGCTGATGGGCGGGAGGCTGGAGATCGAAAGCGCTCCTGGAGACGGCGCGACCTTCCGCCTGGTCGTGCCCATGGAAAAGTCCGCCGCTCCGGAGGAGCCGGTCGAGGCCGCGGCGTTCGTCTCGGAGGAGGCGCTCTCCACACCGGTGCCCGTCGACCGGGGGGTCCGCGTGCTGCTGGTGGACGACCACGTGATCATGCGGCAGGGCCTCTCCTCCATGCTGGGCCGACAGCCCATGATCCAGGTGGTGGGTGAGGCGGCCGACGGCGAGGAAGGGGTCCGGATGGCCCGGGAGCTCCGGCCCGACGTGATCCTCATGGACATCAGCATGCCCCGGATGAACGGGATCGACGCGACCCGGGCGATCCACGCGGAGGCTCCCGAAATCCGCATCATCGGGCTCTCCATGTACGACGACGCCGAGACCGAAAAGGGCATGCTGAGCGCCGGCGCGGTGGCCTTCATGAACAAGAGCGGCCACACGGACGCCCTCCTGAATGTGATTCTCGGCGTTACCGGTTCGTAGGCCTCATCAGGACCTCCCTCCGCCCTTCTTGAACCCCTTTTCCGACGCGCCTATACTGAACCCAAAACCCCGGAGGGGGATCCCGTGCGCATCCTGGTGGTGGAGGACGAGGGGAAGGTGGCCAGCTTCATCCGGCGCGGGCTGGAGGAGGAGGGCTTTGCCGTGGACGTGGCCGGGGACGGCGAGACCGGATTGGCCATGGCCTTGGACGGGGTCCACGACCTGATCCTCCTGGACGTTCACCTGCCCGGCCGGAACGGTTTCGACGTGCTCCGGGAGCTCCGTGAGCGAAAGGTGGCCGTGCCGGTCCTCCTCCTCACGGTGCGGGCCACCATCGAGGACAAGGTGCTGGGCCTGGACTCGGGCGCGGACGACTATCTGACCAAGCCGTTCGCGTTCCAGGAGCTCCTGGCCCGGGTGCGCGCGCTCCTGAGGCGGCGCGGAGAGGATCGGTCGGCCGTGCTCCAGGTGGCCGACCTCACCCTGGACCCGGCCCGGCGCGTGGCCCACCGCGGCGGAGAGGCCATCGAGCTCACCAGCAAGGAGTACGCGCTCCTGGACTACTTCATGCGCAACCCGGGGCGGGTGCTCACGCGGACCATGATCGCCGAGCACGTCTGGGACTACGACTTCGACTCCATGACCAACGTCATCGACGTCTACGTGAACTACCTGCGCAAGAAGATCGACAAGGAGCGGGAGCCGAAGCTGATCCACACGGTGAGGGGAAGCGGTTACGTCATGAAGGCGGAGGGATAAACGGGGGATGCGCTTGCAGATTCGATCGGTCCGCGCCCGGCTCACCCTCTGGTACGTGAGCCTGCTGGCGGCCACCTTTCTGGTCCTGGGGGCGGCGGCCTACGGGCTCCTCTCCTACAGCCTGATCCGGGGGGTGGACAGCGCCTTGGAGAGCGTGGCCCGGGTCACGGCGGAGCGGGTCGAATCTCGGCCCGGGGGTCCCTTTCCGCCCGAGGTGGGGGAGATCTTCCGGCGGTTCTTCGGGTTCTCCCCGACGGAGCCGTACTTCCAGATGCTGGATCCCGGCGCGCCGCAAGACAGATCGTCCCGCTCCTCCGGCGCCCGCGATCTGCCGCTCAGCGGGGAGGCCCTTCGAAACGCCCGGCAGGGCAAGGCCACCTTCGAGACCGTGGAGGACGTGGAGCCCTATCCGGTCCGGGTCCTGACCGTGCCCGTGATGCGCGGGGGGCGGCCGGTCCGGGTGATCCGGGTGGGCTCGTCCCTGAGGACCGTGGCCGAGACCCGGGCCCGGTTTCTCCTGGTCATGGGGGGGCTCCTGCCGGTGGGGCTGATCCTGGCCGGGCTCGGCGGGTGGGTCCTGGCCCGCAGGGCGCTCCGTCCGGTGGGAAGAATGGCCGAGGCGGCGCAGCGGATCAGCGCGGAGCGGCTGGCGGAGCGGGTGGAGGAGACCGGCACCGGCGACGAGCTGGACCGGCTCGCCCGGACGCTCAACCGGATGCTCTCCCGGCTGGACGAGGCCTTCCGGCAGGTGCGGCGGTTCAGCGCCGACGCTTCCCACGAGCTCCAGACCCCGCTCACCACTCTGCGGGGAGAGCTCGAGGTGGCGCTTCGCTCCGCCCGCACCCCCGGGGAGTACCAGGAGACCCTGAAGAGCGCCCTGGAGGAGATCGAGCGGATATCGAGGCTCGTGGAGGGGCTCCTGACCCTGGCCCGGGCCGAGTCGGGCGCGCTTCGGATGGACCGCCGGCCGGTGGACCTGGCCGAGTTGGCGGAGGAGGTCTACTGGCGGCTCAAGGTCCCGGCCGACGAGCGCTCCGTGGACCTCCGCATGGGGCCGCAGGAGCCGGTGGTGGTCTCCGGGGACCGGGACCGCTTGCGGGCGCTCCTCGTGAACCTGGTGGACAACGCGGTCAAGTACACCGGGGAGGGCGGCCGCGTGAACCTCTCCGTGGCGCGCGACCGCGACCGCGCACGCGTCGAGGTGACGGACACCGGCCGGGGGATCCCCGAGGATTCCCTGGAGCGGATCTTCCAGCCCTTCTACCGGTCCGAGGAGATCCTCGCGGAGAAGGGATCCGGCCTGGGGCTCAGCATCGCCCGGTCCATCGCCCTGGCCCACGGCGGCGAGATCGCCGTGACGAGCAGGCCGGGCGAGGGCAGCCGTTTCCGGGTGTTCCTTCCTGTCTAGCGACCCTGAGTGTTTCCAGGGGCTTTCCTCATCTCTCACCTCTTGTATTTTTCTTTTCTCTTTCCTCCATGCCTCCGGATGAGAGAGTTTTAATCCCCGGTTCATCCTTGTTTCATCTCCGTGCGTTATCTTTCCTTCCAGACGGCGGGACGCCCGTTCGGGCGGGACATCGCCGCGGACGCACGAACCCATCCAAGCAAGGAGGAGAACCATGTTTGATTCGATCTCGAAACCGTCAAGAAAACCGGGATGGTGGATAACGGGCCTGGCTGCGATTGCAGCCGCGGTGCTCGGCACCGGGCTGTTCGCGGGCTCGGCCCCTCACTCGACCGGGACGCCGTCATTTTCGGAGATCCCGGCGCCGGCCGTGAAAGCGCCCGCCGCGGGGGAGTCCCTGGCCCCCCTGGCGGAGGCCCTCAAGCCCTCGGTGGTCAATATCCGGGTCACCAAGCTGCAGAAGGCCGGGTACGGCATGCCCGACCTGCCCGAAGGCAGCCCGTTCGAGGAGTTTTTCGGCCGGTTCTTCGGCCCGAACGGTCCGCAGGCCCGGGAGCGCAGGGTCCAGAGCGCGGGGTCGGGCGTCATCATCAGCCGTGACGGCTACGTCCTGACCAACAACCACGTGGTGGAGGGGGCCAGGGAGGTCCGGGTGACCCTGGACGACGGCCGCGAGCTCGAGGCGGAGATCGTGGGCCTGGATCCCAAGACCGACCTGGCCGTGCTCAAGATCGAGGACGGGGGCGACCTTCCCGGCGCGGCCATGGGCGACTCAGACGGCCTCAGGGTCGGCGACTACGTCGTGGCTGTCGGCAACCCCTTCGGCCTGGGCCACACGGTCACCTCGGGGATCGTGAGCGCCAAGGACCGGGTGATCGGCGCCGGGCCGTACGACGACTTCATCCAGACGGACGCCTCCATCAACCCGGGCAACTCGGGCGGACCGCTCTTCAACATGAAGGGGGAGGTCGTGGGGATCAACACGGCCATCGTCGCCCGGGGGCAGGGGATCGGGTTCGCCATCCCCGTCAAGACGGCCAAGGCGCTGATCCCTCAACTCGTGGCGCACGGGGAGGTGACCCGGGGCTACATCGGGGTCCACATCCAGCCCGTCACGCAGGAGCTGGCCGATGCCATGAGGCTGGACGACCGCAAGGGCGCCCTGGTGGCGGACGTGCTCTCCGGGGGGCCTGCGGACGAGGCCGGCGTGGAACGGGGGGACGTGATCGTCTCCTTCAACGGCGAGGCCGTGGACAAGAGCCACGACCTGCCGGCCCTGGTGGCGGCCGCGCCCGTGGGTGAGAAGGCCTCCCTCGCGGTCCTCCGGGACGGCGAGGCGCGTGAGCTCACGGTCGAGGTGGGCGAGCTCGAGACGAAGACCGCCGCCGCGAAGGGGGCGGACCGCGAGGACGACGCCCGGTGGGGCCTCAGGCTCCAGGATCTGACGCCCCAGATCGCCCGGCAGCTGGGCGTGGAGGCCGGCGGGGGAGCCGTGGTGGCCGACGTGGAGCCGGGCAGCCCGGCCCAGCGGGCCTCCCTTCGCCGGGGCGACGTGATCCTGGAGGTGGACCGCGAGCCCGTGGCCTCGGCCGACGAGGCGAAGCAGGCGGTGGAAGGCAAGGAGTCGGTCCTGCTCCTGGTCCAGCGGAAGGACGTGAAGCAGTTCGTGGCCATGGGCGGGTGATCCTCCGGGGAAATGAATCCGGGGAACCATCATCGACCGGGGCGCCTTCGCGGGCCCCGGTCTGCTTATCCCTGGAGCATCCCGTGCATGACCCGGGCCGCCGTGTCGGCAAAGGCCGGGTCGTTGATGTGGAGGTCCGACTCCTGCACGGGAACGGCCGGGTCCAGATTCTCGCGGAGGCGATTCACCAGGGCCCGGCTGATCTCCGGGGCGTGGAGGGGCCCGCCCGGGCTGTCCGCCTCGGACCAGCCTCCCCAGGGAATGAGGACGCGGACGACCCCGGGTCGGAGGTTGAGCCTGGACGACATCTGGTCCGCGATGACGAGGCTCTCCTCCCGGCTGAGGCGCACGGCCGAGCGGAAGTCGTAAAAGAAGATCGGGCGGTCCCGGTACGCCTCCGGGACGGTCTCCCGGGTGAACTCCAGGACCGCGCAGTCGAGACCGCCGGGGACGACCAAGCGGGGAATGGACCGGCCCGGGACGGGGGCGAGCCTCTGGGGACCGATGCCCCGGCAGTACCCTCCCTTGAGCTCGTCGGCCAGCTCATGGGTGGCCAGGTCCAGGAGCCCGTCGAAGAAGCCCTCGGCGGCCAGCTCCTCCATGGCCATGCCGCCGGTGCCGTTGGCGTGAAACGAGACCACCTCGTAGCCCAGGGCCTCGAGCCGCACCTTGACCGCCTCGGCCGCAGCCGTGATGAAGCCGAACATGGTGAGGCCGATCCGCCTCCGACCGGCGTCCGGGACCCACGTGGGGCGTGCCATGCCGCAGACCGCGCCGGCCGCCTGGTCCAGAATGGGTCCAAGGAGGCTGTTCACGCCCAGGATGTCGGCCACGCTGTGCATCATGGTGACGTCCCGGGTTCCCACGACAGGGGACATGTTGCGGCTTGCCACGGTGGAGACCATGACCTTGGGCACGCCGACGGGAAGGACCCGCATGATGCCCGTGCCCAGATGGGTGCCGGTCCCCCCGCCCGCGGACACCACGCCGTGGATTCGCCCCCTGTGAAAGAGCTCCAGGAGGAGTCGGCGTCCGGCCTCCAGCACCGCCTGGATGGACCGGTCCCGGTCCCGTTCGCCCTCGGGCAGGGTGAGGACCACGTCCGTGTACAGATCGTGGTCCGCGGGAAAGGGGGAAGGTGCCCGGGTGCCTGCATGGACGGTGACGGTTCGAACTCCCCGGGCCTCGACCCGCTCCTTGAGAAAGCGGTGCTCCTCGCCCTTGGAATCGAACGTTCCCAGGATAGCAATGGCAAAATGCTGCATGAAATCCTCCTGAAAAAGTGTCAAAAGACCATGTTAAAGAATAAATAAAACATATTTAAGTGTTTGTAAAATATAAATAAAAATATAATAAGTTTTTAAAAATACATAGGACATCACTGTACAAGCAACATGTCCCGAAAAAGGGCTTTCCATACACAGGCAATATAGTGTAAGATCCGCTGACAAATCAAACGGCATTGCAGTTCACCCATGCAACTCTCTCCGAAAAGGCTCTGCTCGTGAGCTATCGGGTCCCATGTCGGCGGATCCGCGTTCTCAGCGGGTCGAAATGGTTCGATTGCCGGGTGGACGCCGAAACGAGGAAATATTCGGCCTGGAGGGAAAGACCATGGAAAATAATGGATCTTCCACGCTTTATTACGAGTCACCCATTGGGTGGATCGAGATTGCCGGCACGAAGGAAGGGATCCAGGCCCTTCGGTTCGTGAAAAAGCCTGCAAAGGATGCCGAGGATCCACCCGTCTGCCTCGTGCTGTGCCGGAAGCAGCTCGACGACTACTTCAAGGGGACGGGGACGACCTTTGCCGTCCCCCTCGCACTCGAGGGAACGCCTTTTCAGAAGGCCGTCTGGATGGCGCTCCTGGAGATCCCCTTCGGCACCTGGACCACTTACGGGGAGATCGCCGAGTCCATCGGGCGGCCCAATGCGGCCCGGGCGGTGGGTCAGGCGAACCACAGCAACCCCGTGGCCATCGTGGTGCCCTGCCACCGCGTCATGGGGACCGACGGCCGGCTCGTGGGGTACGGCAGCGGCCTGTGGCGGAAGGAGTGGCTCCTGGATCACGAGGGAGTGCTGATGGCGTCGTAAAAAGCCTCAAGCCTCGAGATCTGCCCATGGCATTTCAAGAGGTTATAGCGCTACCCGCGGCGCGTGAGCGGTTTTTGCGAACGCGTCAACCCTGGAGTCGTCCAAGAAGGCACTCCGATCGCGAGGGGCGCGGACTTCCTGCCTCGACAATCTGCTGGAATCAAAAGACAAAACGGGAGGATACATGAATCGGGACGCAGGCGTGCTGCTGGTGGCGACCATGGACACCAAGGGCTCCGAGGCGGCGTTCGTGGTCTCGGCCATCCAGGCCGCGGGGGTCGAGGTTCGGATCATGGACGCGGGGATTCGGGGTTCGTGCACCCACCCCGTGCACGTGACCCGCGAGGAGGTGGCCCGCGAGGCGGGCACCACCCTGGAGGCCGTGCAGCGGATCGGCCACGAGGGGGAGTCGCTCGCCGCCATGATTCGAGGGGCCGTGCCCATCGCCCGGCGGCTCTACGACGAGGGGAAGGTGAGGGGCGTCTTCGGCATCGGGGGGTCCATGGGCACGACCCTGGGGACGGCGGTCATGCGGGCGTTTCCCGTGGGCGTGCCCAAAGTCATGGTGACGACCATGGCCTCCAGGGACACCCGCGCGTTCGTGGGGACCAGGGACATCATGATGCTCCACTCGGTCTGCGATCTTTCCGGCCTCAACCGGATCACCCGGGCCGTTCTGGGAAACGGCGCCCATGCCATGGCCGGCATGGTTCGCTGGGCCGAGCAGCGGGTTGCGAAGTCCGAACGGCCTCTCGCCGCGCTCTCCACCCTCGGGACCACCGAGGCGTGTGCCCGGGAGGTTCGGAGGGGCCTCGAGGAACGGGGCTACGAGGTGGTGGTGTTTCACACGGTGGGGGCCGGGGGGGAGGCCCTGGAGGAACTCATCCGGGAGCAGGACGTAGCGGTCCTGGTGGATCTCTCCCTGCACGAGCTGGTGGATCACCGGTTCGGAGGAGACTACGACGCGGGACCGGAACGCGGCGGGACCGCACCGAAGCTGGGGGTGCCCACCATCCTGGTGCCCGGGAACGTGGATTTCCTGGTCTCCGGTGCCTTCGACAAGGCCGTCAGCCGGTTTCCCGGTCGAAAGGCCCACGCCCACAACTCGGCCATCACCGTGATCCGGGCCGCGGACGAGGAGATCGAGGCCGTGGGCCGCGTGGTGGCCGGGTTCTGCACCGGCGCGGCGGGGCCCGTGGAGATCCTGGTCCCGAAGGCGGGGCTCTCCGCGTTCGATCATCCCGAGGG
>CAYVVQ010000006.1:15815-33510 GCA_964454455.1 uncultured Desulfobacterales bacterium | reverse complement strand
AGGTCAGGCGGTCCCAGAACGCCTTGTCCGCATCCTTCCAGTCCGGGCCGAACCGTTTCTCGCAGAAGGCGGCCAGCCGCTCGTACCACCGGGCCCAGGGATTCTTGCCCCCGGCGCGGGCCTCGAAGATGTCCCGCAGAAAGGTGGGCAGGTGGGCCATCTCCTCCTTGGGGATGAAGTAGCTGGCCCCCATCTTGCGGGACTTGGTGATGTTGTCGAGGCTCAGGGCGTGGGCGGTGAGCATCACCGCCGGGATCCCCTTTTCCACGGCGAGCTCCAGCAGGCCGTAGCCGTCCACGCCCATGATGTCCAGGAGGGCGAGGTCGAAGGTCAGGTCCTCCAGGAGCTCCCGGGCCCGGCCGAAGTCCGAGGCCGTGGTGACCTCGCACATGGAGAGAAGGTCCTCCACGGTGTCCAGGACATCGTGCTCGTCATCCACCACGAGGATGCGCTTTCCCTCAAGGATATCCTGCTCCATGATTCGAGCCTCCCTGTCGCCTTCAGTCGTCCCAGGAACCCTCATCGAAAAGATCGCAGATGTTCCTCTCCAGCATGTCGATGCCGCTCAGGATCCGCCGGGCGTTACGCTCCACGGCCGGAAGTTCGCCTCCGGCCGCCCGAACCTCCTCGGCGGCCCGCCGCAGCTCCAGAATGCGATCGTGAATCTCCCTCAGCTCCCTTTCGTCCACCGTCATGGGGATGGGACCTCCCTGTCTTTGACCCCGTCCGCGGGCTCAGGCCTTGCGCAGGTCCTTGAACCGCCTCGCCTTGACCTCGTAACGCGGCAGGGTCCCGTGCTCGTGGAACTCGAGCCGGTACCCGAGGTTCGTCTTGATGCGGAGCTGATCCTTGAGGCGGGCCTCGATCCCGGTCCGTCCCGCGCCGGCCTCCGGCAGGAGCTCCACCTTCAGGGTGATCTCCTCCCGGTCCCCGGTGCGCGCCACCACCACCTCGTACTCGTCCCCGAGCCCGTCCATGCCCCGGACCACCTCCTCGATGGCTGAGGGAGACAGGAGCACGCCCTTGACCTTGGTGATGTCGTCCGCACGGCCGATCACGCCGCCGGCGAGCACGCGGAAGGTCCGCCCGCAGTCGCACACCCTCTCCGACCAGGCCACCACGTCCTTGGAATCGAACCGGACGCAGGGCTGGGCCCGCCGATCGAGCGCCGTGATGATCATCTTGCCGGGTCGGCCCGGCTCCTCGATGACCTCCCCCGTATCCGGATCCTCGATCTCCACCAGGAAAAAGGCCTCGTTGACGTGCAGGCCCCCGGGGCGGTGGCGGCACTCGAATGACCAGGCCCCGATCTCCGTGGCCCCGGCGTGGTCGAACACCTTGGCGTTCCAGGCGGTCTCCAGTCGCTCCTTGGTGGCCGGGATGCTCGCCCCGGGCTCGCCGGCGCAGGTGATCCTGCGGACGGTGAGCTCGCGGGGGTCCACCCCCATCCGGCTCCTGGCCGTCTCGGCCATGCTCAGGAGGTAGGTGGGCGTTCCCATCATGGCCGTGGCGCGCAGCTCCTGGATCTTCAGGATGCGGGCCTGGGTGTCCAGCACACCGCCCGGGACCACCTCGCACCCGATCTTCTCGGCGGCGTAGTGCCCGGCCCAGAAGGCCACGAACACGTTGTAGCCGAAGGGCAGGAAGACGCGGTCGCTCGGGCGGTAGCCCTGGGACCAGAGCACATAGGCCCAGCACTCGTTCCACCACTCCCAGTCGGTCCAGGAGTCGGCCTGGTACACGGGTTGACCCGTGGTGCCGCTGGTCTGGTGATACTCGGTGACCTCCTCCAGGCCCACGCACAGCGCGTCCCCGTAAGGAAAGGGCTCCCGGCACTGGACGTCCCGCAGCATGGCCTTCTCCACCTTGGGCACCCGCCGGATGTCCTCGAAGGAACGAAGGTCGTGCGGCGTGACGCCCGCCCGATCGTACAGGCGGCGGTGGAACCGGCTCCGGTCGTAGGTCCACCGGAAGATGCGCTTGAACTTCCGGAGCTGGAGGTCGCGGAGGCGCTCCAGGGGGAGGGTTTCCAGGATCGGGTTCCAGTGCTCTTGCTCTGTCATGGCTCTCTGTCCGTGTTTCCAGCGACGGGTGAGCGGGTTCTTGCGAACCCGTCAATACATGAGGCGCGGCAAAAACAGGATCAGGTCGGGGAAGATCACCATGATGACCACCCCCAGAACCACCGCTGCAAGGAAGGGCAGGATGCCCTTGAAGATGCTCTCCAGGGGGATTCCGCCCACCACGCCCTGGGCCACGCCGTATACGACGTAGACGTTGATTCCCACGGGCGGGGTAATCACCCCCATCTCCGTCACCATGACGATGATGACGCCGAACCAGATCGGGTCGAAGCCCAGGCCGGTGACCACCGGGAAGAAGATCGGGATGGTCAGCATGACGAACGCCAGGGCGTCCATGAAGCAGCCGCCGAAGAAGTAGACCAGGATGATGATTCCCATCACCACGGCCGGCGGCAGGTCGAACCCGCCGATCCAGCTCGCGATGTTGAAGGGGATCCGGGTCACCGCCAGGAACTTGCCGAAGATGACGGCTCCGGCGATCAGCATCATGACCATGCACGCGGTGCGGAGGGTCTCGTGGAGCGCGTTGACGAAGCCCTTCCAGTTCAGCTGCCTTCGGACCAGGGAGACCGCCAGCACACCGAATACCCCCACCGCAGCCGCTTCCGTGGGGGTGAAGATCCCGGCGAAGAGCCCTCCCATGACCAGGACGAAGACGATGAGGGTGTCCACCATCCCGGTGAGCGACCGCAGCTTCTGCCCCCAGGTGAACCGTTCCCCCGGGGGTCCCTGGAGCGGGGAGAGCCGGCAGCGGACGTAGATGGCCAGGATGAAGAGGATGGTGACGAGGACGGCCGGCACGATGCCCGCCACGAAGAGCTCGCCGATGGACTGCTCCGCCAGGACGCCGTAAACGATGAGCACCACGCTGGGCGGCATGATCATGCCCAGCCCGCCCCCGGAGGCCACGGCGCCCGCGGCCAGCTCGTCCGAGTAGGAGTAGCGCTTCATCTCGGGGAGCCCGACCGTGGCCATGGTGGCGGCGGTGGCCGGGCTGGACCCGCAAACGGCGCCGAAGGCCGTGCAGGCCGTGACGGTGGCCATGGCCAGGCCTCCCCGCGTGCTGCCCATGAACCGGTACCCGGTGTCGTAGAGCCGTTTGCTGATGCCGCTGTTGAACGCCAGCTGTCCCATGAGGATGAACAGGGGGATGGTCGTCAGCCCGTACGAGGAGAAGACCTCGTAGATGTCCCGGGAGAGGACGGCGAGCCCGGCGGGAAACGAGATCATGATGGAGAACCCCACGAACCCCACCATGGCCATCACGTAAGCCACGGGCATCCGCGAGAGGAAGACGACCAGCATGATGACAATGCCGATGATGCCGATCCAGGTAGGGCTCATGCGTCATCCGTCTGTTTCAGGGTCTGTACGATGTCCTGAAGAATCACCAGGGTGAACACGAGAAAGGAGAAGGCCACCACGGCGATGATCAGGTAGACGGGGAGCTCCAGGTTCATGGAGACCTCGCCCGAGGATTTCATGGTGCCCGCGTACAGAGACATCCTCCACGTGACCAGGGCGAACAGGACCAGGGCCAGGACGCTGGTGACGACCTCGATGATCCTGCGAACCCGTTCCGGCAGCAGCCGGAACACGATCTCGACCCCGATGTGCCCCCGGACCTGATGGGTGTAAGGCAAGGCCATGGCCACGGAGGTGGCGGCCATGAAGGCGACGATCTCGACGGATCCGAAGATGGGGTGCCCGAAGAATCGACCCACCACGTCGGCGCAGGTGAGGAGCGTCATGCCGACCAGGCAGGCGGCCCCCACCGTCTTCATCAGCTCCGTCACCCACTGGAGGGCTTTCCAGAAACCGGCCATCAGGATTGTCTCTCCTCCCAGCGAAGCGCCCGCCGCATTAGGGGCGCTTCGCCCACCCCGGTGCATCGGCCCCCTACGGAAAGGGCAGGGCCCCGCCGGGCCTGGCCCTTTCCGTTCCGGGCCTCGGGATTACGCCCTTTCCTTACTGGGCGCTTTCCAGGGTCTTCACGGTGAAGTCGACGATCTCCCGCCCGTTGAAGCCCTTCTCGGTCATCTCCTCGGCGTAGTTGTCCAGGATGGGCGCCACGGCCTCCTTCCAGCGAGCGGCCTCCTTCTCGTCCAGACCGATCATCTCATTGCCCTGGTTGAGAAAGTAGCGGATGCCGATCATGTCGCTGGTGTCCCAGGCCTCACCGTGCTTGACCACCCACTCGTCGTTGATCTCGCGGATGGTCTTCTGGATGTCCTTGGGAAGAGCGTTCCACTTGTCCTTGTTCATCACCACGAAGAAGGACGTGGTGTAGGCCGCGGAAAAGGCGCAGGTGACGTAGTCGGTCACCTCTCCCAGGCGCCAGCCCTTGTTGGCCTCGAGCGGGTAGACCGATCCCTGGACCACCCCTTTCTGGATGTTCTGGTAGGTCTCGGGCATGGGGCTGGGCACGGGCACCGCCCCCAGGGCCTCCAACACCAGCGCGCTGGTGCCGTGTCCCCGCAGCTTCATGCCCTTGATGTCCTCCAGCTTCCGGACGGCCTTGTTCTTGGTGTGGACCAGGCCCGGCCCGTGGGCGTGCAGGTACATGACCTCGGTGTCCATCAGCTCCTTGGGCTGGAACTTCTCGTACACCGCGTTGATCACCTTGGTGGCCGCCCGGCCGCTCTGGTAGCCGAGGGGAAGGTCCACGGCCGACATGACGGGGAAGCGGCCGCGGGTGTATGCCAGGACGGAGAACCCGATGTCCGACATGCCGGTGACCACGCCGTCATACACCTGGGCCGCCTTGGTGAGGGTCTGACCGGGGTAGTACTCCACCTTGACGCGGCCGTTGGTGCGGCTCTCCACTTCCTTGCACCAGTCCTCGGCCAGCTGGCTCTGGACGTGGGTCGGGGGGAAGAAGTTGCTGTAGGTGAGCTTGAACTCCTCGGCGTCTGCCGCAGCCGGGTGGATGGAGAGCAGGAGGAACCCTGCACAAAGGATGGTCAGGAAAGAAATCCGTCGTTTCATCACCTTCGCCTCCTTGCTTCGGGTTGAGGGTTGACGGCCTCACAAAAGCTCGCTCGGCCGCCGCATGACACGTTGCAGCCTGCTGGAATGACAAGGGCAGATTTCCTGTTTCCAGGCTTTTTGGGGACATCACCTCCCTTTGGCGTCTTCCGGGCCGCCCGGCAAGGGGCCCCGTGGTGCGGCAGCTCGCCGCGTTGATCCCTGGTGCCTGCGGCCGAGTGACGAAGGCGGCTCGAATCGGCCGCTGTCCTGGACCGCAGATGCCGGACTATAGACGACGCATTCACCGCTGTCCATGACGGCGGTCATATCCACAGCGTTTCCCCGCACTGCCACTCCAGCTCCGCCGCTTCGAGAACCTGAACCCGGCCCCGGCCGGAGCTCACGATGCCGTCCCTGCGCAACGCGCTCATGGCCCGGAGGGCGGACTCGGTGGTGGTGCCGGCGAACCAGCCGTGGCTGGTGTGGACCCGCCTGGACGATCAGTAAAACATTGCCCTGTACTCCTCCCTTTTCTCCTTTCGCCACTTGGGGCAGAAGGCGGGCTTCCCCTGCATGACGAGCTCCATGCACGCGTTGCACTTGGGGCTGCACTTGACAATGGAGGCGTCGCGACCCTCCCTCGCCTTGTTCACCCAGTCGGGGTCCGCCCAGAGCATGCGCGCCAGGCCGATCAGGTCGGCCTGGCCCTTTTCCAGGATCGTCTCGGCCAGGCTCGGCGTGGATATGCGCCCGGCCGCGATCACCGGGACGCTCACCTCCTCGCGAACCGCCTCGGCCAGGTACGCCATGTAGCCCGGCTTTTTGGACCGCTCCACCACCTCGGGGAGGAAAAAGGACTCGTATGTGCCGCCCATGACCGAGAGGTAGGCGGCCCCCGCCTCCTCGAGGGCCCGGGCGAAGACCCGTGACTCCTCGAGGCCTAGGCCGTCCGGCAGCCACTCATCCGCCAGGAACCGGTACCCCACGGGCAGGTCGCCGACCGTGTCCTTCACCCGCTTGACCACCTCGAGGGGAAACCGCATGCGGTTCTCCAGGCTCCCGCCGTAGGCGTCGTCCCTCTGGTTGGTGCGGGGTGAGACGAACTGGGAAAGCAGGTATCCGGTGCCGCCGTGAAGCTCCACCAGGTCGAACCCGGCCTCTCGAACCCGCCAGGCCGCAGAGGCGAACTGCTTGCCGATGGTCTTGATCTCTCGTCTCATGAGGGCGCGGGGCGTTCGGTCGAAGGCGGTCACCGCCGACGGGGCCACGGGTTGGTCCACTCGGGCGAACCGTCCCGCGTGGTTGATCTGGAGGGCGGACAGGGCGCCCTCCTCCTTGATGGCGTCGGCGAGCCAGCTCAGCTGCTGGAGGTAGCGGTTGTGGTCCGCGCGGATAATCCGTCCCCCGCCGCTCCCGCCCGGCGTGACGGACGCGTTCTCCACCACCACGAGGGCGGCGCCGCTCCGGGCCATGAGCCGGTAGTGGCTCAGGAGCAGGGGGGACACCTTGCCCCCCCAGGCCGCGTAACCGAGGTAGAGCGGCGCCATGGTGATGCGGTTTCTGAGCCGGAGCCCGTCGAGGGTCAGCGGGCGGAACAGGTGGGTGTAAGCTGCCTGGCTCATGGTGTCCTCTTTCATCGGCGGAGTCGGCCCGAAGCGTGTGCCGGTTCCTGCGTCGGGCCTCCGGGACGAAGCGCCTTCGCGAGCAGGGGCCAGAAGAGGTCGGGACGATCTTCCATCATAAAGTGCCCGCTTCCTTCCACCACGTGGCACGGGATGCCGTGTCGGGCCAGAAAGGCCCTGTTCCGGGGGGGCAGGCTCTTTTCCCCTCCGAAGTAGGCTTTGTGGAGAGGAAGGCCCAGGAACCGTTCCCGCAGGCGTCCCTCGCTGCTCTCCCTCACCAGGGAGCGGGCGCAGCGGTGGAGCGCCGCCGGATCCGCCCGGTCCAGGTCCCGGGCGTAGCGCTCCAGCCCGGGGGAGGGGTCCTTTTCCAGGAAGTTCCTCAGCATGCCGCGGAAGACCGAGAAGCCGTGCCGTTCGAAGTCGTCGAGGGGCAGGGACGCGATCTTGCCGCTGAACCCGCAGTCGTCGATTCCCAGATTCCCCTCGAGGCTGAGCAGGACACCGGCCCGAGGTCCCAGGAGCTCGGCCGCATGCAGCCCGACCACCCCGCCCATGCTGTGCCCCACGATGTGCACCCGCTCGGCGTCGAGCGGGTCGAGCCACCGGATCACCAGGCGGGCCATCTCTTTCATGGCGCAGGAGGCATCATCCGCGGGAGGGCTCTCTCCGAACCCCGGCAGGTCGAGGGCGGCCAGGGTGTAGCTCCGGAGGCCCGGGGCCTCGAAGGCCGGATCGAACGCGTCCCGCGACGCCCCGAGGCCGTGGATGAAGACCACCACCTCCGGGCCGTTCCTTCGCACCCGGCCGGCCATCCGTTCGAGCGGGTCGGTCTCCCTGCATTGAGGGTTCAATTCTCGGACCTCCGGGGAACAGTATACCCGTTTCCTGGGCGGACCACAACCGTTCGTCTCGGCGCCTTGACACCGTCCGGGGGGTGACCTAGACTTCGATCCGCCGATTCGGCAGAGCGGGGGAGAACATGGGATCGGAAAAGGAACAGCAGGAAACCGCGTACCGCCTGGAGAAGATCGGCACCGCCGCGGGCGCGGGCTGGTTTTCCTGCCTGCCCGAGGCGGAGCCGGGCCTGGAGGAGGCGCTCGAGCATCTGGCGGAGCGCCCCATGGACCGATTCATGCACGACCACGTCCTTTCCCTGGTCTCTTCCCTCGAGCCGGACGATGTCCGCCGACTGCTGGATCGATCGGCCCCGCACGTCCGGGCCCTGGCCTGCGAGGCCTGCCTTGGCACAGAGAGGCTCAAGGATCTGAGGGCGCGGTTCTCCCCGGACGACCTGGCCGCCCTGATCGACCATACCCCGGACATACGGATCCGCTGGTGGATGGAGCGCGCGTCCGAGGCCGGCCTCTACTGGGTCCGGGCGCTTTCGCGCAACATCCTGCTCCACGAGCCCCTTCCTCCTTCGCGAGAGGCGGAGCACGAGGTGCCGGTGACGAAGGAAGAACTCGAGTCGTGGCGGCGCACCGTGGTGCCCGTTCACGAAGCGGGCCTCGACGTGCGTTCGGGGGCTCCCGCCGAAGCCGCGGGCCCCGGGCCTTCGCGCAGGGAGGTTCGGGATCTCCTGAAGCGCCTCGATGCGCTCCACCTCCTGGAGGGGTGGGAGACCCGTACCGAGGCCACGCTCAGCCCCTACGCGGTGGAGAGACCCTGGCGACTGGACGTCCGAGCTCGGCACGGGCGGAACCGGTGGCGGCTCACCGGTACCCAGACCGGCTACGGCCGGGGTCTCAACATCCACCAGGCCCGCATCTCCTGCCTCATGGAGATCGTGGAGCGATGCTCGGCCTTCGCCTCGTTCGAGCCGGATCGGGTGCCCGACGCCCGTGCCGGCCTGCGGCTTCATACGGGAACCGCAAAGGAGCTGACAGGCCGGGGCTTCCATCTGCTCGATCTCGAACGGATGCGCCTGGAGGTGGCCTACCGGGGCGACTCCCTCTGTTGGGTGGAAGGGGAGGAGGCCTCCGCGGACGGCTCCCGGACCGTGCTGGTCCCGGCCCAGCTCGCGTTCCTGTTCGTCAATCTGGACGAGGCGGCACTGACCAGCGGCGTCTCTTCCAACGGGCTGGGCGCGGGCGCCACCGCGGCGCAGGCCCGCCTGAGCGGCCTTCTGGAGGTGATCGAGCGGGACGCGGAGCGGGTGGTCCCCTTTTCCCCCGACCGCTGCTTCGTGCTGGAGGCCGAGGACACGCGGCTCTCGGAGATGCTTCGAGGCCTCGAGAAGAAGGGGATCCACATCCGGTTCGCCGACCTCACTCCGGAGTTCGGCGTTCCCTGTTATCAGGCCTTCGTGGAGGCGGCCGGCGGGATCGTGCTCAAGGGCTGCGGCGCCCACCTGGACGGGCGGCGGGCCGCGGTATCCGCCCTGACCGAGATCCCCTGGCCCTACCCCTACTGGTTCGGCACGGCGCCCCATCCCGAGGGGACCCGGCGCGTTCGGCTCGAGGAGCTGCCCTGCTGGAGCAGCGGCGACGACGCCGGGGACCTGTGCAACCTGGAGACCCTCCTCCACCTGAACGGGTACGCCCCCGTCTACGTGGACCTGACCCGGAAGGACCTCGGCCTTCCCGTGTGCCGGGCCCTGGTCCCGGGGCTGGAGCTCATGACGCTGTTCGACCGGTTCACCCCCCTCGGGGTACGCCAGTTCGGCCACTATCTCTCCCTGTTTTCGTGAGGGATTTCCTTCCAGGGATCAGGGGGTACGGGGCCGTCCATGGGGTTCTCACGGCCTGTCCCTTCAGCGGTCGCCTTCGAGAGCAGCCGTGCCCCCGGCAGTCCTTCCCTTAGGGTAAGACGCCCAGCCCGGCGGGCGTCTGGGCCGCCAGCGGCGGCCGTAGAGCAGGTTGTCGATGTGGGGGAAGAGGCGCTGGGCCGGGAGGGACCGGCGGAGCACGAAACGGACGAGCCTGTGGACGGAGCGGTAGGGCCGGGAGAAGGGGCAGACCGCCATGCAGACGCAGCAGTCCGTGCCGATCTTGCCCCAGTAGTCGAAGCAGGTCTCCTCGTTCATCTTCCAGCGAACGATGCCCCGGTCCTCCTTCTGCTCCCGCTCCAGCGGAAGCGACCTGGATGGGCAGGACTCCGCACACTTCTTGCAGGCCTCGCAGAAGGTCTCGGCCCCCAGATCCACCGGGCGGTCCACGGCCAGGGGCATGTCGGTCTGGACGGCGAAGAGCCGGACCCGGGGACCGAAGCGGTCCGCGATCAGGTAGCCGAGGCGCCCCAGCTCCCCCAGACCGGCGTCCACCGCCAGGGGCACCATGAGCAGGTCGTAGTGGCGGTTGTGCTCGGCCACGGAGCGATACCCCAGGTTCCCGAACCACTGGGCCAGGATGGTCGTGATGTAGGCCCCGCGGGAGTAGTTGAGGGCGCTCTCCACCACCGACGGGGTGTGGGGCGCGGCGGCCACCATGTCCGTATCCATCTCCGTGGCGATCACCACCGCATAGGGGAGTGGGGCCGGCACCTCCCGGCCCCACTGATCCCACTCGCCGTAGTGGATCTCGCCGCGTCGGCTGTAGGCCCAGCGGGGGTCGATGCGGCAGATTCCCACCAGGTCCGCGCCCAGGCGGCGGGCCCATCCCTTGACGATCCGTGAGGCCTTTTCCGGGTCCATGTTCTCGGGCTCCGGAGCCTCGCCGCCCGCGTAGCTGCTCCGGCTCGCTGCCGTGGCCGGGTCGATACGGGCCTTGTCTCCGACCATGTTGGGCAGCTCGAAGGAGGAGAGCAGCATGGCGACATTGGGCCGGTATCCGCCGTCGATGGCCCCGGGCCTTCCCAGGGGGCCGCCCCGGGCGCGGCGCTTTTCGTCGTACTCCAGGTGCTCCGGGTGGGCCGCGTAGTAGCGCTCGTGCTCCGGCGACCCGGGCCTGAGGGACCGGTTCCGGGCGAACATGCTGTCCCGCTCGTCCATCCTTTCGAACGCGGTCCCGTCCCGGGCGAGGTAGCCGGCCGCACCGCGACGAGAGCGGGCCTTGCCCGGGATAGGGAGGAGGAAGAACAGCCCGATGGCCAGGAGGAGCCCGAAGAGCCAGGCCAGGGGGACGCGAGACGGGGGCCAGGCCAGGATCAGGACGGCCAGGAGTGCGTGGACGCCCATGCCGGCCCACCCGAACCGAGGGGCCCGGGGTTCCTGCTCCCGTCCGGACTCGTAGGTGAAGAGCGCCCACAGGAGAAGGAAGCCGAGGTTCACGACGAAAAGCAGTCCTGCCAGTATCCAGCCGTTGCCCATTTCTCCCGGCTCCTCTCGTTTCGGGCTTCTTTTCGTGCGGGGACCTTATCCGCTTCGACCCGTTCTGTCAATTCTGATGGCGTCGTAAAAAGCCCGAAGCCTTGAGATCTGTCACAGTAATATCAATAGCTTATGTCGTTTCCAGCGGCGGGTGAGCGGGTTTTTGCGAACCCGTCAATTCCGGCCGACCTTGGGGCGGCGGTTCGGGAACGACAGTCGCGCCCCTGCAGTTGTTTTGATCCAAGGAATCTGGTAGACTTTGCGCATGCGGCAATCGTGATGGGGTCACAAAAAGCCCTGAACCTTGAGATCTGCCCTTGAAATATCAATAGGTTATGATGTTTCCAGCGGCGGGTGAGCGGGTTTTTGCGATCCCGCCCGCCATTGAACAGGGAGGCCATTCATGTGGGAGTACACGGACAAGGTGAAGGAGCTGTTCCTGAACCCCAAGAACGCCGGGGTGATCGAGGATGCGAGCGGCGTGGGCGAGGTGGGCTCCATGGCCTGCGGGGACGCCCTCAAGCTCTGCCTCAAGATCGACAACCGGGGCGTCATTGAGGATGCCCGGTTTCAGACCTTCGGGTGCGCCAGTGCCATCGCCTCGGCCTCGGCCCTTACCGAGCTCCTCAAAGGGAAGACCGTGGAGGAGGCCGAGAAGATCACCAACCAGGAGATCGCGGACTACCTCGGGGGGCTGCCCAAGGAGAAGATGCACTGCTCCGTGCTCGGGCAACAGGCCCTGGAGAAAGCCCTGGCCGACTACCGCGGGGAGCCCGTCCAGGAGGAGCAGGAGGGGGAGATCGTCTGTGAGTGCTTCGGCGTGACCGACCGTGAGATCGAGCGGGCCGTGCGGGAGAACAACCTCACCACCGTCGAGGAGGTCACGAACTACACCAAGGCCGGCGGCGGATGCGAGCGCTGCCACGACAGCATTCGGGAGATCATCGGCCGGATCCGGGCCGAGCGGCAGCCCAAGGTCCGGCCCGGGATGAGCAACATCCAGAAGATCCGCCTCATCGAGGAGACCCTGGAGAACGAGATCCGGCCGGCCCTCAAGCAGGACGGCGGGGACATCGAGCTCGTGGACGTGGTCGGAAACCGGGTTCTCCTCTCCATGCGGGGCGCATGCGCCGTCTGCAAGGCCAGCGAGCAGACCATGAGGAACTTCGTGGAGAGCAAGCTCCGGGAGCTGGTGCTCCCGGAGCTCGTGGTGGAGGAGGTGCGCACATGAGGACCGTCTACCTGGACAACAACGCCACCACCCGGGTGGCCCCGGAGGTGGTCGAGGCCATGACGCCCTACTTCGGCGAGCTCTACGGCAACCCCTCGAGCGCGCACCGGTTCGGGGGGCAGGTGGCGGGCAGGCTGACGGAGGCCAGGGAGCAGGTGGCCTCTCTCCTGGGGGCCGAGCCCGAGGAGGTCCTCTTCACGAGCTGCGGCACGGAGAGCGACAACACGGCCGTGATGTCGGCCCTCGCCACCAACCCCGGGAAACGCCACGTGGTGACGAGCCGTGTCGAGCACCCCGCGATCCGCACCCTGGGCCAGCACCTCGCCGAGCGGGGCTGTGAGGTGACCGAGATTCCGGTGGACGGCAAGGGCGTGCTCGACATGGACCGCTACGCGGAGAGCCTCCGGCCGGACACCGCGGTGGTGAGCCTCATGTGGGCGAACAACGAGACCGGCGTGATCTTTCCGGTGGAGGAGGCCGCCCGTATGGCCAGGGACCAGGAGATCCTCTTTCACACCGACGCCGTCCAGATCGCGGGCAAGGTTCCCATCCGGATGAAGGAGAGCGCCGCGGACATGCTCTCCCTCTCCGGGCACAAGCTCCACGCCCCCAAGGGCGTCGGGGTCCTCTACGTGCGGAAGGGGACCCAGTTCTCGCCCTACCTCATCGGGGGGCACCAGGAGCGCGGCCGCCGGGGAGGAACCGAGAACACGCCGGGCATCGTCGGCCTGGGCAAGGCCTGCGAGCTGGCCGAGGCCAACGTGGAGCGGGAGAACACCGAGGTCCGGCGGCTCCGGGACAAGCTGGAGAACGAGCTGACGGCGCGGGTCCCCAACAGCAAGGTGAACGGGGGCGGTGCGGAGCGGCTCCCGAACACCGCCAGCATCAGCTTCGAGTTCATCGAAGGGGAGTCCATCCTCCTCATGATGGACGAGCTGGGCATCTGCGCCTCCTCGGGCTCGGCCTGCACCTCCGGGTCGCTCCAGCCCTCCCACGTGCTGCGGGCCATGGGCGTGCCCTTCACCATGGCCCACGGCTCCATCCGGTTCAGCCTGAGCGTTTACAACACGGAGGAGGAGATCGATTTCGTCATCGACAAGCTCCCGCCCATCATCGATCGGCTGCGGTCCCTCTCACCGTACTGGGATCCCTCCAAGGCGACCTGCGCGAGCGGGTGAATGATCGACGGTTTCGGGTACGGGGGGCAGGATCGTGAAGGACGGGACGGAAGAGCGGGAAGAGAGCTGCCGGATCGAGATCACCGAGGGCCGCCGGTGGCGGGAGGAGATTCCCGGCATCGTCGAGGTCCTGGTCCGGTCCATCGACGGGGACGGCGCCTTCGATCACGTGGGACCCGAGCCCATCTCCTCCCGGGAGTCCGTCGTTCGCATCCTCTCCATGGGCCGGCGCCTTCTCTTCCCCGGCTACTTCATCCATGAAAGGCTCGACCGGATCAACCTGGAGTACTACTTCGGCCAGCTGGCCACGGCGTTCTTCGAGGCCCTGTCCGAGCAGATCACCCTGGCGGTCCGGCACGACTGCATCCGGTACGACCGGCCCTGCTCCGAATGCCGGGAACGGGGGCAGGAGGCGGCCGTGGCCTTCATGCGGGAGCTGCCGCGCCTGCGGCTGGCCCTGGGGAAGGACGTTCGAGCGGCATATGAGGGAGACCCCGCTGCGGGCGGCTTCGACGAGATCATCTTCAGCTACCCGGGCCTCTTCGCGGTCACGGTCTACCGGATCGCCCACGAGCTGGATCACCTGGGCATCCCCCTCATCCCCCGCATCATGACGGAGCACGCGCACAGCCGGACCGGCATCGACATCCACCCGTCCGCCCACATCGGGGAGAGCTTCTTCATGGACCACGGCACCGGCGTGGTGATCGGGGCCACCTCGGAGATCGGCGACCGCGTCCGCATCTACCAGGGGGTGACCCTGGGGGCGCTCTCCCTTCCCAAGGACGCCGTGGGCGGGCTCCGGGACCGGAAGCGGCACCCCACCATCGAGGACGACGTGATCATCTACGCGGGCGCCACGATCCTGGGCGGGGAGACCGTGATCGGCGCCCGATCGGTGATCGGCGGAAATGTCTGGATCACCGAGTCCGTGCCGCCCGACACGCAGATCTTCACGAAGCGGCCGGAGCTCGTGGTGAAGCGCCCCCAGGGGCGTTGAATGCTTTCGCGGAGGAGAAGATGGCCGAGATTCACGCCGACATCACCCGAATCGTGGGAAAGACCCCCCTCGTGCGGCTCAACCGGGTCGCCGGGGGGCTCGAGGCCGAGCTCCTGGCCAAGCTGGAGTACAAAAACCCGCTGGGGAGCGTCAAGGACCGGATCGGCCTCTCCATGATCGATGCGGCCGAGGCCGAGGGTCGGATCGGGCCGGGGACCGTGATCGTGGAGCCCACGAGCGGAAACACGGGCATCGGTCTGGCCTTCGTCTGCGCCGTGCGGGGCTACCGTCTCGTCCTGACCATGCCCGAGACCATGAGCGTAGAGCGCCGAAAGCTGCTCGCCCACCTGGGGGCGGAGCTGGTGCTCACCCCGGGGGACCGGGGCATGAAGGGCGCCCTGGACAAGGCGGAGGAGATCCTGGAGGCGTCGGGGGACGCCTTCATGCCCGACCAGTTCTCCAACCCGGCCAACCCCGACGTCCACCGGCGGACCACGGCCGAGGAGATCTGGGTGGCCGCGGGCGGCGAGGTGGACCTGTTCGTGGCGGGCGTGGGCACGGGGGGCACCATCACGGGCGTGGCCGAGGCGCTTCGGGAGCGGCGCCCGGGTTTCCGGGCCGTGGCCGTGGAGCCGGCGGGGTCGCCCGTCCTGAGCGGCGGCAGCCCGGGGGCGCACAAGATCCAGGGGATCGGGGCGGGGTTCGTGCCGAAGGTGCTCAACCGGAACGTGATCGACGAGGTGGTGACCGTGAGGGACGAGGAGGCGTTCGAAACGGCCCGGGCGCTCGCCAGGACCGAGGGGCTGCTCTGCGGGATCTCGTCGGGCGCCGCCGTGGCCGCGGCGATCCAGATGGCCCGGAGGCCGGAGAACCGGGGAAAGCGGATCGTGACCGTCCTCCCCAGCACGGGAGAGCGCTACATCAGCACGGAGCTGTTCGAATAGAGCCGTGGCTCGTGAGAGAAGCCGTGGTTCGTGGTCGTGGTTCGTGATTCGTGAAAGCCCTTCGAAAGGGCCAGCTGGATTTCTTTCCTCTCACTTTCACCTTCCCCTTCACTATCTGTCCCCTCTCACCTCCAGCAGGAACCGCTCGAAAAACGCCTCCATGAAGGCGTGGCGCTCCTCGGCCAGTCGCCGGCCCTCCTGCGTGAGCATGCGATCCCGAACTCGGCAGAGCTTGAGCCGGTACTCCCGGTAGGCCGTGTCCTCGCGGGTGTAGGGTTCCGTGCTCTTCAGGTCGGCCAGGGGGTTGTGGAGGGTGGCGCCCACCTCGCCCGCGAACTGGAAGGCCCGGCCGATTCCCACCGCGCCGATGGCGTCCAGCTTGTCCGCATCGAACAGGACCCTGGCCTCCAGCGTTTCCGGATGGGCGTCGCCTCGGAACCGGTGGCTTCGGACGCAGTGGATCACGTTGTCGAGCATCCCCCCGGCCGGCATCCTGCCCTTCAGGAAGGCGAAGGCCATGGCGGCCCCCCGCTCCGCATGGCAGATCCCGCCGTTGGCCTCGTCCTGGGCCGCCCGGCCCACGTCGTGGAGATAGGCGGCGAGCTCCAGAACGCGAAGGTCCGCCCCCTCGGCCCGGCCGAGGCGCAGGCAGAGGGCGTGTACCCGGCTCGTGTGCTTCCAGTCGTGGCTGCCCCGGGACCCTTCCGCGCATGCCCGGGAGTAGGCCCGGACTTCTTCGATGAGTGTCTTCTCCATACAAGGGGGCCTATAGCAGATTCCCCTCCAGCGTGCCAGCCCGTTCCCGCGTTCGTTCGGCAGAAAAATTGCCCTGGCGTACCCCACCGTTTTTGGCGTGCGAATCCGTCCAGGCTTTGCTATTCAAGGGGCGGTTCGAAAAGCGGGGGAGAAAGCACCATGAGCGCGGAGGACCGTTCACTGGATCGACCGTCACAGAATCGGCGCTGCAGGATCACGGGCCTGCCCATCCGTCAGAGCCCCGAATGGACGGATGTGGGCTTCGGCGGCGACTACCGCGTGACCCTGCGCGTCATCGGCGACCGGATCCTCCACAGCCGGCCCTCCGGCCGCGCCACCCTCCGGGACGTGGAGCGGGTCCTGGCGTTCACACGGCGGGTGATCGACGAGCAGCTCGGTCCCGACCGTCGTTATGTCCAGATCGAGGATTACGGAGACCTGGCGGGGGTCTCCCTGGAGGCGAGGAAGCGGTTCATCCGCACCATGAAGACGCGCGACCGCTTGGCCGGCCTGGTCTTCTGCAACGCCTCGCCGCTTCTCAAGGTGAGCATCCAGCTCGCCAAGAGGCTCACGCCGTCCCGGTACCAGGTGCACATCGCGGAAGACTACGAGGAGGCCGCGCTGTGGGCGGTGGAAACCCTCTCCCGCCTCGACGAGGATGCGCCCCCTCCTGGCGATCGGGCCGGGGACCCGGACCGCGCCGGACCCGCTGCGGATCAGGATCTCCTCCAATTTCTCGGGAGCATCGACTGGGAGGCGGGTGATCCGTCTCAACCCCCCAAGCCGCTTTCCGAGGTGTTCGCCCTCATCAAGAGCGACCTGGACCGGATCATCGAGGAGAGGGAGGCGGCGGCCAATGCCCTGGACATCGAGCGGGCCTACCTCGTTCAGCTGTTCGAGAACGCGCAGCTGGCCGTGGTGAGGGGATCCGACAACGGTGTGATCCAGCAGGTCAACCCCGAGTTCACCCGGATCTTCGGGTATCCCGCGGAGGAGGCGATCGGCCGGGGGATCGACGACCTGATCGTGCCCCGGGACCGGCTCCGGGAGGCGCAGGGCACGACCCGACGGGTCGAGGGGGGCGAAAAGGTCTCCTGCGAGACCGTGCGCCGCCACAGGGACGGGAGCCGCATCACGGTGGAACTGCTGGCGTTTCCCATCGCCATCGACGGGAGGCAGGTCGGAGCCTACTCCATGTACCTGGACCTGCGGGAGCGGGTGCGTGCAGAGGGGGCGCTACGGGCCAGCGAGGAGAGGTACCGGGACCTGTTCGAGAACGTGTCCGACCTGCTCTACGTCCACGACATGGAGGGACGGTTCGTTCAGGCGAACCATGCATTTCGGCAGCTGGGCGGATTTACCGAGGAGGAGGTGCTTCAGCTGAACGTGCGGGACCTGATGCCCGAGGAGAATCGGGCCCGGTTCGCGGACTACCTCGAGCGCATCCGGAGGAAGGGCGCCGACGAGGGGTTCCTGCGCCTGATGACCCGCGGTGGAGAATCCCGCGTAGTCGAGTACCGGAACTCCCTGATCCCGGGGGAGGACGGAAGCCCGCTGGGCGTTCGAGGCTCGGCGCGCGACCTGACCGACCGGTTGCAGGCCGAGAAGGCCCTGCGCGAGAGCGAGGAGCGGCATCGGAGCATCCTCGAGAACATGGACGAGGG
>CAYVVQ010000006.1:0-15715 GCA_964454455.1 uncultured Desulfobacterales bacterium | reverse complement strand
CCGTCGGCACCCTGGCGGGAGGCATCGCCCACAACTTCAACAACCTGCTCATGGGGATCCAGGGAAACGCCTCCCTCATGGCCCTGGGTTTGGATGCCGGGCACCCCCACTCCGGGCGGCTCGAGACGATCGAAAACCTGGTGAAAAGCGGCTCCGAGCTCACCCGGCAGCTGCTGGGCTACGCCCGCGAAGGGCGGTACGAGGTGAACGCCTTTGACCTCAACCAGCTGCTTCGGGAGACCGCCGGGACCTTCGGCGCGGCCCGGAAGGAGATCCGAATACACACCGATCTCCGTCCGGAGCTGCTTTCGGTCCTGGCGGACCGGGGCCAGGTCGAGCAGGCCCTGATGAATCTGTTCGTGAATGCGGCGGACGCCATGCCCCAGGGCGGGGATCTCTTCCTGACGACGAGAAACAGTTCGAGCGAAGAGATGGGGGAAAGGCCTTACGTGCCGAGGAAAGGCGACTATGTCGTGCTCGAGGTCCGCGACACGGGAGAGGGCATGGACGAGGAGACGCGGTCCAAGATCTTCGAGCCTTTCTTCACCACCAAGGGCCTCAGCAAAGGGACGGGCCTGGGGCTGTCCTCCGTCTACGGGATCGTCAAGGCCCACGGCGGGTACATCGACGTGTCGTCCCGGGTGGGACGCGGCACCGCCTTCGAGATCCACCTCCCGGCCACGAGTGCGTCTACGGAGACGCCGCCGGAGCCGGAAATATCGCTCGATCCGGGAAGCGGGACCGTGCTGCTCGTGGATGACGAGGAGACCGTGCTGGCCGTGGGTGCGGAGATGCTGTCCAGGATGAACTACACCCTGCACCGGGCGGGCGGAGGCGAGGAGGCGATCCGCCTGTTCCAGGAGCATCACGACGAGATCGACCTGGTGATCCTGGACCTGGTCATGCCGGACATGGGCGGCGGGGAGGTGTTCGACCGGCTGAGGCGGATCGACCCGAACGTGAAGGTGCTCCTGGCCAGCGGGTACAGCATGGACGGGAAGGCGGCCGACATATTGAAACGGGGGTGCGACGACTTTATTCAGAAGCCGTTCGATATGGCCCTGCTCTCGAAAATGGTGAACGCGCTCCTGAACCGGTCCTGACGCGCCGCCTTCAGCCTTGTAAACTCCGTCAATCCTGATGGCGTCGCAAAAGGCCCTGAACCTTGAGATCTGCCCGTGGCATTTCAACAGGTTATAGTGCTACCAGCGGCGCGTGAGCGGGTTTTTGCGAATGCGTCAATCCTTGGAGGACAGGACATGTACGATTTTCTATTGAACGACGAGCAGCTCGAGCTGCGGAACGAGGTGAGGGACCTGGTCCGCTGGGTGCCGAGGGAGATGATCCTGGAGATGGACGAGGACCGGATCCGGTTCCCGAAGGCCTTCCTGGAGGAGGCGGGCCGGCGGAACCTCATGGGCTGCCGCTACCCGAGGGAGTGGGGCGGGCGGGGCATGGACTGGGTGTCCACCTGCATGGTCATGGAGGAGGTGGGCACCCTGGGCTACATCTTTGCCTGCGTCTTCGGGGTGGGTGCGGAGCTCGTGTGCGACGCCGTCGTGCTCCACGGGACGGACGAGCAGAAGGAGAAGTACGTCCGGCCCCTGCTGCAGGGGAAGGTTTTTGCGGCCGAGTGCCTGACCGAGCCGAGGGGCGGATCGGACTTCTTCGGCACCACCACGCGGGCCGAGGACCGGGGGGATCACTTCCTGCTCACCGGGCAGAAGCGGTTCATCGTGGGGGCCGAGGGTGCGGACTTCTTCCTGGTCTACGCCCGGACCGAGCCGGACGCTCCTTCCCACCAGGGCCTGACGTGCTTCATCGTGGACCGGGGGCCCGGCGTGTCCACCGACTACCTCTACGGGCTCATGGGCTGCCGCGGGGGAGGAGCGGGCCGGGTGGTCTTCCAGGATGTCCGTGTCCCCCGGGAGAACGTGGTGGGCGAGGTGAACGGCGCCTACGCGGTCTTCAACACCATGATGATCCCGGAGCGGCTCGGAACGGCCGCCATGACCGTGGGCGCGGCCCGCCCGGCCCTGGACGTGGCCACGGGCTACACCACGAGGAGAAAGGCCTTCGGCCAGGCCATCGCCCAGTTCCAGGGCGTGAGCTTCCAGGTGGCGGAGGCCGCCACGCTCCTGGACGCGGCCCGTTCCATGGTCTACACCACCGCGCGGGCCGTGGACGCGGGCGTGGAGCCCCGCCGGGTCCGGCGCCTGGTCTCCGAGACCAAGAAGTTCGTCACCGAGTCCTGCCAGAAGGCCGCCCACCACGCCATGCAGGTCATGGGCGGCATCGGCTACACGAACGTCTTCCCCGTGGAGCGCATCGTCCGGGACCTGCGGCTCGCCTCCATCTGGACCGGCACGAACGAGATCATGGCCGCCATCACGGCGAACGAGTGGTACCGGGAGCGCGGGAGATCGCGGGCTCCCAGGGACTTCGAGGGGGACGCGGCCGAGGCGGGGGCCGTGGAGGAGAAGGTGTACGAGTGATGCAGGGACTCTGGATCGAAAACGGCGGCCTGCGCTTTCGGGAGGACCTGCCCGCGCGCCCGGACCCCCCGGGCCCTCATCCGCCCCGGGACAGGACGTCCGCCAGGCGGTCCAAAACCTCGTCCAGGAGCCGCTCCGCGCGGGCGAGCTCACCCGGCGACCGGAACACACTCGCCAGCTCCCGCAGCACCGGTTCGTGCCGGGACCTCCGCCCGCCGGCGTCCGTGTAGTCCACAGGGGCCTTGAGGTGCCCCTCGTCCCCCAGGAAGTAGGTGCCCAGGGGGAACCCGGGCCTTCGGAAAGGCCAGCCCAGCACCAGGTCGTAGAGCGCCCGGATGGCGGCGACCCCCGCGGGGTTCGTCTCCAGCGAATCCGCGTCCAGGGTCCCCCCGACCGCGGCCTCGGCCGCCAGGAGGAGGGCCTCCAGGGTGAGGGCCTCGGTGACCAGGATGCCGTAGGCGTGCCAGTCCGGAGCGGTCCGCCGGAGGAGATCGCGAAAACGGGGGGCGAGGACGCGGTGGGCCGGGCAGAAGCAGATCTTGCAGGCCATGCCGCCGTAGTGGCTGAGGCCGCGCAGATCCACCCCGTCGTTTCCCTCGGCCAGGGGGTGGAGGAGGCAGCCCGCTCGGGACCGCTCGCGGCCGATCAGCCCCAGGAAGGGGCAGTGGTGAAACCCGGGAAGGGGACGTTCGCCGGGCTCCCGGGCGGCGATGTCCCGGGCGAAGGCCTCGATGGAAGCCGGATCCCGCGGCACCCGGGCGAAGGCGTCCGCGCGGGCCGACAGCCTGGCGTGCAGGGTCTCGAAGGATGCGTCGGCGGCGTTGTAGAGCCCGCAGCAGGCGCCGCAGGAAACGGTGTCGCTCACCTGGCAGAGATAGATGCCGCCCGGGACCTCCATGGCTCGAACCTCCGGGAGGCTCGGCGCTTGGCCCGGCCTCCCTCATCCGCTCCGGCCCTCGGGGCTCTCGCCCGTCGCCAGGAACGCACCGCACTCGCCAGGCTCCCTACGCATGATCGCAGGTCCCGAACGAAGGCCGGTCTCTCGATTTGCGATACCTGTTTATCAGGTCGGTCCGGGTTTCTCAAGCGGGCCGTTCATTTGCAGCGGGCCTTGATGCCGGACTCTCGTTCGCGTATGGTCTTTACAGGGTAATGGATCGATCCCGAGGCGAAAGTCGGCTGCGGCCGTCTCTCTGGATCGAAGTCCGCGCCGATTGCTCCCACGACGACCGGTAGAGGAGGAGAATGGTGAACCCATCGAGATGGCGGATGCACAACCCCGAAGGCCCCATGCGTGTGACCGTCACCAAGGAGCTTCCCGGCACGCGCTGGCTCGAGATCCTGATCAAGGGCGGCTGTCGCGTCGACGTGTACCACTCCGAGGCCGTCCTTGGGAAAGAGGAGATCGAAGCGGCCGTCGGCGATCGCTGCGACGGGTGCATCGGACAGCTGACGGAGCCTTGGGGGTCCGCGCTCTTCCAGGCCCTGGCCCGAGCGGGCGGGAGGGCGTACAGCAACTACGCGGTGGGCTACAACAACGTGGACCTGGACGCGGCCATCCGGCACCGGATCCCCGTGGGCAACACGCCGGGCGTTCTGACCGAGACCACGGCCGAGGCGGCCGTGGCCCTGACCTTCGCGGCCGCGAGGCGGGTGGTCGAAGGGGACCGCTTCATGCGCGCGGGGAGGTTCACCGGGTGGCTCCCATCGCTTTTCCTCGGGGAGCTGCTCTGGCGGAAGACCGTGGGGATTGTGGGCGCGGGCCGTATCGGTGCGGCCTACGCCCGGATGATGGCGGAGGGCCACAAGATGGACGTGGTCTACCACGATCTGAGAGCCAACGGGAAGCTGGAGAGGGCGGTGGCCGCCTACGGGGAGCTCCTGGCGGGGGAGGGGCGGAGGCCTGTGATCTGCCGGCGAGCCGGCTCCCTGGAAGATCTCCTTCGAGAGGCGGACGTGGTGAGCCTGCACACGGTCCTGGACGCCTCCACCCGGCATTTGATCGACCGGGAGCGGCTCGCCCTGATGAAGGATAATGCCGTTCTGGTGAACACCAGCCGCGGCCCCCTGATCGACGAGAGGGCGCTGGTGGCCCACTGCCTCGAGCGCCCTTCGTTCCGGGCGGGCCTGGACGTGTTCGAGGAGGAGCCGGCCATGGCGCCCGGGCTGGCGGACCTTCCCAATGTGGTCGTGGTGCCGCACATCGGCTCGGCCACGCGCTGGACCCGGGAAGCCATGGCGGTCCTGGCGGCCTCCAACGTGGCTGGACTGCTCCGGGGCCTCCCCGTCTGGGGGCGGGCCGACATGCGTCCTTTCCTGGGACCGAACCCGCCCGAGGCTGTTCCCAGCGTGGTCAATGCGGAGGCGCTGGGGCTGCCCGTCTTTTCAGGGTAGCCCGGACTCCGGGGCCCCGCATCGAGAAGGTCTAGGACCCTTGACCCTGCAGGGTCATCCGGTCCCGGCCCACCACGCGATCCATGTCCAGGAGGATCTTGACCCCGCCCTCCTGCTTGGCCATCCCCAGGATGCAGTCCGTGCGAACGGATCGGCCCAGCGTGGCCGCTCCCTCGATCTCGGAGGCCTTCATCTCGTTCACCTCGGAGACCGCGTCCACGATCACCCCGAGGTGGGCCTCGCCGGTTCCGTTCCCCGCGTCCAGGACGATGATGCAGGTTCGATCGGTGTACTCCGACGCCTCCATGCCGAACCGGAGCCTCAGGTCCATGACCGGGATCACCTCGCCCCGAAGGTTCACCACCCCCCGGATGAACTCGGGAGATTGGGGCATGGAGCGGATGGGCATCATCCCGATGATCTCCTTGACCTTGAGGATGTCGATTCCGAACTCCTGGCCGTCCAGGTGGAAGGTGAGGTACTTGCCTTCCAGGTTCAGCATGGACTTGGCCGCGCTGTCGCGGCCCTCACCGCTGCGTTCCAGGATCTCCGTTACCGTGCCGGCATCCTCCCGGCGGCGGGACGGCAGCCGGTGCCGGTCCCGGTCCGTGCAGGCCGCGTCGGCGAACTTCGTCTCGATGAAGGCGTTCAGGTCGATGCGCGAGCCGATCCCCATCTTTTCCACCATGTAGGCCTGCATGTACTCGAACTCCTCGATCTCCGGGTAGAGATCGGAGGTCCGGATCCCCCGCTCCTCCGTGAGAACGTTCTTGAGCAGGGGGACCTTCAGCCCGAGCGTCCCTTCGGGATCCAGGAAGCGCACGGCGATCTCGGCTGCGGTCTCGGGCTTTCTCTCGATGAATCGTCCGGCGTCCACGAGGAGGCGCGTGAACTCGTATACGGCGTCCGGGTAGGGCCCGATGAAGTCGTCGCGCATGGTGACGACGCAGCAGGGATGATTGTCCCAGAGCTCGCTGGACAGGAACTGGCTCTCTGCAATGCCTGCCGCGATCGACTTGGTGCCCAGGGGCTCGGCCACCATGAACCCGCACGCATTCGCGTTGTTCCCCAGAAACTCGGGCATCTTGATGGGGGCCGTGACCTCGAAGGTCACATCCGGCGAGCCTTCCCCCGCCATGCCGGAGGTCAGACCGATCCGATCGAAAAACAGGTGGGAGAGCATGTGGTGGATGGACATCTGGTGGGGGATGAAGAAGGATTTGCCCCGAAAGAACGCCTCGTAGGGTGGACGATAGGACCCTGTGCGGTTCCGAACGAAGATGCTTCCGTTCTTGTGGGCGAGGAGGATCATGCGCAGCGGGGTCTCGAAGGCGAACAGGTCCATGGCGATGGGCGCCAGGATGCAGGCCGCGTCCACGGTGCCCTTTTTCAGGGCGTCCTGCACCGGGTTCCATCCGGGCATGCACCGGGTCTCCAGCTCGAAGGTCTCGGCCCGGACCTCCCCGGTCTCGAGGAGGTGCTTGAGCACGCCCAGCACCAGGTGGTCCGTGATCTGAATGTGGCCCACGCGGAGCCTCACCTTGCCCGAACGGGCCCGGTCCGACTCCCGTTCCTCGGCCGTGGGCACGCTTTCTTCCTCCTGGATGATCCCGAAGGCCTCCTCGATCTTGGTCGAGAGCTCCTCCCCGTTGAACGGTTTGGCCACGAAGCTGCTGACCCCGGCTTCCAGGGCCTTTTTCTCCTGCTTCATGTCCCCCTGGCCGGTGGCCATGATGAAGGGGACGCTCCGCGTCTCCTCGTTGGCCCGGATCCACAGCAGGAGGTCGTACCCGCTCTTGTTGGGCATGTTCCAGTCGCTGATCACGAGATCGAACGGTCCGGCTTCCTGGATGCGGGTGACGGCCTCGTCACCGTCCCCGGCCTCGGTCACGTGCTCGAAGCCCAGGGAGGTCAGGGTCTTCCGTTCGATTTTCCGCATGGTTGCGGCGTCCTCCACCAGCAGGATCTTGATGCTTGAACGATCGAGGTTCATGGATGGTCTCCGTCCGGGCGCGGTGCAGTTTTCATCGATTCCATCTCGCGTCGGGCGCCGCCCGCAGGCGGCGTCCGGGTACAGACCCATCAACTTTCGTGCCAACGGCGAGACGGCTGAAAAGTTCGGGGAGCGGGCTCGCGGGGGCCGGGGGGTGTTGAAGACGGACGGCCGCCTTTGACGGAATGTCAGCTTTTTGACGTGGCCGCACCTCCAGCCGATGGCTGGACGCCGGGGCGTCCGCCACGCTCCACAGGGATGGCCTTCCGATCGAAAGGCAGCCGGGGATCGCGTCCGTGATCTAGAAACGAAAATATATTGCTTGCTTTTGCGCCGGAAAAGGTTATCCTATGTTTTTTACACGGCTCCGCTTTCGAGTGCGGAGCGTTTTTTTTCTGAAGGAACAAGCCCTGCCTGGCGGCCTTATCCTGACAGCACTCTGGTCAACGAGCAAAACCGGGGCATGGAAGAGATTCCAACCTGGACTCTATTCCTGTTAAATGGGGTAAAGAAAAATGAATGATGGACGAATACGCGTCGAAAAATCATGGATTTCTTTTGAAGGAGTATCATCATTTGAACTTTGAAACGTTTTTATTTTGTAAAGAAATTGTATCTGGTATCGAATACGCAGAGTATTCCATTCCAACACCCATCCAATCGAAGGCCATTCCAAAGATCATGCAAGGACACGATATCATAGGCCTCGCCCAGACGGGCACTGGAAAAACGGCTGCCTACGTGTTGCCCATTCTACACCGGCTGTGCCACGGGAAACAGAGAGGCGTGCGCGCCCTGATCGTCGCTCCGACGCGGGAACTGGCTGAACAGATCCATCAGGATATCGTGATGCTGGCCTCGAGGACCCGGCTGCGAAGCGTGTCCGTTTACGGCGGCGTCGGAATCCAGCCGCAGGCGGCGTCGCTGAATAGAGCGGATATCGTCGTCGCATGTCCCGGTCGGCTCCTCGATCACGTCGGCCGGCGCACGGTGGATCTCTCGAACGTCGAGGTCTTGGTTCTCGATGAAGCGGACCAGATGTTCGACATGGGTTTCTTGCCGGACATTCGCCGAATCCTGACCCATCTGCCGCAGTCGAACCGGCAGACCTTGCTGTTCTCGGCCACCATGCCGCCGCAGATACGCCGCCTGGCCGATCAGGTCCTGCGAAGCCCGGTCAAGGTACAGGTAGGGCACGAGGCGCCTGCAGACACCGTCCACCATGTCTTTTATCCGGTTGCGCGGCATTTGAAGACGGCCCTTCTGCTCGAACTGCTCGGCCGCACGAGCATGGACGGGGTTCTGGTGTTCACCCGCACCAAGCACCGCGCCAAGAAGTTGGGCGCGAAGCTGGCCAAGGCCGGCTATCGCTCCACCTCCTTACAGGGAAACCTGTCACAACCTCAGCGCCGGAAAGCCATGGACGGCTTCAAGTCGGGCAAGTTTCAGGTCCTCGTGGCCACCGACATTGCGGCCCGAGGTATCGACGTTTCCAATGTTTCCCACGTGATCAACTACGACATGCCCTCGACCCCGGAGCTCTATATTCACCGCATCGGCAGGACCGGCAGGGCCGCGCGAACCGGTGAAGCGTTTACGCTGACAACCGATGAAGACAAGCAGATGATGAAAGCGCTTCACGGCGCCATTGGAAAGACTCTGGAGCGCCGAAGCCTGGCGGGCTTCGATGATTACCCGTCGCCTTCGGTCGGTAACGAGTCGAGAGAGCGCACAGGATGAGGGAAGGCGCAGGTCACTCGTTCGAGAACGGAAAGTCGGGGGCGGGCCTTGGGAAATGCGGCGGCCCCGATCTCTCGCTGACGCCGCAGGAGGCGTTTGTCCGTGAGCTCTACTCCCGGGTGGACGAGGCCGTCGCCCTCGGGCTGAACCGGCTGCGAAGCGAAAACGGCATCATTCCGACGTGCAAACCGGGCTGTTGTTCCTGCTGCCGCTTTCACATCCTCACCAACATTCTCGAGGCCCATACCCTGGCGCGGTTTGTCAGGCGGGAGTTTTCATGGGATCAGGTGAACGAACTTCGATTCAGGACGCAGCAGTGGTGGGAATGGGACCGTTCGAGACCGGGCAGATACCAGCCGTCCAAAATCGACATCAAGACGGATCTTTCCAACTATGAGCATTGCTGTCCTCTGCTGGTGGACGGCTCCTGCAGCGCATATCCCGTCAGGCCCATGGCTTGCCGAACGCATTATGTCGATTCCCATCAACAGCGATGCTTTGCGGCAAATGATCCGAAATCCTCAAAAGACCATCCGAACGTGATTTCCTCCATTTTGGAGGCAACCCAGTCATTTACGCTGGATATGCGGCAATATATCGAAAACTCGGGAATGGACTACTCTCGATCCATCATGCTGCTGCCACACCACATGGCCATTCAAATGGGCTGGGATTTCGCGGTATGGTGATGATCTTCGTCCTCAGCTCCTGACTCGGGCCGCGCTCCCAGCCAGTGGCCGGAGTTCCGACCTCTCTTCTTGCCACGCGCGGCCGCATGCGCTATAAGGTGATGGCTCTTCAACCCCCGCTCCAGCGGGCAACCTCCTGCCACCCGTCGAGAGCATGACATGACCCGTGAACCCGTCCTCCCCTCGTGCGAGATCCTCACCATCGGAACCGAGCTGCTCCTGGGCCGTGTCCTGGACACGAACTCCGCCTTCCTGGCCCGAAGGCTGGCACGGATCGGCGTCCGGGTCCGCTTCCGCACCGCGGTGGGAGACCGCGCGCGGGACATGGAGGAGACCCTGCGCCGGGCCCTGGAGCGGTGCGACCTCGTCCTGGTGACCGGGGGCCTGGGGCCCACCCGGGACGATCTCACCCGGGAGACCGTGGCGAACCTGTGCGGGTTGGAACTGGAGTTCCGTGAAGACCTCATGACCCAGATCGAAGCCCTGTTCCGAAGAATCGGCTACCGCATGCCCGAGAACAACCGAAGACAGGCCTACGTTCCCCGGGGGAGCCTGGCCGTACCCAACCCGGTGGGGACGGCTCCCGGTTTCGTGACGGAGATCGACGGCACCCCCGTGGTCTGCCTTCCCGGGGTCCCCAGCGAGCTGAACCACCTGATGGAGTCCTGGGGAGTCCCATGGATCCGGGAACGGTTCGGACTGGACGAAAGCCGGATTCTCACACGGGTGCTCCGGGTGGTGGGCATCGGGGAGAGCAAGGTGGACGCGCTCCTGGGAGACCTCATGGGGGAGGAACGGAACCCGGAGGTGGCGCTGCTCGCCTCCGAGAGTGAGATTCAGGTCCAGATCACGGCCCACGGCCCCGGCCGGGAGGAGTCCGTCGCGGCCCTGGAGCGGAAGGTCCGGCAGCGGTTGGGGCGAAAGGTCTACGCCGCGGACGACGACACCCTGGAGGCCGCGATTCGGGACCTCGTGAAGGCGAAGGGGCTCTCCCTGGCCGTGGTGGAGACCTTCACCGGCGGCCGGCTCGCGCTGCGGCTGCACGAGCTGGGAGACGCCTTCCTGCGGGGCAGCCTGGTGCTGCCGGATCCCGGGGCCGTGGCCCGGTGGCTGGGTACGGAACCCCCGGCGGACATGGAGGCGTCCGGCCGCCGCCTGGCCCTGGCCGTGCGGGATCGGGCCGGCGCCGACCTGGGGCTCGCCGTGGTCGGATCCCTGGAGAAGGCGCACGGGCGGGACGCCATGAAGGGCGTGGCCGTCCTGGAGGGCGGGGGCGTGTCCCGTTCCTTCGCCTGGGAGGCCGGGGGTCCCCCGGGCATGCTGCGCCGCCGCGGGGCCGTCATCGGCCTGAACACCCTTCGGATCGCCCTCCTGGATTCCGCTGGTCCCTGAAACCCCTTTCTTCGTGGAGAATGCCATGAGCCGGATGCGGCTGAAGCTGTTCCTTGCGGCGTTCATCGCCTGCTGGGCCTGCGCCCTGACCGCATGGGCGGAGGGGCCGGCAGGGGCCCCGCAGGGACTCGCGGCCTGGAAGGACTGGGTCCTGTACGGCCACGAAACCGAGCTCTGCCCCTCCCCTTACAACAATGCCGATCTGCACCACTGTGCCTGGCCTTCCCGCCTCCGGCTGGATCTGCACCCTACCGGCGGGCGGTTCGTCCAGGAGTGGCGCACCCAGGCGGAGACCTGGGTCCCGCTGCCCGGAGGACCGGGAAGGTGGCCTGGCCGGGTGACGGCAGGGGGAGAGGCCCTCGCCGTTGCGGACCGGAACGGCGTGCCCCAGGTGCGCCTTCCCGCGGGGGAGCACCGGCTGGAAGGGGCCTTCTCCTGGGAGGCGGTTCCGGAGCTGATCCGGGTGCCCCCGGCCACCGGCCTGGTGGACGTGCGCATCGACGGCGAACCTTTGGCGTTTCCGAAACGGGACGCCCAGGGCCGCCTGTGGCTCGCGAGCCGGGAGCGGAAGGAGGGTCGGGAGGACCGGCTGGAGGTGACTCTGCACCGCCTCGTCCGGGACACCATCCCCATGCGCGTGGCGACCCGGATCGAGCTCCAGGTGGCGGGCCGCGCCCGGGAGATCACGCTGGAGAACGTCCTGCTGGACCCGTCCGTTCCCATGCGCATCGACAGCCCCCTCCCGGCCCGGTTCGACGCCGGGGAACGGCTCCTGCTACAGGCACGCCCCGGCCGATGGGAGATCCGCCTGGAGACCCGGCTGGAAGGACCCGTTCGGCGCATCGGCCCCGTGGCCGGTCCGTACGGCCGGGAGGTCTGGTCCTTCGAGGCGCAGAACCATCTCCGCATGGTGGAGGTGGAGGGCGTGCCGGCCGTGGATCCCGACCAGGCGGACGTTCCGACAGGATGGCGGCGGTTTCCCGCCTATCGGGTCCGGCCGGGAGACACGATTCGATTCCGGGAGATCCGGCGGGGGGACCCGGATCCGGCTCCGGACCGGCTTCGCCTCCAGAGGACCTGGTGGCTCGATTTCGACGGAGCGGGGTTCACGATCCAGGACCGGATCACCGGCACCATGAACCGGGACTGGGCCCTGGCCATGAACCCGCCGACGACGCTGGGGCGCGTTCAGGTGGACGGAGAGGATCGCCTCATCATCGACCAGGCGGAGGGGGAGGCCGTCAAGGCGGGCGTGGAGCTGAGGAAGGGCCACCTGGATCTGACGGCCGACTCGCGTCTCACGGGCCGGAGCCGTGTCCTTCCGGCGGTCGGGTGGGAACAGGACTTCCAGTCCGTCTCCGCCGTCCTCCACCTGCCCCCGGGCTGGAGGCTCCTGACCGCGTCGGGGGTGGACGTGCTGCCGGGCACTTGGTTCGAGCGATGGACCCTGCTCGACCTCTTTCTCGTCCTGATCATCGCCATGGCCGTCTGGAACCTGCAAGGGCGGGCCCGGGGGCTGCTGGCCCTGGTGACGCTGGTGCTCATCTTTCACGAGCCGGGCGCCCCCCGCTTGGTGTGGCTTCACCTGGCGGCTTCCCTGGCGCTCCTGAAGCTGCTCTCGGGAGGGTGGTTCCGGCGGGTGATCCAGCTCTGGTTTCTGGGGGCCCTTGTGACCCTCGTCGTCCTGTCCGTGCCGTTCATGGTCCAGCAGGTCCGAGTGGCGGTCTACCCCCAGCTGGAGCGCCCCGGAGCCGGGGGCGGAGGGCTTACGCCGGGCCGGGGAGCCCCGGTCCCCATGGAAGGAGCCCCGCAGGTCTCCTCCGCGCCCGTGAAGGCGGAGGACAGGGTGGCCGAGAAGGAAGGGGCCGCGGCGCTGGGCGAGGCTCTGACCGGCTACGCCGCAAGGAAATCCATGTCCCGGGGGCGCACCGGGCAGGCGTCCCGGGTCCAGGACCCCGACGCCCTGATCCAGACGGGCCCGGGCCTGCCTTCCTGGACGTGGCGGACCCTGACCATGGGGTGGAACGGCCCGGTGGATCGCGGCCAGGAGATCAGGCTCCGGTTGCTCTCGCCCGGGGTCAACCTCGTGCTTGCCCTCCTCCGCGTGGCGTTCCTGGCCCTGCTGATCGCCGGGCTGACGGGGGCGCGAAAATGGTGGCCTCCGCGTGCCGGTGCGGCCGCCGCCGTCCTCCTGCTCTTTCTTTTTGCGCCGCCGCCGGCCGGGGCGGCTGAGGCGTCGGGTATGGAGACCGCCCCGCCCCGCTGGCTTCTCCAGGAGTTCGAGCGGCGTCTCCTGGAACCGGACGACTGCTTCCCCCACTGCGCCGCGAGCCCGGAGATGCGGCTGGAGATCGACGAGGACGGGCTCGTCATCCTCTTCGAGGTCCACGCCGCGACGCGCACCGCCGTGCCCCTCCCCGGCGGGCTCGAAGGCTGGTCGCCTCAGCGGGTGCTGGTGGACGATCGGCCCGCGGAGGCCCTCCTTCGGGACGCCCGGGGCGTTTTGTGGGCCCTGGTCCCCCCGGGGGTGCATCGCATCTCCCTCCGCGGCGCCCTGCGGGGAGACCGGGCGATCCCCGTGGCCCTTCCCTTGAGGCCGCAGCGGGCTCTGGCCCGGGCCGAGGGATGGGAGGTGGAGGGCATCGGTCCGAACGGCGTCGTGGAAGGGAGCCTTCAGCTCACCCCCGCGAGGTCCGAAGAGAGCGAATCGGGCCCGGCGGACACCGTGCTTCAGCCCTTCCTGCACCTCGAACGGGTGGTCCATCTCGGGCTGACCTGGCGGGTGGAGAACGTGCTCGAACGGCTCACGCCTCCGGGAGCGCCCGTGGTCGTTTCCGTCCCGCTTCTCGAGGGGGAGTCGGTCCTCACCGAAGGGGTTCGGGTGGAGCGGGGAAGGGCGCGTATCCACATGGCCCCGGAGGTCGGAACGATCCGCTGGGCGTCCGCGCTGGAGAAAACGGAAACGATCCGGCTCCGGGCGCCCGAGTCGGTCCCCTGGACCGAGACCTGGATCCTGGACGCCGGACCGGTCTGGCACTGTGAGACGAGCGGGATTCCGGTCATCCATCATCAGGACAAGCAGGGGTTCTGGAGACCCGAGTGGCGGCCGTGGCCGGGCGAGGAGGTGGTCGTGGCGGTCACGAGGCCCGAGCCCGTCCCGGGCCGGTCCGTCACCGTGGACGAGGCCCGGCTCCGGTGGATACCGGGGAAGCGCTTCGACAAGGGCGTCTTGACCCTGACCGTGAGAACGAGCAAAGGCGGGAGGCACCGCATCGGGCTGCCCGGGGACTCGAGGCTGCAGCAGGTGCGGATCGACGGGAAGAGCCTCCCGGTTCGCCTGGAGGAGGGAGCCGTCGTGGTTCCGCTTCATCCGGGCCGCCGGTCCGTGGAGGTCGAGTGGCACCAGGCTTCGTCCGGGGACCTGTTGACCCGGGCGCCGGAGGTGAATGTGGGTGGGGAGGCGGTGAACGCCCGGGTGAGCTTTCAGATGCCGCGGGACCGCTGGATCCTCTGGACCGGAGGGCCGCGCCTCGGCCCGGCCGTGCTGTTCTGGAGCTACCTGGCGGTGGTCGTCCTGGCCGCGATCGGCCTGGGGAGGGTCCCCTGGACCCCGCTCAGGACCCGGCACTGGCTCCTGCTGGGGCTCGGGCTCACCCAGGTGCACCCCCTGGCGGCCGTTCTGGTGGTGGGCTGGCTCCTGGCCCTGGGGCTGCGCGGGAGGCAGCCGTTCCCGGTCGACGGCCGGGCCCGGTTCGACGGTGCGCAGGTTCTCCTGGTGGTGTGGACGGCCGCAGCCCTGGCGGCCATGTACTTCGCCATCCAGAAGGGGCTCCTGGGCATCCCGGACATGCAGATCGCGGGGAACGGGTCCACGGCCCTCGGGCTCCACTGGATGCAGGATCGGATCCCGGAGCTCATGCCGAGCGCCTGGGTCCTCTCCCTGCCGCTCTTCACTTTTCGCATTCTCATGCTGGCCTGGGCGCTCTGGCTGGCGTTGTCGCTCCTGGGCTGGCTCCGTTGGGGGTGGCGCTGCTTCTCCCGGGACGGGATCTGGAGACCCCTTCGGCGAAAGAGAAAGGCCGCTGCGGCGGAGGAGACCTTCGACTTCCAGGAGTGAGCGGTTTCATCCCATGTTCCTGAGCCGTTTCTTTCGGGACCCCGCCCGGGCCACTCTGCGGGTCATGGGCGGGGCCTGTCTCATCAGCTTCTCCGCCGTGTTCGTCCCCCTGGCCGGGACGGATCCGACGGTGTCGGCCTTTTACCGCATGCTGATCGGGGGGATCGTCCTCACCGTCCTGACCCGCCTGAGAGGGGAGCGGTTCTTTCGAGGATGGCGGCCGCTCCTCATGCTGGGGGCGGGCGGCTTCGCCCTGGCCCTGGATCTCGCCTTGTGGCACCGATGCATCCTGTTCGTGGGCCCGGGGCTCGCCACGCTCCTCGCCAACTTCCAGGTGTTCTTCGTGGCGGCCGTGGGGGTGCTCGTGTTTCGCGAGCGGCTGACCTGGAAGATCGCCGTGGCCATCTCCCTGGCCGTGGCCGGGCTCTACCTGATCGTGGGGCTGCAGTGGGGCGCGTTCTCCGGGGACTACAGGCTGGGTGTGGCCCTGGGGCTGATGGCGGCCTTCTGCTACACCGTCTACATCCTGTTCCTGCGCATGGCCCAGCAGTCCGGCTCCACCTTCGCCACCATCACACTGGCCACCCTGTTCACGGGACTGTTCCTGGGGCTGTTCGCCGCCGGGAACGGGGAGTCCTTCGCCGTGCCCGGCCTCCGGAGCTGGCTCGTGCTCGGGGCCTACGCCCTCGTCTCCCAGGTCCTGGGCTGGCTGCTCATCACAAGCGGGATCGGACGGATGGAGGCCTCGCGGGTGGGGCTCGCCCTGCTGCTCCAGCCCACCCTGGCGTTCGTCTGGGACGTGCTCTTCTTCTCGCGTCCCACCACCCTGGTCGAGGTCGCCGGGGCCCTGCTGGCCATGGGAGCCATCTACCTGGGGACCGTGGGGAGATCGCCC
>CAYVVQ010000005.1:11212-53083 GCA_964454455.1 uncultured Desulfobacterales bacterium | reverse complement strand
TCCACCAAGGGAACCCGACGGGTGGACATGACCTTCGGCATCAGCTACGGCGACGACATCGACAAGGCCCGGGGGATCATCGAGGAGATCATCGCCTCGGACCAGCGCGTCCTGAAGGAGCCGGCAGCCACGGTGGCTCTCTCGGAGCTCGCCGACAGCAGTGTGAACTTCGTGGTCCGGCCCTGGGTCGAGTCGGCAAACTACTTCGGCGCCCTCTGGGGGATCACCGAGAAGGTGAAGAAGCGATTCGACGAGGAGGGCATCTCCATCCCGTTCCCCCAGCGGGACGTGCACCTTTACGAGCACAAGGCCTAAGGGACCTGGGAGGGCAACATGGCGGGATCCAACTGTGAGACCTGCCGGCTTCGGGCCCGGTACGACGAGAATCCGCGCTCCATCCTGGGCAGGCTGTGGCGGTGGCACGCCGGATGGTGTCCGGGCTGGAAGGCCTACATCACCTCGCTCCCGGACGAGGAACGCCATCGCCTGGCGGAGCGGTACGGCCTCGACAAGTACCGGATCTCCTGATCACCTGCCGGCGTTTTCCAGGATCAGCACGGCGGCCGAGAGGTTTCCGAAGCGGATGTCGACCCGCGTCGAGCCTTCCGGAACCGGAAACAGGTCCGGGCGGCCCGTGAGGATCACGGCCCGTTTCCAGCGGTGCTGGAGAAGGCGGTCCAGGAACGTCCGATAAAGGGTCTCCACCCTGCTTCCGCCACCCAACCGGCGCCCGAAGGGCGGGTTCGTGACGATGCAGTCACTGTCCAGGCATACCTTAGCGACGTCGCGCCGGCTCACCCGGACTGCGGCGCCCGCGCGCCGGGCGTTCTCCGCGGCCCGGAGTACGTGCTTGCCCGAGATGTCGCTGCCGCGGATGTCGAGGGGTTCCCGCCGCACGGCCTCGTCCACCTCCCTCTGCATCCCCCGAAGCCGGGCCTGGTCCAGGAATCCCAGCCGGCGGAACGCCAGGTCCTTCCGAAACCAGTTGGGGACGCGGTTCGCCCAGAGGGCCGCCTCGATACAGATGGTGCCGGACCCGCACATGGGGTCCAGCAGACACTCCTCCGAACTCCAGCCCGAGAGGCGAATCAGACCGTAGGCCAGGCTGGACTTCAGGGGCGCCGGGTGGCTCATGGCGCCGTAATCCCGGCGGTGAAGGGAACGAGCACCCGTGGTGTCGAGGCCCACCCGGAGCCGGTCCTCGTGGATCTCCAGCATCACCAGCACGTCCGGGTCGTCCAGCCGGACCGGCGGCCGGCCCCATCCCTTCTCAACGAAGGCGTCGATCACGGCTCGGCCGGCCGTGCGCTCGGCATCCATGGACGTGAACGCGTGGTCTCCGTGCCGGCTCGCCCGGACGGCGAAGGACTGCCCCCCGCCCAGGATGTCGGGAAACGACATGCCGCGAACCACGGAGTAGAGGTCCTCCAAGCCCTGGAACGCGCATTCCTCGAGGACGAGGACGATCCGATGGAGGGACCTGGACCGATAGTTCAGGAGGAAGATCTCGTCCCCCCCGCCCTGGAGCTCCAGTCGCCCCCTGACGGGTGCGGTCGCGGTTCGGCCCGTGACCTCCCGGACCTCCCGGGAGGCGATGGACTCCAGCCCGGGGGTCGTGGTGGCGCTGAGCGTCCAAAGCTGCCGTGGTGCCGGCTTCGTGGCTTTCATGGTTCATCCACACCACAGGCCACTGGAGAAAGCAAGCCCGGCGTTCCACCTTGCGGGGTAGCCGATCCCGGCAACCGGGTCCCGCTTTGGGGGAGACCGGTTGACTTGAAAGGAATGCCCCGATAATATCAAGAGAACTCATGCCATGGACAGACATCGCGCCAGATCCAAATACGGTCCTCCTCTTCGGGCGGCGCTCCTCTCCGCGCTCGCCGCGATGCCCGTCCTCTTCTGGCCCCGGCCCTGCCCAGCCCTGGAGCGGGGCCCCGCACTGCACACTTTCGGTGGCCCCCTTTTCCTGGCCTTGAGCCTTGTCCTGCTGGTCCTGATCGTCGTACTCGGGGTCTTGATCCGGCGCCTCAAGAGGACCGAGATCGAGGTGAGAGGGACCATCGCGTCCCGGAAGCGGGAAGAAGAGGCCCTTCGAGAGCGGGAAGAACGGTTCCGTCAGATGACGGCGGCCGTCGATGCGGTCTTCTGGTTGTGCGAGCCCATGGCCTCCAGGTTCCTCTATGTCAGCCCGGCCTTCGAGAGGATCTGGCCCTCCACGTTGGAGGCGCTCTACGGCGACGCGGGGCTCTGGATCGAGGCGATTCACGCCGACGACGTGGAGCAGGTGCGCCGGAACTGGGCCTGCCAGCTGGAAGGCCAACCCACGGAGGAGTCGTTCCGGGTGACCGGACCCGGCGGCACCCCGCGGTGGGTGGTCAATCACGGCTATCCTGTTATCAACGAGGAGGGCGACGTGATCCGGGTGGCGGGGGTCGCACAGGAGATCCCCCAGGAGGAGGCGGGCAGACGACCGGAGGACCGGATTCAGCAGGCGCGGAAGCTCGAGGCCGTGGGGACCCTGGCCGGGGGGGTGGCCCATGACTTCAACAACCTGCTCCAGACCATCCAGGGGTACACGCAGCTGCTCCTCCTCGACAAGGATGAGAACCATCCGGAGGCCCGGAGCCTCCAGGCCATCGACCGGGCCGCCGATCGGGCCGCGGGCCTCACCCGCCGGCTCCTCACCTTCGGCCGGAGGATGGAGAGCCGGCTCGAGCCCCTGGACCTGAACCGGCAGGTCAGGGAAGTGCTGGAGAACCTGGGGCGGACCTTTCCTTCCGCGGTCCGGGTCGAGCTGTCCCTGGCGGGCGCCCCCGCTTTCGTCCAGGCCGACGCAGGCCAGCTGGAGCAGGTCCTCGAGAGCCTCTGCGCGAACGCCCGGGAGGCCATGCCCGAGGGAGGATGCCTGCGCGTCGAGACGACCCTCGTCTCCCTGGACCGGACGTTCGTCGAATCGCGGCCCGAGATGCTTCCCGGGGACTACCTGCTCCTCAGCGTGTCCGACACGGGCCTGGGCATGGAAGAGGAGGTACGGGAACGGATGTTCGAGCCTTTCTTCACCACCAAGGGAATCGGCATGGGCTCCGGCCTCGGCCTCTCCATGGTGTACGGGATCGTGAAGAGCCATGGGGGACACGTCGATTGTGAGAGCGTGCCGGGTCGGGGCACCACCTTCCGGCTGTACTGGCCTGCCAGTGACGAGGCCCCCGCAGCCGCTTCCGCCGGCGCGATGGTCGTGGAGGAAGGACGGGGAGAGACCATCCTGCTCGTGGACGACGAGGCCGCTGTGCGCAGCCTGATCGAGGAGATCCTATCCCGGTTCGGGTACCGGGTGCTGACCGCCCCGAGCGGCGAGAAGGCCTTGAGGGTGTTCGAAAAGCATCGCTCCGAGATCGCCCTCGTCATCCTGGATCTCATCATGCCGGGCATGGGCGGGATGCGGTGCCTCGAGGAGCTCCTTCGGAGAGCCCCGGAATTGAAGATCCTGGTGGCCAGCGGCTACTCGGCCGGCCAGTCGGTCCGCGACGCGCTGAACCTCGGCGCGCGGGAGTTCGTGAGCAAGCCCTACAGCGTCCGGGCGCTCCTCCGCGTGGTGACATCCACCCTGGAGGAGCCCGCCTCCCCTTCCTGAACCCACGGTCCCATCTCCGACCCGATGACCCGGCCGCCGCCGGGGCGATGGCGGTGAAAGGCCTTCCAGCGATGCCTCGGCTGCTCGAGGCGCAAGCCCGGAGGAAATGGCCGCCCCGTCTTGACATGGAAAGAATCGTGCTTAAAATGGATATGCCTTTGTGTTCGTGGTGTATTCTCGGTGAGTTATGTACACCGACCTCACCGACCACGCGTGCGATCGGGTTTCCGCTGCGGACGGTGCAGCCGTTCCGGCCATGACATGGATACAAGAAGGAGGAGGACATCGAAGATGAAGCTCAAACCGCTGGCCGACAGGGTGATTGTGCTCAGGATCGAAGAGGACCAGAAGACCTCCGGGGGGATCATCATCCCGGACACGGCGAAGGAGAAGCCGCAGCATGGAAAGGTGATCGCAGTGGGGCCGGGCAGGATCGACGAGAACGGGAGACGCCTGCTCATGGAGGTCAAGAAGAACGACAAGGTGCTCTTCGGCAAGTATGCGGGGACCGAGATCAAAATCGACGGGGTCGAGCACCTGATCATGAAGGAAGACGACATTCTGGGCATCGCCCAATAACCTGCGAGGAGGTGTCGTAACATGGCAGCCAAGGAAATCAAATACAGCGCAACGGCCCGAGAATTAATGCTCAAGGGCGTGGACACGCTGGCCAATGCGGTCAAGGTCACCCTGGGTCCGAAGGGCCGGAACGTGCTGATCGAGAAGTCGTGGGGCTCCCCGAAGATGACCAAGGACGGGGTGACCGTGGCCAAGGAGATCGATCTCGAGAACAAGTTCGAGAACATGGGAGCCCAGATGGTCAGGGAGGTGGCCTCCAAGACCTCGGACGTGGCGGGCGACGGAACCACCACCGCCACCATCCTGGCCCAGAGCATCTTTCGCGAAGGGTCCAAGCTGGTCACGGCCGGGGCCAACCCCATGGCGGTCAAACGAGGCGTGGAAAAGGCCGTGGAGGCCGTAGTCGACGAGCTGAAAAGGATCTCCAAGCCCACCAAGGAGAAGCGGGAGATCGCCCAGGTGGGGACCGTCTCCGCCAACAATGACGCGACCGTCGGAGAGATCATTTCCGAGGCCATGGAAAAGGTGGGCAAGGAAGGCGTGATCACCGTGGAAGAGGCCAAGGGCATGGAGACCTCCCTGGAGATCGTGGAGGGCATGCAGTTCGACCGGGGGTACCTCAGCCCCTACTTCGTCACGGACCAGGAGAAGATGGAAGTCGAGATGGAGGAGCCCTTCATCCTGCTCCACGAGAAGAAGATCAGCGCCATGAAGGACCTGGTACCCCTGCTGGAGCAGGTGGCCCAGAGCGGGAAGCCCCTGCTCATCATCGCCGAGGACGTGGAGGGGGAGGCCCTGGCCACCCTGGTGGTGAACAAGCTTCGCGGCACCCTCAAGAGCGCCGCGGTCAAGGCGCCGGGCTTCGGCGACCGCCGCAAGGCCATGCTCGAGGACATGGCGGTCCTCACGGGCGGCCAGGTCGTGAGCGAGGATCTGGGCGTGAAGCTGGAGAACTTGACCATCAACGAGCTGGGCACCGCCAAGCGGGTGACCGTGGACAAGGACAACACCACCATCGTGGACGGCGGCGGGACACGCAAGGCCCTGGAGGGCCGGGTCAAGCAGATCCGGGCCCAGATCGACGAGACCACCAGCGACTACGACCGCGAGAAGCTCCAGGAACGGCTGGCCAAGCTGATCGGCGGCGTGGCGGTGATCAGCGTGGGCGCGGCCACCGAAGCGGCGATGAAGGAGAAGAAGGATCGGGTGGAGGACGCCCTCAACGCCACCCGCGCCGCGGTCGAGGAAGGCATCGTGCCGGGCGGCGGCGTCGCCCTCATCCGTTGCATCAAGGCCCTGGACAAGGTGCAGGCCACGGGGGACGAGCAGCTGGGCGTCAAGCTGATCCGAAGAGCCCTGGAGGAGCCGGTCCGCCAGATCGCCAACAACGCCGGGATGGAAGGCTCGGTCGTGGTCCAGCACGTGATCGACGGCAAGGATGACTACGGTTTCAACGCAGAGACCCGGGCCTACGAGAAGCTGGTCCAGGCGGGCGTCCTGGATCCCACCAAGGTGACGCGGTTCGCGATCCAGAACGCGGCCTCGGTGGCCGGCCTGCTCCTGACCACGGAGGCCATGGTGGCCGAGAAGCCCAAGAAGAAGGACGAAGGACCGGCCATGCCGCCCGAGGAGATGTACTAGGCGGTCCGCCGACCGACAACCGCAGAAGCCGGAAGACACAGCAGCCGGACAGGCACCCGCCTGTCCGGTTTTTTTTGCCCTCCAGTACCCCTCCCAGGCCTCTCAGATCTCCTCCCATACGTCTCCAGGGTCGACCAATCCCGGAATCGAAGTTTTTTCATCTGCGGATCTTGACAGAGAATCTGCAGTGATTATTTTTTGAGTAACAACGTCAACGATTTGTTTTTATTGATTATTTATGCTTTTTATCCCGCATCGCGGGGGGAAAGAACCTCATGATTCATGCTTCAGGGAGATCAATCAGAGAAAAGGAGGGTTGAATCATGATCGTCAGCAGACTGAGCCGTTGGCCGAACCTGGGTTGGACGACCCCTTTCAGGGAACTCGACAGGATGAGACAGGAGGTGGACCGCCTCACGGAGGGATTGTCCAGAGGCGTTGGCGGGCCGGGCACCGCCGGCGTGTTCCCCCTGATCAACCTGACCGAGGATGCGAACCATTTCTACCTTCGGGCCGAGCTCCCGGGCATCCAGCCGGACGACCTGGAGATCTCCGCCACCGCGAACAGCATCTCCATATCCGGGGAGCGCAGGATCGCGGAGGAGAGCGAGGGAACCCGTTACCACCGGAGGGAACGCGAGGCGGGCAAGTTCAACCGTGTCGTCAACATGCCCGACCAGGTGAACTCGGACAAGATCGAGGCGGAGTGCAGAAACGGCGTCCTCACCGTCACCATTCCCAAGTCCGAGAAGAGCAAGCCCCGGCAGATCAGCATCAAGGCCTCGTAACAGGCCGGGAAAGGAGGGATGCACCATGACGGACACGAACAAGGCCCTTCAGGCAAAGGAAAAGGAGGCCGTGGCCACGCCGGCCGAGCAGACCGTACCCGGACTCACCTTCACGCCTTACGTGGACATCTTCGAGACGGAAAAGGCGCTGACCGTGGTGGCGGACATGCCCGGCGTGAAGCCCGAGGATTTGAACATCGACCTGCGCGAGAACGTCCTCTCTTTCATGGGAGAGGTGGCCACCCCGGAAGGCGAAGACGAGGCGGACGTGTATCGGGAGTATCGCACCGGACGCTACATGAGGGAGTTCACCCTCGGGGAGCTGATCGACCAGGACAAGATCGACGCGGAGCTCAAGGACGGCGTCCTGCGGCTGACCCTGCCGAAGGTGGAGAAGGCCACGCCTCGAAAGATCGCGGTCAAGTCCGCCTAGGCGGACAGGCCCATCACCCGGGCCCGGGGTCGAGGTCGACCCCGGGTTCGTTTTTGAGCCGGAGAGCCCGGCCGTCAGCCCGAAAACGCGGCCGGGTCGATTCAGTGCACCGTGGATCGGAGGGCCCGGATGCTGATGAACTTGGCGTACCGCTCGTCCAGGTCCTCCGGGGACACCCAGCCGTACTCCTCCTGGAACTCCTGCCAGACCAGGATGAGAGCCTCCCTCAGAACGGCGGCCGCCTCGGGGTCCGGCTCCGCGGCCACCTCCATGAACTCCTCGACGAAGGCCTCCCCGAAACCCGGCATGGTGTAGGGAGGCGCGCTCTCGGGGCTGCCCTTGCGCAGGGTCTCCAGAAAGCGTCTGGCCTGGGCGGGCGTGAGGGGGGAAAAGGAGAGCTTGACCTCCAGGAGCTTTCGCGCCCAGAGGTTGAACAGGAGCGGCCGGAACGACCCGCCGGCCGGGGGAACGAGGTGGGGGCCGAAAGGGGAGGTCTCCGTGAGCCGCGCCAGGAGGCTGTCCAGGACCATGAGCCTGCGAATCACCTTCAGGCATTCGGCCAGGTCGGAGAGCCACTCGAACTCCCGGAAGTCGTCTCCCTCGCGGCCTCCGACGTAGAACCGCGGCCTGAGCTCCAGCACGCCGGCCAGAATTCCGCCCCAGTAATCCCCCCAGAAGTCGGGTGCCAGGCCCTGGGAGAGAAACCAGCTTTGCTTGTGCCACCGTTCCGCTTCCCACTTGACCTTGAGGGCCAGGCCGAAGCCCACCCGGAAGAGCCCGACCAGGCTCTGCCCCTTCAAGGTATTCTCCACTGCAGCGGAATCCTTGCCGCAGAGCCGCTCCAGCCCCAGGTTGACGAAGGAGGACGCCTTGCGGCACACGGCCGTCAGGGTCTCCAGGTCCGGCGACATGGATCGGTCCGCCGACAGGATCTGGTTGCACAGGCCGGCGAACTCCAGCCTCACCCGGTCCTGCAGCAGGGGGTCGGGGGCAGCGGAGACCGCCTGCATGAACAGGTTCCCGGACTCGGCGTGCTCGAGGGGGGCTACGGGAGCCGCAGTCTCCGGGGAGGCGGCCGGGTCGGGAAGCGCCGCCGCGCCCCCCCCCTCCAGCCGGGACGGCTCCAGGGGCGCATACACGGACAGGGCCTCCTCGTAGGGCAAAAACCCGTGCTCGGAGAGCCGGACGTTGCGAAGCCGGTAAAGCTCCTCCTCCAGGTCGGCCGGGAGGACCCCTCCGAGACCCAGGAGCAGCCCCTGAAAGCGGGTGTAGTCCTCATCGGACATGGCTCGGAACAGCCGCTCGAGGGTCTCCCGCTGCTCCGGATGGACCGCGCGCACGTAGTGGACTCCGTCCACGGAGAAGAATCCGTCCGGGAGGCTCCATCGCTCCTCGTCGTTCTCGATGACGATCAGCTCCACGCTTCGAAACAGGTGGTAGTAGGCGAAGAGCTCTCCTTCCCGAAAGAGCCACTGCACGAGACGCGGGGCGTCGGCCTGCTCGAGCCGCCCGAGCCAGGTCCCGGCCTCCCCGACGTCCAGGTGGTCGCCGTGCCAGAGCTCCAGGTCCAGAAGGTACTGCCACTGCTCCTCCGAGGCCATCTCCAGGAGAAGCACGGCATCCTGATCGCCCACCTTCTTCACCATCCAGTAGAAATCCTCCGGCGGGAGGCTCCGAAGGAACGCGTCCGGCCGGTCCACCTCCATGAGGCGACGCAGAACGTCCCGGCCGGAGAGGCCGCGAATCTCACCGAGGAGACCCCCGCGGATCTCGGGCAACGGTCCGGTCGGCTTGCCGGCCCTTTCGCCGGTCGGCCCTTCCTTGCTCACTGTCCCCTCCCCTTTTCCGATCCCGTCAGCATCCGGTCCACGGCCGCCCAGGTCTCCCCGGGACCGTACTGGTGCCCGCGCGGTCCCGCCACCGCGCTGATCCTGTCCCTGCATCCGAGGGCGCCGCACACCCTTCCCGCCGCGTCGATCATCTCCCGAACCCCCTCGAAGGGGTAGATAGGGGCCCGCTCCCCGGAGATCCCGATGAAAAGCCGGGCAACCGTGTTCCCTTCAGGACCGCCGGCGGGAATGCGGACCGGGGGCGGATCAGCCGGGACCGTACCGGATGCGCATGGGCATGGGCGAGGACGCCTCGGCCGACTTCGTCAACCGCGATTCCTCGTTCTTCAGGATGTCCAGGAGCATGAGCGCCTCGGCCGCCGACAGGGTCACCTCTCCCCCGTCATGGCATTGGATCTCCAGCCCTCGGTCCGATATCCGGATCGTGAACCGTTCCCTGGCTTCGTATGCATCCACGGGCCGCTACTCCATCAGATCCTTGAGCCGCTCTCCGGCCCGCCTTTTCACATCCGGGTGCTCGTCCGGGTCCTCTGCGATCTTCACGAGCATGGACGGCTCCTTGGCCTTCTCTACGGCCTCCATCCGCACCTCGAGAACGGTTTTCCCCTGCTTTCGGAGCCGGCCACGCTGCCATGCGAAGTAGAACAGGATCGACGCCGCGACCAGGACGCCGGCCACGATGCTCACGACCGGCCCGCGGGAAGCGTCCACCGAGAGAAACGGGATGCCGACCAGCCCGGCCGCCAGGAACAGCGCGCCGGTCAGCAGGACGAATCCCATGACCATGACAGGGAAAGCGGACTTCAGACTCATGGGGACCCCCTTTCATTTATCCATACATATCAACAATATATTTCTCCCGCCTCCAATGTCAAGGCGGATCTGGCCGGCCTCCCCCCCTCGCGTGCCCGTACCGTTTGCCCGGGGACGCCGGCTGTGCTAGGCTGCCTCCCTGCCCGGCGCAGGACACCCGAGCCCGACGATCCGGGCGCCATTCCAACATCCAAGGAGGAACAGGTCGTCATGAGAGAGATGCTCCAGATCCGTTTTCCCGGAGGCAAACGGGTGGACGCGCAGTTCGAGGGCGCGCTCATCCAAACCGATCAGCCCGTGAACGAAGGAGGCGAAGGGTCGGCCCCCCAACCGTTTCAGCTCTTCCTGGCCTCCATCGCCGCCTGCGCCGGGGCGTACGCGGTCGACTTCTGCCAGGCGAGGGAGCTCCCCATGGACGGGATGTCCCTGAGCATGAGCGGGGAGTTCGACGAGAAGAAGAAGCTGTACACCAAGTTTGCGCTCCACCTCACCCTGCCCGAAGGGTTCCCCGAAAAGTACCGCAAATCCATTCTCCGGGTCATGGACCTCTGCTTCGTCAAGAAGCACATCGTGGACCCGCCGGCGTTCGAGCTCACTGCCGGATAGGCCCGGTCCCCCCGCGCTGAGCCGTTCCGGCCGGCTCAGCGCGGGGGGGGCGGACCAGGACCCGGAAGAACCGATCCACGGCCTCCCTTCTCATTCACGGAGGTCCCATCCCCCGTGAACCCTCAGGTAGTTTTCCAACAGGACCTTCCGGAGCACCCCTTCGTCCGGGATCATGCGCTTTGCGGCTTCCAGGTATCGGCCGGTGAGCTCCGGCCACCCCAGGGTGGCGTCCGAGCCGAAGAGCACGCGGTCGGCGTGGGCCTCGATGAACCCGGCATAGGCCTCGGGGGCCTTCCGCATGAACGGCAGCAGGGACGAGAAGTCCGTGTACACGTGATCCGACCGTTCCATGACGCCGGCCACGGCCTTTCGCGAGAAACCGAAGTGAGGAATGACGAAGGGGATGCCGGGGTGGGCACCCAGAAGCTCCTCCACGAAGGGGCCGTACCGCCGGAGGTCGGCGTGAAAGATGACGGGCCATCCGAATGCGGCGGCCTGGGCCACCAGGCGGGCGGTCACCGCCTCGGACTCCCGCATGGAACGGCCGAAGAGGTTCTTCCAGCCGACCATCCCGTTCTCCCGATCCTCCTCGGGGATGTAGAGGATCTTGAGGCCCCGGAACCCGGCCTTCCGAAACGGGACCAGATCGGCTTCGGCGTCCCCGATGTAGCGGCTGTCCAGGTAGGGGAACAGGGGAATGCCCTGAAGATCCCGGTGCACGCAGGCCTCCGGGTCGGCCGGCTCGTCGAAAAAGGCCGGATCCACACGGTCGTGGTAGGCGGACGGGATCAGGTCCAGGCAGCGGCCGAGGTCGGCCGGGTGGTAGCCCATGATGATGACCGCCATGCCCCGGAGGCCCTTCTCCCGCAGGGGAGCCCAGCCCGAGGCCGCCTGCGCGAGGGGGCCTTTCCAGAGAAAGTGCACGTGGGCGTCGTAGTACTCCATGGGCAACCCTCCTTCCTGTGTCGGCGGGAGCGGGACGTGACCGCTACGGTCTAGCACAGGCGCCCCCCTAAGACAACCGAACAGGCCGTTTCCCCGTCCGGCCGAACTGCGGCCTTCACCGACGGGACCGCCGGCTAGAATGTTAGCCTTTCTCCAGGCATGGTTTCACCGCTCCGAGGCGCACGGCACCCGGGGCTTCGACATCCCCGCCGTCCGGGAAATCTTCGAGCGGATCAACCAGGAGGGGAGACGTCTGAACTCCATGGATCTCATGATCGCCAGGACCTTCCGCAACTACGATTACATGGTGGAGGACCATCTCCAGGCCGCTTCGGCGGGACTTCGGCGCTCTTTCCTTGACAGGAAGCCCCGGAAAGGGGGAAAGAATGGGTGGCCTTTTTCGAGTCCCGACGGAGTGGACATGAGACCTTTGATCGGCATCACCTGCTCGCGGCAGATCGGCGGGGCCTGGGGGGCCTACGACACGGGCCATCCCATGGACTACGCCTTCGACGACTACAGCCGGGCCGTGCTCCGGTGCGGCGGCGCGCCCGTGCTCATTCCGACGGCCCAGGACAACCGGAGCCTCTCCGCGGTGCTCGACCGCATGGACGGAATCCTCCTCACCGGGGGGCCGGACGTACACCCCCGCTTCTACGGGGAAGCCCCTCTCCCGCGCCTGGGGGACCTGGACGAGGAGCTGGACCGCGCCGAGCTGGCCGTGACGCGGGCGGTCCTCGAGCGGGACATGCCCCTGTTCGCCGTCTGCCGGGGAATCCAGGTCCTCAACGTGGCCCTGGGCGGCACTCTGATCCAGGACATCGCGACCCAGGTCGAGGACGCCATCAATCACGTCCAGCTGGCCCCGAAACAGGTGACCACCCACGAGGTACGGCTGGAGCCCGGATCCATGCTGGCCGGAATCCTGAACCGGCGTACCCTCCAGGTCAACGGCAAGCACCACCAGGCCGTCAAGGGGGTCGCACCCGGTCTCGACGTCGTGGCCCGTGCACCCGACGGGGTGATCGAGGCGGTGGAATGTCCGAAGCGGACCTTCGTCCTGGCCGTCCAGTGGCACCCCGAGGGCACCTGGCGGGTGGACGCCCCCTCCAGGAAGCTCTTCCAGGCCTTGGTCCGGGCGTCGGGAGAGGAGCGGGAAGGTTGAGAACGACAACCTCGCGGCGGCATATGAAATGCCGCCCTACGCCCGGCCCACCGAGGGGCGTACTCACGGTAAAACGAAGAACATCACAGGGAGGCCCAGACCATGATCGAGGAGATCACCGTTCAGCAGCTGGACCCGAACGCCTTCATCGAGGCGCAGGTCCGATCCATTCAGGAAGCCGTCGGTGACGGCCTGGCCATCAACGCCCTTTCCGGGGGCGTCGACTCCTCCACCGTCACCATGCTCGGGCACCGCGCCCTGGGCGAGCGGCTCAAGACCGTGTTCATCGACAACGGGCTCATGAGGGAGGGGGAGCCCGAGCAGGTCACGGGCTTCTTCCGGAATCTGGGCGTGCCGGTGGAGATCGTCGATGCGCGGGAGGCCTTTCTCAGCGCCCTCTCCGGGGTACGCGACCCCGAGGAGAAGCGCGAGGCCGTGACCCAGGCCTTCTACCGGGACGTGTTCGGCCGCATCGTCAAGGAAAGCGGGGCCAGGGTCCTCCTCCAGGGGACGATCCTGACGGACGTGGACGAGACCGTGGCGGGGATCAAGCGCCAGCACAATGTCTTCGCCCAGCTCGGCATCGATCCCCAGGAGGCCTTCGGCTACGGCATCCTCGAGCCGCTCATCCAGCTCCGAAAGGACGGCGTGCGAAGGATCGGCAAGTCCCTGGGGCTTCCGAGCGAGCTGTTCGAGCGCATCCCCTTCCCCGGCCCGGCCCTGGCCGCCCGCGTGATCGGCGAGGCCACGCCGGAGCGTATCGAAACGGTTCGAAAGGCCACGGTGGTGGTGGAGCGGCTGCTCCGGCGCACCGGCGCCTTCCAGTACATGGCCATTCTCCACGAGGACCGCGTCACCGGCATGCGGGACGGGAAGCGCGACTTCGGGCTCCAGATCGAGGTGCGATGCTGGGACTCCGTGGACGCGCGCACCGCCACCCCGACGCGCCTCTCCTTTGACCTCCTGGAAGAGATCGCCTCCGGCATCGTCCGTGAGGTTCCGGGCGTGGTCAGCGTGACCTACAACATCGGCACCAAGCCGCCCTCCACGATCGAGGCCGTGTGACGGCGGTGAATCCAGCCTCCGGGGTCTTGGCCGTCCCCTGGGAAACTCCACGGCAATGGTCCGAGGCCGTATGGACGATCGATCGTCTGGTCCTGTCCAGTGGGGCAGGCCTCACCGAGGCCCGCTCGAGGGCCGCGGCGGTCAAGAAGGCACTGGAGGGGCTATTTCCTCTTCTCGACGCACTCTGCCTGGACACCTGCCTCCGGTGCTCCGATCCCTGCTGCCTCCACGCCCCGGTCTACGCCGACTTCCGCGACCTGCTCCTCCTCTCGCTCTCCGGCATCGAACACCCACCCGGGCAGCTCCGGAGCCGCCCCGGGGACCTTTGCCGCTTTTTCACGGACCAGGGCTGCCTGCTGCCCCGGGTGCAGCGGCCGTGGATCTGCACCTGGTACCTGTGCGGCACCCAGCGATCCGCCCTGGCGCAGTGGTCCGAATCGGACCGCCGTCGTCTGCTGGATGGGCTGGAGGAAATCCGGTTGGAACGAAAACGAATGGAGGCGGCGTTTCTCATCGCCGTGACCTGACGCCCGGGCGGCCGGGTCAGGAGCGGAGCTGGGCCGTGAGCATGCCGGCCAGCATGAGGCCGCATCCCACGATGCCCCGGAGGTCGAGGACCTCGCCCAGGAGGATCCAGCCGGCCACGGCCGCGAACACCGCCTCCAGGCTCAGGATGACGGCCGCGTGGACCGGCGGGGCGTGGCGCTGGGCCACCACCTGGAGGGTGTAGGCCACCCCCACGGACAGGAGCCCGCCGTAGAGGATGGGAATGGCGGCTCCCCTCAGCCCTTCGGCCGTTATGGGCTCGAAGAGCCCCGCGGTCGCCAGGCTCAGGAGGGCGCAGACCGAGAACTGCAGGCAGGCCAGACGCACCCGGCGCACCCGGGGAGCGAGCCACCCCAGGATGAGCACGTGGACGGCCCAGAAAAAGGCGCCCACCAGCTCCAGTAAATCCCCCGGGGCGAGGGTGAACGCCTCGGTCACGCTGAGGAGGTAGAGCCCCGCCACGGCCAGGCCGGCCCCGACCCAGCCGCCCCACCGGGGCCGGTATCCCCACAAGAGGCCCAGGATCGGGACGATGATCACGTAGAGGCCCGTGATGAACCCGGCCTTGCCGGCCGTGGTGTAGACCAGGCCCACCTGCTGGAGCGCCGCGGCCGTGAAGAGGACCACACCGGCGAGCCCCCCGCCCCACAGGAGGGTCCACCGGCCGGCCCCGGAGGGACCTCCCTGCTCGGGCGGCACCAGCGGCTTTGGACGGACCACCAGAGGCAGGAGCGCGAGCGCTCCCAGGGTGAACCGGACCCCGTTGAAGGTGAAGGGCCCCACGTGCTCCATGCCCACGCGCTGGGCCACGAATGCGCTTCCCCAGATGAGGGCTGTCAGGAGCAGCAGCCAGTCCGCCTTGAGAACCTGCTTTTCCACGTCTTCCGCCTTCCCGGCCTCGAACCGGTCCCGCCTATACCACGGCCGACCCGGAGACGCCAGGACTTTGTCCGATGATCCGCCGGAGCGGAGGCTTCGCGGAAAGAGGAACGAAGCGGGTCACATGCCCGCGGTGGCGTCGGTCGCGGCCTCGGGGGCGGCGCGGAGGTGGCCGGAGATGCGATACTCGATCCTGCGGAACACCCAGATCACGCCGTAGACCAGAACGAGGTAGATGGCCGCGGCCGTGAGGAACAGCTCGTAGAAGGCGAAGGTGCGGGCGGCGATGACCCGGGCCACCCCGGTGATGTCCATGAGGGTGATGATGGAGACCAGCGAGGAGGCCTGGAGCAGGAACACCACCTCGTTGGTGTAGGCGGGCCAGGCCAGCCGGAACGCCTTGGGCAGGATGATCCGGCGGTAGAGGAGGGCTCCGGACATGCCGCAGGCGCGGGCCGCCTCGGTCTCGCCCCAGGGGACGCCCTGGATCGCACCCCGGAGGATCTCCGCGGTGTAGGCGGCCGTGTTCAGGGTGAGGGAGAGCACGGCGCAGAAGTAGGCCTCCCGGAAGAAGGTCCAGAGCCCGACCTGGGAAAGGGCGTCCTGGAACTGCCCGCTGCCGTAGTAGATCAGGAAGATCTGCACCAGCAGCGGCGTGCCGCGGAAGTAGAAGATGAACCCGTAGACGGGTATCCAGACGGCCCGGTTCCTGGACACGCGCATGAGGGCGAGGGGGACGGCGAGGCACAGCCCGATCACCACGCTGAGCCCCGTGATCCGGACGGTCACCCAGGTGCCTTCGAGGAGCCGGGGGAGGCTCTGCAGGATGATGTCGAAGGCCATGCCCTAGGCCCTCCTCACGCCGCGGCTCGCCCACACCTCGGCCTTCTGCTGGAGGATCATGGAGGCGATGGTGATCACCAGGTAGAGAAGCGAGGCGGCGAAGTAGAAGGTGAAGGGCATCCGCGTGGCCCGGGAGGCGATGTCCGCGTTCCGCATGAGCTCGGGCAGCTGGATCACCGAGATCAGGGCCGTGGCCTTGATCAGCACCATCCAGACGTTTCCGAGACCGGGCAGCGCGAAGCGCCACATCTGGGGCAGGGTGACCCGGCGGAAGGTCAGGGCGGAGCTCATGCCCATGGCCCGGGCCGCCTCCATCTGTCCCTTGGGGACCGCCAGGTAGGCCCCCCGGAAGACCTCCGTGGCAAAGGCCCCGTAGATGAACCCGATGGTGGCCACACCGGCCGTGAAGGGGTTCAGGTCGACGATCACCTCCCGGCCGGCGGCGGCCGTGATGTCCTGGATCAGCGTGGGAACACCGTAGTAGACGAGAAGGATGAGGACGAGCTCGGGGATGCCCCGGATGACCGTGGTGTAGGTGCCTGCGGCCATCTGAGCAGGGCGCGCCTTGGTTAGCTTTCCCCAGGCCCCGATCAGCCCCAGGAACACGGCGATGGCCATGGAGGCCAAGCCGACCAGGACGGTGAGCCGCGCCCCTTCCAAGAGAAGCCAGCCGTAGCCTTGCAGATCGATCAATCGGGGCTCCTCGCAGTGCCGACGGTGCGGCGGGTGAACGCGGTCACGCACGGACGGAGGCCGCCGCGCGTGACCGCCGAATCAACAAGGACGGGCCCGAATGCACCTCAGGCTCAGTCTCCGTACACGTCGAAGTCGAAGTACTTGGCGTTGATCTTCTGGTAGATGCCCTTCTCGCGGAGCGCCTGGATGGCGTCGTTGAACATCTCTCTCAGGTCGTCGTCATCCTGGCGCAGGGCGATGCCGATCCCCTCGCCGAACCACTGCTCGTCCGTGAAGCCCGGGCCGATGAACTCATAGCCCGCGCCGGCCTCGGTCTCCAGGAAACCGCCCAGGAGCACCGTCGCGTCCGCGATCACCAGGTCCACCCGCCCGGAGGACAGGTCCATGTTCGCCTCGTCCTGGGTGGCGTAGGACTTGATCTCCACGAGGTCCCCGAACTTGTCCCGCAGGAAGTTCTCGTGGATGGTGGCGCGCTGCACGCCCACGGCCTTGCCCTTCAGGCCTTCCTTGGAGATCTCGATGCCCGCGTTCTTCTCGGCCACGAACCGGGCCGGCGTCTGGTAGTACTTCTTGGTGAAGTCCACCTTCTGCTTCCGTTCCTCGGTGATGGACATGGAGGCGATGATGGCGTCGTACTTCTTGGCCAGGAGCCCCGGAATGATCCCGTCCCAGTCCTGGATCACGAACTCGCACTCCACGCCCATCTCTTTACACAGGGCCTTGGCGATGTCGATGTCGAAGCCCTTGAGGTTCCCGTTCTGGTCCACGAAGTTGAACGGAGGATAGGCGCCTTCCGTTCCGATCCGCACCTTGTCCCAGTCCCCGGCCGCCGCCGGCCCGGCAAAGCAGACCGTTACGGCGAGAAAGATCACGCACGCGAAAATCCTCTTCACTCTCTTCATGCCGTACCTCCCTTTTCGTTTGGATGGAAAAGAAACCGACTCAAAACCGGCTCACCGCACTCCCGCCACCCGGGCTCAGAGAAAGGTCGCCAGGAACTGGCGGCAACGCGGTGAAGACGGGTCCTCGAAGATCTTCTCCGGAGGACCCTGCTCCTCGATGTACCCGTCGTGAAGAAAGACGACGTTGGAGGCCACCTCCTTGGCGAACCCCATCTCGTGGGTCGCCACCAGCATGGTCCGTCCCTCCTCGGCGAGCTGCTGCATGACGCGGAGCACTTCGCCCACGAGCTCGGGATCCAGGGCCGACGTGGGTTCGTCGAAGAGGAGCACCTCCGGCTCGATGGCCAGCGCCCGGGCGATGGCCGCGCGCTGCTGCTGGCCCCCGGAGAGCTGGGAGGGGTAGTGGTGGGCCTTGTCCGCGATCCCCACCTTTTCCAGAAGATCCATGCCCTTACGGGTCGCCTCCTTCTTGGGGTTGTGCAGCACGTGGACCGGGGCCTCGATCACGTTCTGGATGACCGTCATGTGGGTCCAGAGGTTGAAGTGCTGGAAGACCATGCCCAGCTTGGTCCGAATGCGGTCCACCTGCTTGTTGTCCTCGGGGAGCGTCTCCCCGCGGCGGTTCTTCTTCATCCGCACGAGCTCCCCGCTGAGGGAGACCTTTCCGGAGTCCGGAATCTCCAGGAGGTTGATGCAGCGCAGGAGCGTGCTCTTGCCCGAGCCGCTCGAACCGATGAGGGCGATGACGTCCCCTTCCTCGGCCGTGACGGTGATCCCCTTCAGGACCTCCAGGGATCCGAAGCGCTTGTGGATGTCTTCGGCGACAAGGGCGGAAGAGGCGCTCTTCTCCATGGCCGCTCCTCTGGTTCCTGTGAATGGAGTGCCGCCGAGCCCGGCGACCGGACCTGGGGCGAGGATCCGGAACACGGCGATCCGGATCGCGGGCAGTGCGGCAAGCGTCCCGCGGTTGCGGCGCCGGGGTGTGGATCGGGGTCCCGCCGGCGGCTCGGGCGTCATGCTGGTTTCAGTATTGACGGGTTCGCAAAAACCCGCTCACCCGCCGCTGGAAACCCCATACCCTTCTGAAATGCCAATGGCAGATCTCGAGGCTTCGGGCTATTTACGACGCTATCAGTATTCGGGGACCCGAGTGGGACCCTGTTCGATCCCCTTCGACTATCACAGGGGACGTCCGGCTGTCAAGGCGATGCACCGCGGATCAGAAGAGATGCCGGACCTTTCTGGCGATGTCCAGGACGATCTCCGCGTGCCCCCGGGTGTAGCCGTTGCCGATGAGCATGCGGACGTCCTTTCCCACACCCTCGGCGCCGAGGGCGGCCGCCGTGAAGCTCGTGGCCATGCTGAAGAAGTAGACCGTCCCCCCGTCCCGGGTGGCGAGGATTGAAGCCATCTCCGTTCCGGGAACGTCCACGCAGTTGATGGTGACGTCGGCCAGCCCTCCGGTCAGGGTTTCGGAGACGGCGTGATGGAAGTCGAGGGGCCGCGTGGCGTCCGCCCGGAGCACCCGGTCCGCGAACCCGGACTCCCGGATGCGGCCGCAGCCCCGCTCGCTGAAGGAGACCCCCAGGACGCACCCGGTGACCCCGGTCCGCCGCCGGGCCTCGACCATGCAGAGAAGCCCCGACTTCCCCCCGCCCCCGATGACGAGCACGGTCTCGCCGGGGCGGACCAGCCTCGCTGTCTGGGCCGGGGCGCCGGCCACGTCCAGCATGGCCAGCGCGAAATCCTCGGGAAGATCGTCCGGCAGGGAGGCGTAGATGCCGCTGGCGAACAGGATGGCCCGGCCCTTCACGCGGACCTGGTCGCGCTCCTCGTCCACATCGAGGATCCGGTCGATCCGGAGGGGGGTCAGGCTGAGGGAGACCAGGGTGGCGATCCGCTCCCCCGGGCGAACCTTTCCGGGGAAACCCTCCCCGGCCCGGTTCACGGATCCCAGCAGCATGCCGCCGGAGCCGGTGACCGGGTTGTGCTGCTTTCCCCGCTCCGCCACGGTCCGGAGAATGATCTCCTTGACCTTCTCCAAGTCTCCCCCGGCCTCCTCCCGGATCTGCCGGAAGCTGGCCGCGTCGACGTTCAGCTTGTCCACGTCGATCAGGAGCTCGTTTTCCCAAGGCTCCATGGTGTTGTCCAATTTCCACGCCGCCTGGGGAAGGACCCCCTCGGGCTCGACGACGCGGTGCGATCCGAACGGGCACGCCTGTCTCGATTGCGCCACGATCTCATTCCTCCTTCGAAAAGCAGATGTGAGCTCTCACCGGGCCCACCCGCCGTCCCTTTCTCGGGCCGGACCGAAGCCGGACACCACGTCGAAGACGGGCACGCCGGGAAGGGCGTCCCGCACGGCCTCGAAAAAAGTGCGCGCACCGAAGGACCACCCTTCCGGTGAGACCGGGTTCACGGTGACGGCGGCGAGCCGGATCGGATCCAGCACGGTCACGTTCCCGCCGCCTCCCTCGAACCGCCGCAGAAGGGCATCCTCCACGAACAGGCAGGTGGCATCGCGCACCACGACCTGGACGTGCTCCCCGATCAGCTCCGAGAGCAGCGGCTCCGTCAGGGCCCCTCCCACCAGGATGTCGGCCTCGGAACCGCGGATCCACGAACGGATCCCCGAGGTCCCTTTCAGGCCGTCCGGCGCCGGGAAGCTCTCGGTTCGGTCCCCGACCCGCACGACGACCTTGCCGGCGGTCCAGCCGCTTCGGCGGGCGGCCGGAGCCCCGGGCAGGGTGAGCTGCCGCACCCGCTCCGCGGTCCGGCGCACCGCCTCCTCCATGCGCTCGCTCAGGACGGCCCCGGTGGCCATCACAGCGGCCTCGGTGACGCGGGGGGAGGCCAGGCTCCTGCGGTCGACGGCGCCGTCCACCAGGACCAGCTCCGCCCCCAGCTCGAGGAGCCGGGCCACAACGCTTCGAAGCTGCTCGCCCCGGCTGGGGCCGGCCAGCTCCACCCGGCCGGCTCGATGGACCCGCGCCACGACAACGGGTCCCAAGGGGGTGGGGATGCCCGCCTCCTCGACCGCTTCCAGGCCTGCCGTTCCCACCTCCAGGCACGCCCGGGCCGTGGCGAGGAGCGTTCCGGCCCCGGCCCGGACCGACGGCTTACGACGGTGGGTGAGGACGTCCCACGCCTCCCCGTCCCGGCCGATGGAGGTCTGGCCCAGGGTGACTCCCTCCCGCTCTGCCCCGCCGGCCAGGTGGTTCAGGGCCACGGTCTTGCCCGCGTTCTTGGCCATGCCGAAGACGGCCACCGAGCGGGCGCCGCTTCCACGGACTGCTTCCCAGAGCGCCATCAGGCGAGCCCCAGGATGCGGCGCGCCTCCTCCGGGCCGGCCGTCTCCCGGCCCAGCTCCCGGGCCACGCGCACGACCCGCTCCACCAGGGGCGCGTTCCCCGCGGCCGGTTCCCCGGCCCGGTAGAAGATGTTGTCCTCCAGCCCCACCCGGGCGTGGCCGCCCATAAGCACCGCCGCCGCGGCCATGGGGAGCTGGTGCCGCCCGATGCCGGCCACCGACCAGGTGGCGGAGGAGGGAATGGACTCCACCAGGTGGAGGAGGTTCCTGATTCCCGCCGGCAGCGCGCCGGGGACGCCCAGGACGAAGTCGAAGTGGAGCGGCGGGATCACCAGCCCCTTTCGCTCCAGCCACAGCGCGTTGGCCACCATGCCGGCGTCGAAGATCTCCAGCTCCGGCTTGACGCCATGCGCCTGCATGGCCTCGGCGAACCGGACCATCAGGTCCCGGGGGTTGAAGAAGACCTCGTCTCCGAAGTTCACGGTCCCTGCGGTCAGGCTCGCCATCTCGGGCTCGAGCTCCACGGGCTGGAGCCGCTCGTCGGCGCTCATGCCCACCGCCCCGCCCGTGGACACCTGGATCACCGCATCGCAGCGGTCCCGGACCCGGTCCACGATCTCCCGGTAGACCTCCCGGTCCTGGGTCGGCGCGCCCTGGGCGTGCCGGGCGTGGAGGTGCACCACCGACGCACCGGCCTCGCAGGCGCGGCGGGCCTCCTCGGCGATCTCCTCCGGCGTCAGGGGCAGGTAGGGCGTGTCCTCCCGGGTGAGCTCGGCGCCCACCACGGCCGCGGTGACGATCAGCTTTTCCATGGCCGCTCCTTCCGCTTCGCCAGCTCCTGGACCAGGTAGGAGGCCACATCCTCGGGATGGGTCCCCCGGCCGAACCCGGCGTCGTACCCGAGCTCCTTGGCCAGCTCCGGGGTCACCTGGGGTCCCCCCACGATCAGCACCATCCGCTCGCTCAGCCCCTCCGCCTCGAGAAGCTCGATCAGGCGGGTGAGGTTCTCCAGGTGCGCGTTCTTCTGGGTGACCACCTGGGAGACGAGCACGGCGTCGGCCCTCTCCTCGGCCGCCCGGGCCGCCAGGGTCTCGCACGGCACCTGGGCCCCCAGGTTGACCGCCCGGATCTCCGGGTAGCTCTCCAGGCCCTTGTGCATGTCGTAGCCCTTCATGTTCATGATGGCGTCGATGCCCACGGTGTGGGCGTCGCTCCCGATGCAGGCTCCGATCACCACGAGCTTTCTCCCGAAGGTCTCCCGGATGAACCGGTTGGCCTCCCCCGGCTCCATGGCCTCGTACGCCGTCTCGTGCACCTGGATCGTGGAGAGGTCCACGCTCTCCCGGGTCCGACCGTACACCACGAAGTAGGTGAACCCCGGGTCGATGGGGTCCATCAGGATCACCCTCGCGTCCTGGAACCCCATCTTGGCCGCCAGGATCAGGGCCGCCTGCCGGGCCTTCTCGCCCGCAGGCACGGGCAGCGTGAACGAGAGCTGGACCGCGCCGTCCCCGCGGGTGTCTCCATAGGCCGTCACCAGGTCTCCCCGTTCACTCATGACGCCCTCCTTTCCTCCTGGAGCAGGTCCGCGACCGGGTTGCAGTAGTCCTCCGCCTTCTCCACCACGCCCTCCAGACCCTTCCCGCCTTCGCGCGTGCGGGCGATGTCGGCGAACATGGCCTGCGAGACGGCCTCCATCAACCCCATATCGGCGATCTCCTCGAGCATGGCCGCGGCGTCCGCAAGGACCTTGCGGGCCCGGGTCTCGATCCGGCCTCCCGGCCGGAACGCGATCTCGTCGCCCAGGTGGCGCATGGCGCGGAACACATAGTGCACGTTCTCGAGGCTCAGGTGGCGGTCGTGCACATGGGGGGTGTGGATGGCCTCGGTGGGCATGCCGAGGAGGTGCACGCTCTGGTTCGTGAGCACGGAGACCGCGTTGAAGAGCGCGTTCTGGACGTTTCCCTGGAAGATGTTGCCGGTCATGTACTTGGTGGGCGGCATGTACTTGACCGGACAGTCCGGGAAGATCTGGCGGACCATCTGGGCCTGGGCCAACTCGTGAAGGAAGCTGTCCTCCACCTTGGGCGAGATCTCGAAGGCGTGGCCCAGGCCGATCTGCCCGGGTTCCAGCCCGCTCAGCAGGGCGAACTGCTCGTTGATGAACTGGCTCGCCAGCACCGTGTGCGCCTTCTCGAAGGCGTCCGAGGTGGTCAGGTAGTTGTCCTCCCCCGTGTTGATCATCAGGCCGGCCCGCGCCAGCAGGGCGCGGGAAAAGTGCTGGTCGACGAAGGTGCGGATCATGTTGATGTCCCGGAAGATCACACCGTACATGGAGTCGTTGAGCATCACGTCCAGACGCTCCTGGGCGCCCAGCACCGCCATCTCGGGCATGCAGAGACCGGAGCAGTAGTTGGTGAGGAAGATGTAGCGGCGCAGCTCCTCCGACACCTCGTCCAGGGCCTCCCGCATGATGCGGAAGTTCTCCCGGTTGGCGATGGTCCCGCCGACCCCCTGGATGCCTCCGTCCTCGGGCACGTAGTCCAGGAGGCTCTGGGCCGTGTGGCGGATCACCGCGATGATGTCCGCTCCGCCGCGCGCCGCTGCCCGGGCCTGGACCGCGTCCTCCCGGATGTCCCCCGTGGCCACGATGAGGTAGCGGAGCGGCTCGGAACCCCGCCCGAGACGCGCCAGCCGCGACTCCCGCTCCCTGCGTGACTCGTCGATCCGCGCCAGGCCATCCCGGGCCAGGGAGCGCATCCGGTCGCGGAGCCCGGCGGGCTCGGCCTCCGGGAGGGCGTCGTAATCCAGGCTCCCTTGCACCAGCCGCTCCGCCGTCCCGGCCGGGGAGTCCCCACTGGACACGAGGGCCCTCGCGAACCAGGCGGCAGCCCCCCGGTCCAGGAGCCCTCTTGCCCGGAGGTCGTCCACGATCCGGTTGGCCCAGGGCACACCCTCCGGGGTCAGGCCCTCCACCCCCAGCAGCCGGAGGACCGCGCGCTCCACGGCCACGGTGGTCTTCTTTTCGATCTGCCCCAGGGTGTCCTTCGCGATGCGTCCCGCGGCCTTGCGCGCCCGGCCGACCTCCGCCTCGTCCAGATTCAATGCTGCCATGGCTTTCCCTTCCCTCCGGGACCGCCTACCCGGCCCCGGTTTTCTTACCCCCCACCGACACACTCACACCAACACTTTCACCTGCACTCACACCTGCACTCACACCTGCACCTTCATTTCACACTTTCACCTTCACCGACCTTCCCGAGCACGCCCCAGAAGATGAAATCAGTGTACCGGGCCACCACCTCGTCCACCGACAAGGGCCCCTCCTCGTTGAACCAGTAGGGGACGCCGGTGCACATCTGGAGAATCGCGATGCTCGCCAGCTTGACGTTTCCCACCTCCATGACGCCCGCCCGGGACCCTTCCCCGATGATCCCGGAGAAAGTCTGCTCGTAGCCCGTCCGTTTGCGGACGATTCGCTCGCGATGTTCCTCTCCGAGGTTGATCAGCTCCGTGTCCGCCACGTGGGTCTCGTCCTGGTTCTCCAGGTGGTATCGGATGTGAAACGCGATGGCCCGGTTGAGCCGCCGGACAGGGTCCCGTTCCTCCCGGGTCTCCTGCTCCAGGCCCAGCAGGAGATGGCTCATGGTCTCGTCCATGATCCGGTACAGGATCTCCTGTTTCGAGGTGAAATGGTAGTAGATGCTCCCCCCCTTCACCCCGGATCGGCGCGCGAGCTCCCGGAGGGTGGAGGCGCGGTATCCCTTCTCCCGGAACAGACGGGCCGCCTCCCGGAGAATGATTCCCTTTCTCGAGGGGCGGGTCTCGAACTCGGCTTCCATCTGGAGGTTTCCTCTTCCCGGCAAGGCCCGAATCTTGATGGAGTCGTAAAAAGCGGGGCAAACCTAACGTTTGTTAGACTTACCAGAGCCGGGTTTTCCCTGTCAAGCGACCAAGAAACCCGGCTTTTGTCCAACTTCCCGATTTCACCTTGACTCTCGGGCATCGATCCTTTATAGATGAACGCTCAGGGTGGCGAAAGACGCCGCCGGCCCGCCGGGAACGGTTCCATGGGGATGTGGTTCCCACAAAATCTAACAAACGTTAGGTTTTGTTTTCCGAGGCTTGGACGGTGTGCCGGTGCGCTTTTTGGCAACAACCCGATTCCCTCGGCGGTCCCATGGAAAGCAAGCCCTGGCAACCGGCAGCCCTGCTCGCACCCGCTGTGAGCGCGGTCTTCTTCCTTCTCGTCATTCCGGTCTGCTTCATCGTGGTCTACAGCTTCTGGCTCCGCGCGCCGAGCGGGGCGGACATCCCGGCGTTCCAGTTCGGGAACTACGCCAAGTTCTTCGAGGACTTCTTCTACCCCTCCCTTCTCATCCGCACCATCCGGGTCTCCCTCGAGACGGTCCTCCTCTGCCTGGTCATGGGCTACATCCCGGCCTACTTCTTCTACCGGACCGAGAGCCGCATCAAGCCGTTCCTCCTGATACTGGTGATGCTCCCCTTCTGGATCAGCTTCATCATCCGCACCCTGAGCTGGATCAACATCCTGGGGGACACCGGTCTCATCAACCACTTCCTCATGAAGATCGGGCTCCTGGATGATCCTTTGAGCATGCTCTACAACGAGGGCGCCGTGCTCATGGGCCTGATCCAGTACCTCCTCCCCTTCATGATCCTGAACATCTACGTGAGCCTGGAGGGGATCGACAAGAACCTTCTGGAGGCCGCGCGAAGCCTGGGCTGCACCGAGTGGCAGGCCTTCCGGGAGGTCACGCTTCCCCTCAGCCTCCCCGGGGTGAGCGCCGGGTGCCTGTTGGTCTTCGTCCTGACCTCCGGCACCTACCTGCCGCCCATGATCCTCGGGGGGCCGGGCAACGACATGATCGCCAACCTGATCTTCAAACGGGTCGTGGGGACCCTGGACTGGCCGTTCGGATCGGCCATCAGCACGATCCTCCTCCTGCTGCTGGGGGTGATCGTCTACACCTACAACCGCTACCTGGGGATCAACCAGATCTTCAAGAGCCTGCAGTGAGCCCTTCGTCATGCCAAGAATCTCGGGCTGGTCGCTGATCCGCCTCTACACGATCCTGGTGTATGTCTGGATGTTCACCCCCATCGTGGCGGTCATCATCCTGTCGTTCAACCCCCAGCAGTTCGGCTCCTTCCCCATGGAGGGCTTCAGCTTCCGCTGGTACGTCAAGCTCGCCCACAACGCAACCATCCTGAACGCCTTCAAGAACAGCCTCATCCTGGGATCCCTCACGGCCATCGTGACCACGGCCATCGGGATTCCCGCGGCCATGGCCTTCGTCCGGTACGAGTTCCCCGGAAAGAACACCTTGAACACCCTGCTCCTATCCCCGATCATGATCCCCGAGGTGGTGCTGGGGGTGGCCCTGCTCCTGTTCATCCGCTGGCTCCAGCAGCCCAAGAGCTTCGCGCTGCTGCTCATCGGCCACGTGGTCCTGACCCTGCCCTACGTCCTGCTCGTGGTCCAGGCGCGGCTCGTGGGCATCAAGCGCGTGTACGAGGAGGCGGCCCTGAGCCTCGGGGCGAACCCCTTTCAGACCTTCAAGGAGGTGACCCTGCCGCTCCTGGCCCCCGCGATCCTGGCAGGGATGCTCTTTTCGTTCACGATCTCGTTCGACGACGTGACGGCCACGCTGTTCTGGGCGACCGCCCAGAGCCAGACGGTCCCGGTGAGGATCTTCGGCATGCTGCGAAACTCCATCAGCCCGGAGATCAACGCCCTCGGCACGGTCATGATTCTCCTGACGATCTCCATCCCCTTGGTGGCGGGGTATCTCTCCCGCCGATTTCGCCGGGGGTAGTACATACGGGTCCGCGCCGGCCTTCGGGAACGAGACGGGCGGCGCTGCGTCCGGGTGGCACGCGGCAAACCTGACGGGACACACGCCGGCCGACCGGCGGCCTTTCGTGCCGGAAGGCCGGTGGGCGGGCGAGCCTGTCGATCGGCAACGTTTCTGGATGAAAGGAGAGTTCAGCATGAAGAAGGATTTGAACGAGCAACTGGACACCGTGGTCGAGCTGTACCGGGACGGCAGCATCACCCGCCGCGACTTCATCAAGTACCTGGGCGTCGCCGGGGCCGCGGCCGGGCTGGTGGGAGGACCCTTCGGCCTCCTGACCCGCAACGCCCGGGCGGCCAAGTCCATCCGGTTCGACTCCTGGGGCGGGACCACCTCCGAGGCCCTTCGCAAGTATGCCTTCGAGCCCTTCACCAAGGCGACCGGGATCGAGGTGGTGGACGCCGCCTTCACGGGCATGGACGCCTACCTGACCCAGGTCAAGGCCTCCTACCCGCCCGGCGGCGAGTTCAACCTGGCCCACCTGAGCGCCGTGTTCGACTACGCGCGCTACATCAACCTGGGCTTCGGCGTGGTCCTGGACGAGGCCGAGATCCCCAACCTCAAGAACGTCATGAAGGCCATGATCACACCTCTTCGTGAAGTTACTCCGGGAAAGCTCTCAGCCGTCCCCTACGACCTGGGGCAGACCGGGATCGCCTACAACACCAAGCACATCTCCAAGGAGAAGGCCGAGAAGCTGGGCGTGGCGCTCCTGTGGGACAAGGAGCTCAAGGACAAGCTGGGGAGCTGGGGTCCCGATTTCCGGACCAACATGTGGTACGCGGCCCTCCACACCGGCCAGAGCCCCAACAACATCACGGACCTGGACGCCGTGTGGGACGCCCTCTCGGAGCAGCGGGGCCTCATGAAGAAGTACTGGGAGTCGGGGGCCGAGCTGATGAGCCTCCTCGCCAACGAGGAGATCTACGCCACCGTGGCCTGGTCCGGCCGGGTCGCGGCCCTCCAGCAGCAGGGCCACCCCGTCGGCTACCTGGCGCCCGAGGGCACCTACTCCTGGATGGAGCACATCTTCGTGCTCAAGGGCACGGACGTGGAGGTGGCCCAGAAGCTCCTCAACTTCATGCTGGAGCCGGACGCCGCCATCGCCGTGGCCAAGGGGCAGAACTACCCGCCCAGCCTGGACCCCACCAAGGTGAAGATGCCGCCGGAGGTCCAGAAGCTCCCCGCCTTCGATCCCACGGGCGAGCTCAAGGGCTACCTGTTCTCCAAGCCCGACTACTGGAACAGCCACCAGGTCGAGTGGACCGAGAAGTGGGACCGGATCCGGGCCGGCGCATAGAGAAGGACCGCGAGGGCAGGGCCTCCGTGCCCTGCCCTTCCCTGTTGAACGATCCGGCCGCCCCGTTCAGCCGGAAGCGGAACGGGGCGGCGTCCCGCACCCCAACCAGGAGAGCGTAGAGCGGTGGAAAACGAAAGCAAGTCCCTCGCGGTCGAGCTCAGGGGCGTGTACAAGCGGTTCGACAAGGTGGTGGCCGTCGAGAAGATGGACCTGGAGTTCGAGGAGGGGACCCTCGTGACCCTGCTCGGGCCCTCGGGCTGCGGCAAGACCACCATCCTGCGCATGATCGCGGGGCTGGAGAGCCCGACCGAAGGGGACATCTACATCCAGGGGAAGCGGGTGAACGACACCCCGATCCACAAGCGGAACCTGGGGATGATCTTCCAGAACTACGCCCTGTTCCCCCACAAGACCATCCTCGACAACGTGGCCTTCGGGCTCAAGTACCGCCACGTGCCCAAGCAGGAGACCCGGGACCGGGTGAGGCGCGCCCTGGAGATGGTGCGCCTGCCCGGCGTGGAGGACCGGATGCCCTCCCAGCTCTCCGGCGGGCAGCAGCAGCGGATCGCCCTGGCCCGCGCCATCGTCATCGAACCCGTGGTCCTGCTCATGGACGAGCCGCTCTCCGCCCTGGACGAGAACCTGCGGGAGGAGATGCGCATGGAGGTGGACAACCTCCAGCAGCTCCTCGGCGTGACGACCATCTTCGTCACGCACGACCAGCGCGAGGCCCTGTCCATGTCCGACCGGATCGTGGTCATGAAGGACGGCCGCAAGCAGCAGGAAGGCGGTCCCGAGGACGTGTACAACAACCCGGTCAACCACTTCGTGGCCGACTTCCTGGGTCACTCCAACTTCTTCAACGCCGAGGTCCTGGGCCGGGAGGGAGACTACACCAGGGTCCGCGTCGAGGACGGGAACGAGATCTACACGCCGGGCTCCGAAGCCTGGAAGCAGGGGGAACCCGTCGAGTTGGTGGTGCGCGCCCAGAAGTTCGATATCCTTCCGGACAAGGAGGACGTCTCCGCCCCTGAGATCAACACCTTCAAGGGCGTTGTCAAGGACCGCAGCTACATGGGAGGCGAGGTCAGCTACTTCGTGGAGCTGGCCAACGGCACCGTGATTCACGCCATCAGCATGGTCAGCTCCAAGCCGTACCGCCGGGGCGAGACCGTCCTGATCCACACGCCGCCCCGCCACTGCGGGCTGCTGAAACGAGAAAACTGAAGAACACCGCCGAACCCGCATCCCCGCGAGACCTCTTCTCTCCGAGGCCGGAACGTCCCTTCCCGGGGGTCCCAGGCGTGATGGACGCGCGAGCGTCCGCTCAGCTCACCGGCACGGCCCATCGCATCAACCCATGGCGCTCGCGTTCAGATGTACAACCGCGCGGACCGTTTCCCATGGTGGGGCCGCGCCACCGAGGTGCGCGCACGAACGGATCGCATCTTGCCTCGGGGTGAAATGCCCCGAGAGCCGGGAGGCTCGAACCATGGACATCCATCGAGCAATGGAGAGGCTGTCCGAGAGGTTTCCATCACCCCTCCGGACCATCGACTCCCACACGGCCGGAGAGCCCACCCGTCTCGTGGTGGACGGGTTCGGGGAGGTGCCCGGCGCCGACATGGCGGAGAAGCGCCGCTACTTCATGGATCACCTGGACTCCGTACGCCGGCTGCTCACCCGGGAGCCCAGGGGGCACCGGGACATGATCGCCGCGGCCCTCACGGACCCGGTGGGCGAGGGGGCGGCCTTCGGCCTGATCTACATGGACGCCCGCCGCTACCCCTATCTCTGCGGGCACGCCACCATGGGGGCGGTCACCACCCTCATCGAGGCCGGCACGATCGAGGCGACCGGCCCGGAGACCCGGGTGACCGTGGATACGCCGTCGGGGCCCATGAGCACGCTGGCCCGGGTCCGGGACGGCGCCGTGGAGTCCGTGGCCATCCGGGCGGTGCCCTCCTTCGTGTACGGCCGGGAGCGGTCCCTGGACGTCCCCGGCCTGGGGAGGATCCCGGTGGAGACCGTCTGCGTCGGCGGGTTCTTCGTCATGGTGCCGGTCGAGCGCACCGGGCTCGCCCTCGCCCCGGAGAACAGCGCGCGGCTCGTGGACCTGGGCATGACCCTCATCGACTGCGCCAACGAGCAGCTCGAGGTGCGGCACCCCACCCGGCCCGAGGTCTCCACGGTGGACGTGGTGGAGTTCTACGAGGAGAAGCCCGGGGAGCCGCCCGGCGGGAGGAGCATGGTGGTTTACGGCGAGCGCCACATGGACCGGTCCCCATGCGGCACGGGCACGGCCGCCAAGCTGACCCTCCTTCACCACCAGGGGCGGATCGGCATGGACCGCCCCTACACGAACACGAGCCCCCTCGGGACGGTCTTCGAGGCCCGTCTCGTTCGGGAGACCCGCGTCGGCGAGGTCCCCGCCGTGGTGGCGGAGATCCGCGGCAGCGCCCACATCACGGGCGTTCACACCTTTGTCCTCGATTCCGACGATCCCTTTCCCGGAGGTTTTCTCCCATGACGCCGGAACGCATCTTCCTGAACGCCCTCATTCGCACCCTCGACCCCTCCCGCCCCCTGGCCCGGGCCGCGGCCGTGGGGAACGGCCGAATCCTGGCCGTGGGGGACAACGAGGAGATCGCCTCCCTCTCCGGTCCGGAGACCGAGACCCTGGACCTCGGGGGACGCCTGGTCCTGCCCGGCTTCACGGACAGCCACTTCCACTACTACGACTGGTCCATGGGGCGGAAGCAGCTGAACCTGGCCGATGCGACCTCCTTCCAGGACTGCCTGGGGCGGGTGGCCGAGGCCGCCCGAAACCTCCCCGCGGGGACCTGGGTGATCGGCCAGGGCTGGAACGAGTCGGACTGGGAGGACGACCGGATGCCCACGAGGCACGACCTGGATCACGTGGCGCCGAACCACCCGGTGGCCCTGTGGCGATGCGACCTCCACCTCGCCACGGTGAACTCCCTCGCCCTGGAGCGGGCGGGCATCGACGAAAACACCGTCGATCCCCCCGACGGCGTGATCGCCCGGGACGCCGCGGGGCGCCCCTCCGGGATCCTCCGCGAGCTGGCCCCCAACCTGATCAAGGCGGTGATTCACGAGGCGGGCGACCCGGGGGTGTACGAGGCCATGCTGGACGGCATTCCCGCCCTCCACTCCCACGGGATCACCGGGCTCTTCGACGTCCGGCTGATGGGCGGCGTGGAAGGACCGCCCGCCTTCCGTACCTGGCAGCGGATCCGGGAGGAAGGGAGGCTGGACCTGCGATGCTGGGTGAGCCTCCCCGGGGAGCGGCTGGAGGAGGCCGCGGCCCTGGGGCTTCGCAGCGGCTTCGGGGACGACCGGCTGCGGATCGGCCACCTCAAGTACTTCATGGACGGCGGCATGGGCGCGCGCACCGCCTGGATGGTCGACCCTTACCTGGACGGGGGCGTGGGCATGCCGCTCTGCTCTCCGGACGCGCTGCGGGAGTGGGTCGTCAAGGCGGACCGGGCGGGCCTCGCCGTGATGGTGCACGCCATCGGCGAGCGGGCCAACCGGGAGATCGTCTCCGTGTTCGAGGCCGTGGACCGCGCCCGGGTGCTCCGGGAAACCGGGCCGACCACCGGGCCCGCCGTGCCCCACCGCGTGGAGCACATCCAGATGATCCGGCCCGAGGACCTCGAGCGCATGGCGCGGTTGAACATCGTGGGCTGCGTCCAGCCCCACAACATGATCCTGGACATTCACATGATCGAGCGCTCCGTGGGTGAGCGCGGCCGGTGGACCTACGCCTACCGCAGCATGCTGGACGCCGGCATCCCGCTCGTCATGAGCTCGGACGCGCCGGTCTGCGACCCGCGGCCCCTGGTGGGCATCCACGCGGCGGTCACCCGGCAGCGGAGAGACGGGTCACCCGGGGGCGGCTGGTACCCGGAGGAGCGGATCACCGTGGAGGAGGCGGTCCGCGCCTACACGCTCTCGGCGGCCGAGGCGAACGGCGAGGCCCACGAGCTGGGAAGCGTCTCGCCCGGCAAGCGGGCCGACCTGGTGGTCCTGGACCGGGACATCTTCACCGTGGACCCCATGGAGATCATCGAGACGAACGTGGAGATGACCGTCTTCGACGGGCGGGTGGTCCACGGCCGCTGAGCCCGGTCCACGACAGCCTGGTTGCGCTCTCGGGTCTCCTCGTGAAGGGGTTCTGTCCGCCCTTCAGTCGGCGCGCGATCCCCGCTCCAGTCGGTCGCGGGCCCGTGCGTACAGGCCGGTCACGCGATCGGAATGCGGCAGGGCATCGCGGATGGCCTCCAGATAACCCCGCTCCCGAACGATCCTGAATGTCCTGGGGAAGTTGACATCGTAGATCCACCCCATCTGGAGCAGCTTGAAGTCGTTCAAGGTCTCCAGATCGGACACACGCACGAGCTCTCCTCTCATCAGGGAATCGCAGACCCGATCCGAGATCCGGTCCCGATCCGGCAGATCCAGTTCCAGGGCCGGGTTCCTGTGTCTCCCTCCGTCCCGGTAGTGGTCCGTCACCACCCGCCAGATGTCCACCTTGTCCGCGTCTCTGAGCAGCCTCAGGAAAAAGAGGCAGCGCTCCCCCTCTTCCTCGTCCAGAACGGCCCGGTTGTGATGCGCCACCGCCCGAACCACGAGGTGCGCCGCGTCGGGATCGAATCCTCCCAGAACCCGATGCTCCTCGATCACCTTCACCCCGAGCGCCGCGTGATCCGCGGACCGGGAGTCCAGGAAGGTCCCGTATCGGCTGTACTGCTCGAAACGGCCCACGTCGTGCAGCAGCGCACAGGCCTCGGCGGTGCAGAGATCCTCATCGGACAGGCCCAGGCTTCCCCCGATATCCCGGATCTCCCCGCACACCCTCAGGGTGTGCTCGGCCTTGATGTCCATGTTTCTCTGCACGCTCGGGTCGTCGGAGGAAAACCGCCCGACGTAGCCGGCGAACCAAGCCCTCAGCCCCGGCAGCAGGGATTGTACAGTCGTGTGCTTCATACGCCCGTTCCCGGTTCGATTCAGCCGCCTCTCCGGCCGCCTTGACCGCCGTCCGCCACGATAAAGAGGCCCCCACCTCTCACGTGGCTGCGCCGAGCACCGCCTCGATCCGTTCGACGGCCCAATCGACGTCCGCCCGCTCGATGACCAGGGGAGGCGCGAATCGAATGGTGTTCTCGTGGGTCTCCTTGCACAGGAGGCCTTTTTCCTTGAGCTTCTCGCAGAACCGCCTGGCGCCGCCCGCCTCGGGAACGAGCTCCACCCCGATCAGGAGGCCCTTGCCCCGGACCTCCTTGATCCAGGGGCCCTGAATTCGTTCGAGCCCTTCCATGAAGTACCCTCCCATGGCCTCCGCGTTCTCGATCATCCCCTCCTCGACGAGCACCATGAGGGCCGCCCGGGCCACCGCACAGGCCAGGGGGTTGCCCCCGAAGGTGCTGCCGTGCTCCCCGGGCTGGATCACCCCCAGGATCTCCGTGTTGGAGAGGACCGCGGAGACCGGGTAGAACCCCCCGGAGAGGGCCTTGCCGATCAAAGTCACATCGGCCTCGACCCCCTCGTGCTCCTCGGCCAGCATACGCCCGGTACGGCCCAGCCCCGTCTGGATCTCGTCCAGGACCAGGGCCACCCCGTGGTGCGAGCAGATCTCCCGAGCCTCCTTCAAGTACCCGGCCGGCGGGATGATCACGCCGGCCTCCCCCTGGATGGGCTCGGCGAGAAAGCCCACGGTGTCGGGAGTGACGGCCTCCTCCAGGGCCCGGGCGTCGCCGTAGGGGACCGTCTTGAAACCCGGGGTGAAGGGGCCGAACCCCTCGCGGGTCTGGGGGTCCGTGCTGAACCCCACGAGGGTGATGGTCCGTCCGTGGAAGTTCCCGTCGCACACGATCACCTCGGCCTTGCCGTCCGGGACGCCTTTGACCTTGTAGCCCCACTTCCGCACGGCCTTGATCACCGTTTCCACGGCCTCGGCCCCGCTGTTCATGGGGAGCACCTTGTGCGATTTGGTGAGGCGGCAGAGCTCTTCGTAGAAGGGGCCGAGCTGGTCGTTTCGAAAGGCCCGGGAGGTCAGGGTGAGCTTGCGGGCCTGCTCGATCAGGGCCTGAAGGATTCGGGGGTGGCAGTGACCCTGGTTCACCGCGGAGTAGGAGGAGAGGCAGTCCATATAGCGCTTCCCGTCCACGTCCCAGACCCAGATCCCCTCCCCCCGCTGAAGGACCACGTCGAGCGGTTTGTAGTTGTATGCGCCGTAGCGGTTCTCCAGGTCGATGTACGTCTCCGGCTTCATGAGGCTCCTCCTCGGAAAGGTTCAAGACCGACAGCGCGCACCACGAAGAGCCCGGGGGGCGCAAAGGAAGACCGTTTCATCTCTTCCCTCCAAACAAGCAGGCCCCTCCACGGAGGTGGAGGGGCCGGAATGAAAGCGATGAGGTCCCGGTCTCGGTCCTCGAATCAGGACACCATGAACCCCGTCCGCGAGACCAGACCGGGAACAGGCACCGAAGGCCGCCCGTCCTCCTCCGCGACGACGCCCTCCGGCCAAGTGTACGCAGGGTCCATGGCCCGGAAGTAGTCCAGATCGTAGGGCAGCCTGCGGGCCCGGAGCCCTCCCTCCCGGGCGACCAGCCGGCAGGAGAGCCCGAGGTCCATTTCGCCCAGATCCGTAAGCAGGATGTAGGCCGGGATCTCCCGGCCGCTCCCGTCCCGCCGCACCTTGGTGGCGATGTCCAGCACGTCGTCCACGTCCACGGGGTGGGATCCGTTCCTCCGGGTCTGAAGGGCATGGCCGGCCACGTAGACATGGTGGAACTCCACACCCGCCTCCCTGCACCGGTAGGCCACCTGCTGAATCTCGTCCGGGGTGTCGTTGCCGCCGGCAACCAGCGGGACGTTCACGTAGACCGAGATGCCCCTCCTCCGGAGGCGGGCCGCAATCCTCTTGTGACCGTCGGTGAACTCGCCGCTGTGGAGGAAAACCGTCTCGATCTCCAGCCGGAGAGGCCGCGTGACGGTGAGCCGGTTCAGGTCGGCCAGGTCCCGGATCACCCCGGGCGTGTAGGCGCCGGGGTTTGCCGCGAAGGCGAGGCTCCGGATCCGGAGGGCGTTCACGTGGGGGATGTCCCGGAGTTGCCGGACGATGTCCCGGATCTCGTTGAGGCAGTCGATCCCGTCCCGCTCGGCCGCCACGACCACGTCGGTGACCGGCTCGTTCCTCCGAATGTAGTCGATTCCCGCCCGCCAGCGGTCCGCGTCCAGCTCCACCCGGGTCTCGTGGGTGCGCACGACCCCCTCCGCCCCGGAGGAGACCACCGGGCGGGCGAAACGCTGATCCTCCAGGCCCGCCGCGCGGACGGACTCCAGAAGCTCGAGGTCGGAGACGCAGGTGCGGCGGGGCCTGGCTTCCCTGGACCCGACCAGGAGCGTCTTGTCGCCGATCCGCGCCATGTACCGGACGTCGATGGTTCCCTCCTCGTTGACCCGGACGTTGTCCAGCTCATTGGCCACCGGGGCGAACGCGTTGAAGAAGTCCGGGGTGTAGGGGGACCGGAGCCAGAGGAAATGCTCGTTCTCCGGGTCCTCCTCCACGGCCCAGCCGCTGCTGTTCCAGTCCATCTTGCCGATGGGGGTGGCCGTGCAGATCCGGGGAATGGCGCGGTCCGAGAGGTGGGCCCGCAGGTAGGTCCCCGCCTCGATCCCCTTGGAGAGCGGGGACCAGTAGATGCTGTTTCCGTGGATCGGGCTGCAGGGGATGTAGATGTAGTGCATCTCCGCCCCGGCGCCCCTCAGGCTGCCGAAGAGCTCTGTGAGCTCCGGGCCCAAATCGTTGCAGTCGTCGAGGAAGGGCGTCTGCACGTACACCTGGATGCCGTTCTTGACCAGCTCGGAGATGATCTCCAGGCTCTCCGGGGAGACCTCGTCCGGGTGGATGAAGTGGGTGGCCACCTCGATCCGCTTGCCTTTCTCCTCCAGCTCCAGGTTCTTCCGCTTCAGGTAGCTGAGCCATGCGCCGTCGTCGGCGAGGAACAGGTGGGGATAGTAGGAGATGGAGCGGGTGGCGAGTCGCAGCGTCTGGACGTGCGGGACGTTCCCGAGGCCGTCGATCGCGGCCTCCATGTTCTTCCGGTTGAGGAAAGGGTCCCCGCCCGTGATGACGATCTCCTTGATGGTGGGAGAGGCGTCCACGTAGGCCACGGCCTCCCGCACCTCGCCCGGGGTGGGCGAGGTCTCGTTTCTCGACTCCTTGTGCTTGCGAAAGCAGAACCGGCAGTAGACGGGGCAGGTCATGTTCAACAGAAAGATGACCCGGTTGCGGTACATTCGCTCCAGCAGGCCCTGGTGAAACTGTCCGATCCAGGTGTTCACGTGCCCCACCGGGTCCAGCTCCTCCACGAAGGGCAGGTACTGGTAGGCCACGTCCCTGGAGACCATCATCTGCCGCACGGTGTGCCTGGACAGCCGGACCGGGAACAGGTCGATGACCTTCTGGAGGGCCTCCCGCCGGCCCTCCTCCACCCGGATGCTCGTCAGGGTCTCCATCTGGTCCACGTCCCGGACGGAAACGAACCCGTTTCCGGGCGACATGCGTTCCAGGAGGGCGACGATGAACCGCCTGGGGATCTCCACCCCGCCGACCCGACAGGGACCCCGGCCGCGGGCCTCCCCCTGGAGCACGGGCCCCATCAGCGCGGCGAAGAATCCTTCCGGATCGTCCGGGTGTCCCGCGGCCTGGAGGAGACGCGAGAAACGGGACGCTCCGTCCCCGTCCCCCACCAGCCCGAGGAACTCCGACGGCACCAGGGGACTTTCCGCCGTGTGGCCGAGAAAATCCACGGCCTCGGCGACAAGGATCGTCACGGGCAGCTCGGCCGGTGTTTCCGTTGTTTCCGTAGCGATGTCCAGCATGGTGTCCGCAAAGCTCCTGAATGTCTTGATGTCCCGTGACGCGGTCCAGCGGCGAATCCCTCACCCGCCCGGACGACCCTGCGAGGATTTCGATCGCCCTCTTCCATCGGGTCGCAGTGAGGGGACCGAGCATAACCAAACGGCCCCAAGTTGTCAATCCAAATACGTTTTTCGGATCTCCTCGAGGGCCTCCCCCACCGCGGCCGCGGCCCGGTCGATCTCCCCGTTCGTGTGCCGGTAAGCCACGTATCCGTGGTGATACGGCTGGAGAAAGACCCCGCGGCGGATCACCTGGGTGTAGAACGCCGTCCTGAGCTCCTTGTACAACCCTTTCGAGTCCTTGGGGAAAGTGATGAACGGCAGGAGGGGCGCGCCGGAGAACTCCGCGGGCACGCCGCTCTCCTCCACCATGCGAGCGACCTGCTCCCCGAACCTCCACCCCTTTTCCCGCACCTTGTCCGGGACCCGGTCCCGCTCCAGGATCTCGATGGTCTTCAGGGCGGCGATCTGCTCCAGGCTGTTCGGGAAGAAGGTGGAGCTGATGAACACCCGGTCCGCCGCCACCTTCATGACCTCCCCCCGGCCCACCACCGCGCTGATCGGGTAGCCGTTCGCCATGGCCTTGCCGAACACGGAGAGGTCCGGCGTGACGCCGTACTCCTTCTGGGCCCCGCCCAGGCCGAACCGGAAGCCGCTCCGGATCTCGTCGAAGATCAGGACCGCCCCGTATTGTTCCGCCAAGCTCTTTGCGCCTTCCAGGAACCCGGGCCGGGGCTCCTGGACCTTCTCCGCCAGGGGATGGCCCACGGGGGTCACGATGATCGCCGCCATGTCGTCCCCGTGCGTCTTCATGAGGTCCTCGAGCTCGTCCAGATCGTTGTAGTGGAACTCGTGGATGTCCTCGTAGAGCTTCTTGGGAATGCCGCCCTTGACCTCCACACACCAGTCGTGCCAGCCGTGGTAGCCGCAGCGTGCGATCCGGGTCCGCTCCGTGTGACCCCGTGCGATCCGTATGGCCGTGGTGGTCGCGTCCGAGCCGGTCTTCAGAAAGAGGCTCATCTCGGCGGAGGGAATCAGCTCCCGCATCTTCCCGGCCAGGGTGTTCTGCATGGACTGGGTGAGGGAGAAGCAGAAGCCCTTGTTCCGCATCTGCTCCACAACCGCGTCGTCGATCTCCTCCTCCCTGTGACCGATGATGATCGGTCCATACGCACAGAGCATGTCGATGTACTCGTTGCCGTCCACGTCCGTGACCCGGCCTCCCTTGGCCGACTCGAAAAAGATGGGGTACTCCCCGGGGACGAAGTTGTAGGGTCTCCGGATGCCCAGGATCGCGCCCGGGATCAGGTCCAGGGCCTCCTGGTAGAGGCGCTCCGACTCTCTCAGGTCGAGCTTGTCCGCCATGTCCAGCTCCTTTTCGAGACCCCCGCGGGGTCGGTGTTTCCGCCGGCGGCCTACCGCCTGCGCCTCTGGAGATCCGCCGGTTCCAGGGTGAGCTTCTCCCCGGCCAGCAGCTTGGCCACCCCGTCCAGGGGTTTGTACCGTTCGTCCTCGCAGATCCGGCAGTGCCCGCAGTCCGAGAACACGTTCTCGGGCTGGGTGTAGGTGGTGATCACGCCCTCGTAGTTCCGGAGCACCAGGCGGCGGTCCCCCTGGGAGAGGAGGTAGCTGGGCATCACGGGGATCTTGCCCCCGCCCCCGGGGGCGTCCACCACGAAGGTAGGGACCGCCATGCCCGTGGTGTGGCCGCGGAGGTTCTCGATGATCTCCATGCCCTTGGTGATGGAGGTGCGGAAGTGCGCGATGCCGCGGGACAGGTCGCACTGGTAGATGTAGTAGGGCTTGACCCGGATCATCAGGAGCTCCTGCATCAGCTTCTTCATGATGTAGGGGCAGTCGTTGACGTCCCGCAGGAGCACCGTCTGGTTCCCCAGCGGGATGCCGGCGTCGGCCAGCCGGGCGCAGGCCTCCTTGGACTCCCGAGTGATCTCGGCGGGGTGGTTGAAGTGGGTGTTGAGGTAGAGGGGGTGGTGGTTCCGCAGCATGGCCACCAGCTCGCGGGTGATGCGCTGGGGCAGGACCACGGGGGTGCGGCTCCCGATGCGGATGATCTCCACGTGATCGATTCCCCGCAGCCGTTGCAGGATGGCCTCCAGCGGGCCGTCGTCCATCACGAGGGGATCACCGCCCGAGATCAGGATGTCCCGGATCTCGGGGTGGTCCTCGATGTATCCGAACGCCTGATCCATGTCCCGGCTGCTCAGATGCTCGTCCTGTGAGCCCACCATGCGCCTGCGGGTGCAGTGTCGGCAGTACATGGAGCAGATCCGGGTCACCATGAAGAGGACCCGGTCCGGGTAGCGGTGGGTGATGCCCGGCACCGGGGAGTCCACGTCCTCGTCCAGCGGGTCCTCGTGGTCGTCCGGATCGTAGGCCAGCTCCTCGATGCGCGGAACGCCCTGGAGCCGGATGGAGCCCCGCTTGTACTCGCGGTCCATGAGGCAGGCGTAGTAGGGGGTGACGCTCATCTTGAAGGTCTGGAGGACCCGCTCGAGGTCGCGCTCCTCGTTCTCGTCGATGCGGATGATCCTCTCGAGCGTATCGATGTCCCGGATCGTGTTCCGGAACTGCCACTTCCAGTCGTTCCAGTCCTCCTCGGCCACGTCCCGGAACAGGGGGACGTCCCGGTGGTTCACGCTGGCATACTCCTTCATGATCGACTCCCTGGGGGCTGGGGAATGGGATGTGGGCGCTTCGCAGCCGCCGCAAAATCGGGGCCGGGAGGGGGTGCCAGGCTCAGCTGCGCAGGACCCTACCACCATCCGTACGGCCTTTCAAGGCGTACCGGGACCAATCGGCGCTCCCGCGGTGAGGACCGCGTGACCGCCGTGTGCCGGATGTCCGTGAGGGCTCTTCGAGGGCTTGCGGTGGGAAAAGGCGGGATCGACCGGTCGTCCCGAGGCGTCGGGTCCGGGCCGTCAGCCGGGCGGCGGACAGCGCATGCCGGAGACACGTTCGGCCTCCGCATCGGGGACGCGGCGGAAGAGCTCGCCGAGCACGGTGTTCTTGCCCAGAACCCACTTCATGAACTCGAGGGACAGAAGGCTTTCCATCTGGAGATGGGTCATCCGGCCGGCGTAGTCCCCGGTCTCGATCATCGCCTCGAACTCATCCTTCGAGAGCACCTCCTCATCCCCGTACCGGGACCGCAGGCCGCTCAGGTAGTCGTTCACCCCGGCCCGCATGGCCTCTTCCGGCATGGCCCTGATCCAGCCGAACACGGCCGCCAGCCGTTGCGGCTCCGGCAGAAGGGGGTGGTGGATGGTTTCCCGGAACCCCCTGGCGAACCGTTCCATCCCTTCGTGGATGTGCTTCTTCTTCACCAGGTTCAGCCCGGCCCAGCCGGCACGAAGCCACTTGAAGACGCCGCAGCGTACCAGGGGGGTCGACCGGTCGAGCTCGTAGTAGACGGCTATGGAGGCGGATTCGTAAATCCGTGTATCGGCCCATCCCAGCCCGCTTCGCGTCAGACCCTCCTCTCCGGTGTAGAGGTAGTCCCAGTTCCGGTCCCCGCCGAGACACGCGCCCTTCTTCCCTTTGTCCGAGGGATCCGGCTGCTTCGAGATGGAAATGAACACATTCCGGCCCCGGTCCCTGAAGAGAATCAGCGCCCGGTCCATGGTGTAGCCGTAGCAGGCGCCCGTGGCCTGCTCCGGCGTGTTCTCCTCGTACTCCACCCCCGTGACCACGACGGGAGGCTCGGGGTCCGGTAGGCGGGTCCAGAGGCAGGGAAGGGACTGCTTCTCCCCGTTCACCTCCAGCCACCGGGTCATCCGGATGGAGGACGGTCGAAAAACGTTCGCCGGGATGTATGGGTTGTAGGCGTACTGGAGAACCGAAGCCAGGTTCTTGCGGATGTCGAACTCGTGGTAGGCCGACGCCGCTCCGTTCCGCTCCCCGATGTGGTACAGCCGGTCCGATCCCTTTTCCGCCCCGATGAAGTCCAGGATGGGACGGACCAGCGAGGGGTCCAGCCGATCGTTGCCGGACGAGCCGGCGATCTCGAGGAGGTGATCGATGCCCCGCGAGACGCCTTTCCGGTCGATGCGCTCGGGCTTCAACGTCTCAGCGGCCGCACCGGCTGCAAGAGGCCCGGCGAGGAAAAGCAGCGCACAAAAGACCCAGGAGGCCGGGACAAGGGATCGGTTCAGGCGAATGGCATGGACCATGCGGCTCATCGTTCGGGTTCCCATCTCGATGGGGTCGTTGAAAGTCTGGAGTCTCGAGATCCGCCCCGATCGTTTCAACAGGTTACAGGGTGCCCGGCGGCGGCTGAGCGGGTTGTTGCGAAGCCGTCGAAGGATCGGATGGAAGGGAACACCGCTTCACTCCACCAGCTCGAGCACGTGACGCTTGCGGATCTTGGCCGAGGCGGCGCTCAGAATGGTTCTCATGGCCTTGGCCGTCCTGCCCTGCTTGCCGATGACCTTTCCGAGGTCCTCCTTGGCCACGTGCAGCTCGATGATGGAGGTCTGCTCGCCCGCGATTTCCGTGACCCTGACCTGCTCGGGGTGATCCACCAGTGCCTCCGCCATTCGCGAGATCAGCTCCTTCATCTCCGCCTCCCTTTCCGCTCGGCCTGACGCGGCCTGATGGGGTGTGCGTGTCGAACCGAATCTCCTCACCGGCATGATGGCTCCGGCCGGCCCTTTTGCATGAGCATTGACGCATTCGCAAAAACCCGCTCACGCGCCGCTGGTAGCGCTGTCACCTGTGGAAATGCCAGGGGCAGATCTCAAGGCTTCCGGCATTTCACGACGCCATCAGCATTGGGTCCGTATGTAGAAGAGAATAGGACAAAAACACGACACAGTCAAAGGAAAAGGCCCCGTCACCCGCGTCCCTTGATTCCCCGGACGAACCATTCCGGTTCGGGCCTCCGGGTCCACCGGGCGAAACGGGCCTTCTCGGCCACGTAGAACGCCCGGTATGCCCGGACCGCGTCTCCCGGGACACGGTACTTCTCGGGCATGGCCTGTGCGAACTCGGTCAAGCCGAGGTCGGAAAGGGAAGGAGGGGACAGACCT